>NZ_JBHWJZ010000023.1:0-148721 GCF_042731085.1 Streptomyces sp. NPDC059875
CTCACCTTCGGGCCCCCCCTACTACCCCGCCCCCGCGGCCGCCCCCCCCCCCCCCGGGGGGGGGGGGGGGCCCCCCCCCGGGGGGGCGGGGGGGGGGGGGGGGGGCCCCCCCCCCACCCCGTACCCGCGGTCAGTCCGTCAGCTCGCTCGCGTACGGAGGTTCCGCACCCGGGCGTGTGCAGGTCAGGGCCGCGGCCCTCGCCGCGTACGACAGGAGGGCGGACCAGGCGCCGGCGTCCAGGGAGTCCACCGGGCGATCACCCAGGCCGTGCAGCAGCGCCGCGTTCACCGTGTCGCCCGCGCCGATCGTGTCCGCGACCTCTACACGGGCCGCCTCCACCGCCACCTCGAACGACGAGGTGAAGACCGTCAGCCCCGCGGCGCCACGGGTCAGGACCACCGCCGACGGTCCCCGCTTCAGCCACTCGGCCGGGGAACCGCCCAACCAGACGGCGTCCTCCTCCGAGAGCTTCAGGACCGAGACGTACGGCAGCCAGCCCGCGAAGCGCTCGCGAAAGGCGGCCCCGTCCGGGATCAGGCCCGGGCGGATGTTGGGGTCGAGCAGCGTGAGGGCGCCGCGCTCCGCCTCCCGCCGCAGCAGCGCCTCGTACGCGCTCGCCCCCGGCTCCAGGGCCAGCGAACAGGTGCCGAACGCCACCGCCCGCACCCCCGCCGGAAGCCGCTCCGGCAGGGCGAAGAGCCGGTCGGCCGTGCCCTCGACATAGAAGCCGTACTCCGCCGAGCCGTCCGCGCCCACCGACGCGACCGCCAGCGTCGTCGGCTCCGGGCCGCGCTGGACGAGCCGGTCCGAGACCCCCGCCGCCCGCAGACCGTCCAGCAGGGCCACCCCGAAGGCGTCCGTGGAGACGCGCGAGCAGAACGCCACCTCCGCCCCCAGCCGGCCGAGCGCCACGGCCGTGTTGTACGGACCCCCACCCGGCTTGGGTGTCAGCGGGGACAGGGCAGTGGCGCCGGCCCCCTCGGGGACCAGATCGATCAGGGACTCACCGGCGACGACGATCACGCCCGTGAACGTAACCCATGCCCCACGGACCACGACAGCCCCGCCGTAGCCCCCGCGACGGCCCCCACAGGCCCGCCGGTATCGTCGGTTCGGTCACCTCTTGCCCCGATCCCACCGTGGAGCGCTCATGTCCGGCCAGTCCACCCGCCGCACCGTTCTGAAAGGCGCCGCGCTCGCCGGGGCCGCCGGGCTGGGTGTCGCCGCCTGCTCCACGGAGTCCAAGCTCGGGCACGCCCAGGTGCCGACCCCGACCGCACCGGTCACGCTCGGCGCGCCCGAGGACGTACCGGTCGGCGGCGCCAAGCTCTACCGCGAGCAGCGGGTGCTGGTGAGCTGCCCGGCCAAGGGCCAGTACAAGGCGTTCAGCGCCCAGTGCACCCACGCCGGCTGCGTCCTCGACAAGATCGAGAACAACGAGGGCAACTGCCCGTGCCACGGCAGCCGCTTCGACGTGACCACCGGCAAGGCCCTCCAGGGCCCGGCGACCGTCCCGCTTCCCGAGGTCCCGGTCCGCGTCGAGGGCGGACAGCTGGTCGCGGGCCCGGAGGCGTAAGGCCCGGAGGCGTAAGGCCCGGTGGCGTAAGCCCGCACGCGTACGGCTCCGGGGCCAAGGCCCGGAACCGTCAACCGTGCCTACGCCCAGTCCCAGTCGATGCCCAGGATCCCCGGCCGTACCCCCTGCTCCACCAGGTGCACCGTGCGGTGCTGCCCGCTCAGCGTCAGATCCGAGCGGCCGCCGCGCGGGGCCCCGGCCGAGACCTGCGCGAAGCGCCGGCACCGCACCGGAAGGGCGGTCTCGTCGAACCGCACCTGGAGCACGTACTGCCCGCCCGCGAAGCTGAACCCGCGGACGTACTCCCCGCTCGGACCGCCCGTCCCGTCCTCGAAGCCGTAGCCGAAGAGGTACGTCTCCCCGGCCCGCAGCCGCGCGTCGAAGAGCAGCTCCGCGACCAGCACCCCCGTCTCCGCGTGCCACCGGACCCGCCCCGTCCGGCAGTTCTCCGTCGCCCGCACGACCACCCGCGAGGGATCGCAGCCCGGATCGCCGTGGTGGATGGCGAGATAGCGGTCGATCCCGTCCCGGTGCGCCCGCACCACGTGCTGGGAGTCCCGCCCCACCAGCTCGCGCCGCGCCCCGATGCGTACCCGCTCGTGGTGGCCGACCGTGTGCAGCCCGCCGTCCACCGGCGACTCCAGCGCGGCGAGCAGCTCCTCCACGGCCCCGGACGCCTCCACCAGCGAGCGGTACGAACGCGCCGCGGGCCGCTCCACGTCACCGCGCGCCGTCGTGTCCTCGGCCAGCAGCCGGATCAGCGAGTTCCCCGGCAGCTGGAGAACCTCCTCCAGGGCGCGCACGGCCTTCATCGACTCGGGCCGCTGCGGGCGGCGGGCGCCCTGCTGCCAGTAGCTGAGGCTGGTCACCCCGACCTTGATGCCCCGGTGGGCGAGGTGATGCTGCACCCGCTGGAGCGGCAGACCGCGCACCGCGAACGCCGTGCGCAGCGCCAGATGGAACGGTCCGGTGTGCAGCAACTGCGCCAGATCGGCCTCGGTGTGCCCCACGGGACTCCTCAGTGAACGTTCACGACTCAACAGACGGGGCACCGCACCGCCCACGGCGGTCCCGCAGGTGACGGGCGGGCGCGTGTTCACACCCGGGTCACAGCGTTCACAGCCCGCCGTCACCCCGCATTGAAGCGTGTTGACCCGTTCCGGACAACGCTCGATGCTCCTGAACAGCGTCCGGACGCGCTCCTCCGACTCCCCACATCCCCACCCCCCACCTCGGGAGGAACGCGATGCGCAGTAGAAAGCTGTCCCTGGCGGCACTCGCCGCTGCCGCCCTCTTCCTGCTTCCCATGTCGTCGGCGACCGCCGCGCCGACGAGCGAGGACGTCTCCACCCAAGCGGCCCTCGCGAACAAGCGGCTGAACATCACCATGCAGGCGCAGCAGAAGACCAACTGGTGCTGGGCCGCCGCCGGCAACACCATCGCGACCTGGTTCGGCAGGAACTACAGCCAGAACCAGTTCTGCAACGCCGCCTTCAACCGCCAGCAGGGCTACGACTGCCCCAACAACCAGGCCACCCTCGGCAATGTGCAGACCGGTCTGCGCTGGGCGGGCGTCAACCCCGGCTCGTACGTGACCGGCTGGCTGCGCTACTCGACCGTGCAGACCGAGATCAACGCCGACCGCCCGATCGAGACGCGGATCCAGTGGTCGAGCGGGGGTGGGCACATGCATGTGATCTACGGGTACGACGACGCGAACAGCTGGGTCTACTGGGGCGACCCCTGGCCGTCCAGCGACCGCTACAACTGGGCGTCGCACGCCTGGTACGTGGACAACAACTCCTTCTCCTGGACGCATTCGCTCTACCGGATAGGGGCGTGACGACGATGAACGCACGTGTACGCGCCATCGGCGCCGGGTTCCTGTCCGCCGCCGGCCTCGTCGCCCTCGGCGCGGTGCCGGCCGCCGCGGCCGACGCGCCGCCGACGGCGCCCACCCCGGAGAAGGCGGCGTCCGCGCCCGCGACGCTGGACACGCTCTCCCGGTTCTTCGCCCGCGACGGCGCCGTCGCGCGCTCGGCGGCCGCGCCCCGGATCGAGGGCGGGTCCGTCCCCGTACGGATCCTGTCCCCCGACTTCGTCGCGGGGAAGCCCGGCGCTCCCGTGGCCCGGGTCGAGTTCCACGCGAGCAAGGCGGTCGCCTCGGACGGGCAGACGGCCTCGCTGTGGACGGTGCGGCAGGCCGGCGGCTGGCAGGTGGTGAACATCGCCACCGGCGACGACGAGATCCGCTACACGGCGCAGGGCGCGCGGGCGCTGCCGGGCGGGGTCGTGTTCCGCGAGCCGCAGATCGACGCGTGGTACGTCCAGAAGGGCGCGAAGGTGCTCCCGCTGGACGAGGACGCGGTACGGGCGGTCGGGCGGAACGGCACGACCCTGGCCGCGTACCGGGACCGGGTCGTGAAGGCGTACGCGGACAAGCTCCCCGACTCGGCCTACGCGAAGAAGGGCTCGGCCGGCGGCTACGCCACCCCGCCCACGCCCCACGAGGAACCCCTGGTCACGGCGGCCTCGACGACGGCTGCGGCGGGCGCCGCGATCGCCCTGGGCCTCCTCGGCACGGCCGCCCGGCGACACCGCCGCCCGGCGAGCCGCCCACCCGTGGCCTGAACGCCGACCCGCAGAGCCTGCCGCCCCGCCGCCGGGGAGGGGCGGTGTCCCCCACCCCGCCCCTCCCCGAAACCCTGACGGGACGGGGGCTTCGGCCCCTCCCGAGCGGCGGCGCTGCGCCGGTGCGACGGGGCACGGGGTCGGGGACGGGGCTGCACCCGGCCGCCCTGCCCGCGGGCTCGCGTCGCAGCGCCAGCCGGGGCACCCTGCGGTTCCAGACCCACAGGGCGGCCCGCCGGGCCTCGGTCCGGCGGGCCGCCCAGGGCCCCCGGCCTCAGCGCGCCAGATAGCCCCCGTCCACCGGCAGCACCACCCCCGTGATGAAGGACGCCTCGTCCGAGGCCAGGAAGAGGATCGCCGCGGCCACCTCCTCCGGTTCGCCGAAGCGGGCCATGGGGTGCGCTCGTACGATGTCCGCCAGGTATTCCGCGCCGCCCGGTTCCACGCGGGCGGCGGCGACCCGTTCCGTTTCGATCGTGCCCGGGGCCACCGCGTTGACCCGGATTCCGCGGTCCGCCCACTCGACCGCCAGGTGCTTGGTCAGGCCCGAGGCCACGAACTTGGCCGGGCCGTAGACCGCCTGGCGGGCCTGGCCCGCCACCCCCGAGATCGACGAGGTGCAGACGATCGCCCCGCCACCGCCCTGCCCGGCCATCGTCTCGATCGCGTACTTGCAGGTCAGGAACATGCCCTTGCCGTCCACGGCCATGATCCGGTCCCAGTCCTCCCCGGTCGCCTCCACGACGTCGGAGAGGGGGATCACCCCTGCGTTCGCCACCAGGACGTCGAGCCGGCCGAACCGCTCCACCGCCGTCGCGATCATCCGCCGGGCGTCCTCGTCCCGCGAGACGTCGCCGACGACCGTCACCATGCCCTCGTCGAGCGTCGCGAGCCGCTCCGCGTCCACGTCGGCGGCCACCACCCGGGCCCCCTCCCGCGCGAAGCGCAGCGCCGTCGCCCGCCCGATCCCGCTCGCCGCGCCCGTGATCACGCACACCCGGCCCGCCAGCCGTCCTGTCGCCTCATTCGCCATGCCCGGCCAACGAGCGCACACGGTCTGAGTGTCGGTCGCCGCAAGTAGGGTGGGGAGCATGGCCGACCCCTCCAGCTACCGCCCCAAGCCGGGACAGATCCCCGACTCGCCGGGGGTCTACAAATTCCGCGACGAGCACCGCCGGGTGATCTACGTCGGGAAGGCGAAGTCCCTGCGTCAACGGCTGGCCAACTACTTCCAGCCGCTGGCGAGCCTGCACCCGCGCACGGCCACCATGGTCACCACGGCCGCCTCCGTGGAGTGGACCGTCGTCTCGACCGAGGTCGAGGCGCTCCAGCTGGAGTACTCCTGGATCAAGGAGTTCGACCCCCGGTTCAACGTCAAGTACCGGGACGACAAGAGCTACCCCTACCTCGCGGTGACGCTGAACGAGGAGTTCCCGCGCGTCCAGGTCATGCGCGGCCACAAGAAGAAGGGCGTGCGCTACTTCGGGCCGTACGCCCACGCGTGGGCCATCCGCGAGACCGTCGACCTGATGCTCCGCGTCTTCCCCGTCCGTACGTGCTCCGCAGGCGTCTTCCGCAACGCCGCCTCCGCCGGACGCCCCTGCCTCCTCGGCTACATCGGCAAGTGCTCCGCCCCCTGCGTGGGCCGGGTCACCCCCGGCGAGCACAGCGAACTGGCCGAGGAGTTCTGCGACTTCATGGCCGGCCGCACCGGCACGTACATCCGCCGCCTGGAGAAGCAGATGATGGCGGCGGCCGAGGAGATGGAGTACGAGAAGGCGGCCCGGCTCCGGGACGACATAGAGGCGCTGCGGCGCGCGATGGAGAAGAACGCCGTCGTCCTCGCCGACGCCACCGACGCCGATCTGATCGCGCTCGCCGAGGACGAGCTGGAGGCCGCCGTCCAGATCTTCCACGTCCGCGGCGGGCGGGTGCGCGGCCAGCGCGGCTGGGTCACGGACAAGGTCGAGGCCGTCTCGACGGCCGGTCTCGTCGAGCACGCCCTCCAGCAGCTCTACGGCGAGGAGAGCGGCGACGCGGTCCCCAAGGAGGTCCTCGTCCCCGCCCTGCCCGAGGAAGCCGACGCCGTCACCCAGTGGCTGAGCGGCCGCCGTGGCTCCCAGGTCTCCCTCCGCGTCCCGCAGCGCGGCGACAAGAAGGACCTGATGGAGACGGTCGCGCGCAACGCGCAGCAGGCGCTCGTCCTGCACAAGACCAAGCGCGCCAGCGACCTGACGACCCGCTCCCGGGCGCTCGAGGAGATCGCCGAGGCCCTGGAACTGGACTCCGCGCCGCTGCGGATCGAGTGCTTCGACATCTCGCACCTCCAGGGCGAGGACGTCGTGGCGTCCATGGTCGTCTTCGAGGACGGGCTGCCGCGCAAGAGCGAGTACCGCCGCTTCCAGATCAAGGGCTTCGAGGGCCAGGACGACGTCCGCTCGATGCACGAGGTGATCAGCCGCCGCTTCAAGCGCTACCTCGCCGAGAAGGAGAAGACGGGGGAGTGGGACCAGGAGGGCGTGGCCGTGGACGCCGAGGGCGACGCGGTGGACGCGGCGGACGCCGTGGGCGCTCTGCAGGACGGCCCGGGCACGGGCGGCCCCGGCGCAGTCGCCGGCCTCGGCGCAGCCGTCAGCCCCGGCACGGCCGCCGGCTCCGGCACCGCCGACAGCGCCGGCCTCGACGGTGCCCCCGTCCGGACCCGCCGGGCCAACGGCTCCGGCTCCGGACCGGCCGGCTCCGGCGAGGTGCCCGTCGACGACGGTCGTCCCAAGCGCTTCGCCTACCCGCCCCAGCTCGTCGTCGTCGACGGCGGGCAGCCCCAGGTCGCCGCCGCCCGGCGGGCCCTCGACGAGCTCGGCATCGACGACATCGCCGTCTGCGGCCTCGCCAAGCGCCTGGAGGAGGTCTGGCTGCCCGGTGACGACGATCCCGTCGTGCTGCCCCGCTCCAGCGAGGGTCTGTACCTCCTTCAGCGGGTGCGTGACACGGCTCACGACTTCGCCATCCGCTACCAGCGCTCGAAGCGGAACAAGCGCGTCAGGACCAGCCCCCTGGATGCGATCCCCGGCCTCGGCGACACCCGGAAGCAGGCTTTGATCAAGCATTTCGGCTCGGTGAAGCGGCTGCGACAGGCGACAATCGAGCAGATCTGCGAGGTCCCCGGCATGGGCCGCAAGACGGCCGAGGCCGTGGCGGTGGCCCTCGCGCAGGCGGCCCCGGCCGCACCTGCCGTGAATACGGCAACAGGAGAGATCATGGAAGACGACGGGGGCACCACCGCATGACCGCGCACGACCGCCACGATGAGCACGAACCGCACGAACCGCACGACAGAGAAGACGGAGCAGGACACGTGAGTACGGGCACGAAGGAGGCCGGCGAGACCGCCGACGCGGCGGCCATCCCCGAGCTGGTGATCATCTCCGGCATGTCCGGCGCCGGCCGGTCCACCGCGGCGAAGTGCCTCGAGGACCTCGGCTGGTTCGTCGTCGACAATCTGCCGCCCGCGCTGATCCCCACCATGGTGGAGCTCGGCGCCCGCTCCCAGGGCAACGTGGCCCGGATCGCCGTCGTCGTGGACGTCCGCGGCCGGCAGTTCTTCGACGCCCTGCGGGAGTCCCTCGCCGCCCTCGACGCCCAGCAGGTCACCCGGCGGATCGTCTTCCTGGAGTCCTCCGACGAGGCCCTGGTCAGGCGGTTCGAGTCGGTCCGCAGGCCGCACCCGCTCCAGGGCGACGGCCGCATCACCGACGGCATCGCCGCCGAGCGGGACCTGCTGCGCGAGCTGCGCGGCGACGCCGACCTGGTGATCGACACCTCCAGCCTCAACGTCCACGAGCTGCGCGCCAAGATGGACGCCCAGTTCGCCGGCGACGAGGAGCCGGAGCTGCGGGCCACCGTCATGTCGTTCGGATTCAAGTACGGGCTGCCCGTCGACGCCGACCTCGTCGTCGACATGCGCTTCCTGCCGAACCCGCACTGGGTCCCCGAGCTGCGGCCCTTCACCGGGCTGAACGAGGAGGTCTCGGCGTACGTCTTCAACCAGCCCGGGGCCAAGGAGTTCCTCGACCGCTACACCGAGCTGCTCCAGCTGATCGCCGCGGGCTACCGCCGCGAGGGCAAGCGGTACGTGACCATCGCCGTCGGCTGCACGGGCGGCAAGCACCGCTCGGTCGCCACGTCCGAGAAGCTCGCCGCCCGTCTCGCCGCGGAAGGGGTCGAGACCGTCGTCGTCCACCGGGACATGGGGCGCGAGTGAAGCCGTACCGTCGGCGTACGTCCACGCTCTCGGTGCGCACGCTCCGCAGGCGTGGCGCCCAGCCCAAGGTCGTCGCGCTGGGCGGGGGCATGGGACTGTCGGCCTCCCTCGCCGCCCTGCGCCGGATCACGGGCGACCTGACCGCCGTGGTCACCGTCGCCGACGACGGCGGCTCCAGCGGCCGGCTCCGGGAGGAGCTGGGCGTGCTGCCCCCCGGCGACCTGCGCAAGGCGCTCGCCGCGCTGTGCGGGGACGACGACTGGGGCCAGACCTGGTCCCGGGTCATCCAGCACCGTTTCCAGTCCAAGGGCGACCTGCACGAGCACGCGGTCGGCAATCTGCTGATCGTCGCCCTCTGGGAGCAGCTGGGCGACCATGTCCTCGCCCTGGACCTGGTCGGCAAGCTGCTCGGCGCGCACGGCCGGGTGCTGCCGATGTCCGCCGTGCCGCTGGAGCTCCAGGCCCTGGTCAGGGGGCACGATCCGGCACGCCCGGACGACGTGGACACGGTCCGTGGCCAGGCCACGGTGGCGCTCACGCCCGGCGACGTGCAGTCGGTGCACCTCGTCCCGCACGACCCGCCCGCCGTGCCCGAGGCCGTCGCCGCGGTCCGCGACGCGGACTGGGTGGTGCTGGGTCCCGGCTCCTGGTTCTCCTCGGTGATCCCGCATCTGCTGGTCCCCGAGCTGCTCGACGCGCTCACCGAGACCAAGGCCCGCAAGGTCCTCTCCCTCAACCTCGCGCCGCAGCCGGGAGAAACCGAAGGGTTCTCTCCGCAGCGTCATTTGGAGGTTTTGGGACGACACGCCCCTAAACTCGCCCTGGACGTGGTGCTGGCCGACGAGGCCGCCGTGCCCGATCGCGAGTCCCTCGCCGACGCCGCCAAGCGGCTCGGCGCCGCGGTCGAGCTGGCGCCGGTGGCCCGTGCCGACGGTCTCCCGAAGCATGATCCGGAGCTGTTGGCCGCCGCGTACGACCGTATTTTTCGGATGCATGGAAGGATCGGCCCATGGCGATGACGGCAGCGGTGAAGGACGAGATCTCCCGGCTTCCCGTCACCCGGACCTGCTGCAGGAAGGCAGAGGTCTCGTCGATCCTGCGGTTCGCCGGCGGCCTGCACCTGGTGAGCGGGCGGATCGTGATCGAGGCGGAGCTGGACACCGCGATGGCGGCGCGTCGACTCAAGCGGGACATCCTGGAGATCTTCGGGCACAGCTCGGAACTGATCGTGATGGCCCCCGGCGGTCTGCGGCGCGGCTCCCGCTTCGTCGTACGGGTGGTGGCGGGCGGCGACCAGCTGGCCCGGCAGACCGGCCTGGTCGACGGCCGCGGCCGTCCGATCCGCGGGCTGCCCCCGCAGGTCGTCTCGGGCGCGACCTGCGACGCCGAGGCCGCCTGGCGGGGTGCGTTCCTGGCGCACGGCTCGCTGACGGAGCCCGGGCGCTCCTCCTCCCTGGAGGTGACCTGCCCCGGTCCGGAGGCCGCGCTCGCCCTGGTCGGTGCGGCGCGCCGGCTGAGCATCGCCGCGAAGGCCCGTGAGGTACGGGGCGTGGACCGGGTGGTCGTCCGGGACGGGGACGCCATCGGCGCCCTGCTGACCCGGCTCGGCGCCCACGAGTCGGTGCTTGCCTGGGAGGAGCGGCGGATGCGCCGCGAGGTCCGCGCGACCGCGAACCGGCTGGCGAACTTCGACGACGCCAACCTGCGCCGCTCCGCGCGCGCGGCCGTGGCCGCCGGCGCCCGGGTTCAGCGTGCCCTGGAGATCCTCGGCGAGGAGGTGCCCGAGCACCTCGCCGCCGCCGGCCGGCTGCGGATGGAGCACAAGCAGGCCTCTCTGGAGGAGCTGGGCGCGCTTGCCGACCCGCCGCTGACCAAGGACGCGGTCGCGGGCCGGATCCGCCGTCTGCTGGCCATGGCCGACAAGCGGGCGCAGGACCTGGGCATTCCCGGAACGGAGTCGGGTCTCACGGAGGAGCTGGACGACAGTCTCGTCGGCTGACCCGATCCGCTCCCACCCCAACTCACCGCTGCCGGTGCCTTTCTGAGGCATCGGCAGCACCCGTTCGGCGCGCATGGCACCCTTGACATGATCATGAATGATCATGAGCCTGGCGTCTGTTCACTTTCGTGGCAGACAACAGCAAGGGGGGCTTATGAGACGCAGAGCGAGATCGATCCTCGCCGCGGCTTCACTGCTGATCGCCGGACTGGCGGCGGCACCCGTCGCCGGAGCGGAACCGAACGGCGGGGACGGCGGCGACGCCCTCTCCGTATGGCGCGCGAAGGTCAGCAAGGAACAGGTGCCGCTTCTCCTCGAAGCCGGCACCGACGGCCACGAACTGACCGAACAGGTGCCCGACAAGGGCTCCGCCACCCTCGAGCTCTACCTCACCGACAAGCAGGCCGGACAGCTCCGCGCCAAGGGCGTCGAACTCGCCGAGCACACCCTCTCCGACCCGGCCGAGAAGCGGGTCGCCGGAGCCGGGGACGGCGTCTTCCGGCCGTACGGCGGCGAGAACGGGCTCAAGCAGGAGATCCTTGCCACCTCCCAGGCCCACCCGGACCTCACGAAGGTCGTCTCCATCGGCAGGACGGTGAAGGGCCAGGACATCCTCGCCCTCAAGGTCACCAAGGGCGCCAAGAAGGCCAAGGACGGCACCCGGCCCGCCACGCTGTACATGTCCAACCAGCACGCCCGCGAGTGGATCACCCCCGAGATGACCCGCCGGCTGATGCACCACTACCTCGACGGCTACGGCAAGGACGAGCGGGTCACGAAGATCGTCGACTCCACCGAGCTGTGGTTCGTGCTCTCCGCCAACCCGGACGGCTACGACTTCACCCACGCCGACCCCGAGAACCGGCAGTGGCGCAAGAACCTCCGCGACAACAACGGCGACGGGCGGATCGAGCCCGGCGACGGCGTCGACCTCAACCGCAACTTCGCCTACAAGTGGGGCTACGACAACGAGGGTTCGTCGCCCGACCCGGCCGACGAGACGTACCGCGGCACGGGCCCGATGTCCGAGCCCGAGACCAAGGCCCTCGACGCCTTCCAGAAGCGCATCGGCTTCCAGTACGGCATCAACTACCACTCCGCCGCCCAGCTGCTGCTCTACGGCGTCGGCTGGCAGGTCGCCACCGACACCCCCGACGACGTGGCGCTCGAGTCGCTCGCCGGCACCCCGGAGAAGTCCGCCGTCCCCGGCTACCGGCCGCAGGTCTCCTCCGAGCTCTACACGACCAACGGCGAGGCCGACGGACACGCGGCCAACGTCAACGGGATGCAGATGTTCACCCCGGAGATGTCGACCTGCGCCACCGCATCCCGGGTCGACCCGAACGACGCCTGGCTGCCCGCCGACTGCGCCTCCGTCTTCACCTTCCCGGACGACGAGAAGCTGATCCAGGCGGAGTTCGCCAAGAACGTCCCGTTCGCGCTCGCCGTCGCCGAGACCGCCGCCCACCCGGACCGGCCCGTCTCCGTCACCGGCCACGACGCCCCCGACTTCACCCCGCACACCTTCGCCACCTCCTACGCCCGCGGCGGCGACCAGGAGGTCTCCGTCACGGCACGGAAGTCGCTGCGCTCCAAGGAGCTCAAGTACCGGGTCAACGGCGGCCGGACGCACACCGAGCGCCTCGACGCCTGGGACGGCGGCGAGACCTACGGCGGCGAGGACAACCTCTACTTCGACCAGTACCGGGCCGAGGTCGAGGACGCCGAACCGGGCGACACCGTCGAGGTCTGGTTCACCGCCCGCACCCGTGAGGGCAGGGCGACCTCGTCGACCCCCTTCACGTACACCGTGGCCGACCGGCCCCGTGGTGATGTGCTCGTCCTCGCCGAGGAGGGCGGCACCGCCGCCGCGCAGCACACCGCCGCCTATGTGAAGGCGCTCGCCGACAGCGGCCGCAAGGCGGCCGTCTGGGACGTCGCCACTCAGGGGGTCCCGGACGCGCTCGGCGTGCTGAGTCACTTCCGTACGGTCGTCTGGTACACCGGCGCAGAGCAGCCCTCCGGGCCGGTCACGCTGGCCGTGCGGGACTACGTCAACGAGGGCGGCAAGCTGATCAACGCCGGTGAGAAGGCCGGCGGCCTCGTCGACATCGGCCGGGCGACGTCGAACGACTTCGCCCAGTACTTCCTCGGCGCCTACCACCGCGCCGGGCTGAAGAACCCGCCCGCCTTCGCCGGCTCCGGCCGGTTCGGGGGTCTCACAGCGGGCCTCGGCGGCGCGGCGGACAACCCGCTCGACAACGCCGGCGCGTACACCGTCACCTCGGACACCCTGAAGCCGGAGCAGTTTCCGCAGTTCGGCAGCAGCGCGTCCGCCGGCGACTACCCGGGCGTCCGCACCCCCTTCGAGCCCTACGAGGGCGCGTACTTCGGGGCCGCCCGCCACTCCGACAACACCTGGACCCGGCTCAGCCGCACCGTGGACCTCACCGGCGTCGACGCGGCCGCCTCGCCCAGCCTGCGGTTCCAGGTCAGCTACGACACCGAGCCCGGCTACGACAACCTCGTCGTCGAGGCCCACACCGTCGGGCAGGACGACTGGACCACGCTGCCCGACGCCAACGGCGGCACCTCCACCGCCGCCCCGGCCGACTGCGGCGAGGGCTACTACGTCCGGGGCCATCCCTTCCTCGCCCACTACCTGACCGTCGGCGAGGACGGCTGCGCCACCACCGGTACCACCGGCTCCTGGAACGCCTTCACCGGCCCCTCCAACGGCTGGCAGCAGGCGTCGGTCGACCTGAGCGCCTACGCGGGCAAGCAGGTCGAGCTGTCGATCTCGTACATCTCGGACCCCGGGACCGGCGAGATGGGCGCCTTCGTCGACGACACCGCGCTCGTTGTCGGCGGCACGCCGGGCCAGAGCGAGGGCTTCGAGACCGCCCTCGGCGCCTGGTCCGTACCCGGGCCGCCGGCCGGCAGCCCGGGGAACGACACCGACTGGAGCCGCTCCGCCGGGCTCTTCCACTCCCAGGCCGCGGTCGCCACCCGGGACACCGTGCTCCTCGGTTTCGGCCTGGAGCACGTCCGGAATCCGGGCGAGCGCGCCACACTGATCCGCAAGGCGCTCGGCGTGGTGCACGGCTGAGCGGACGCCCGCACCTTTGATCACAGTCAGTGATCCGGACGAAAGCCGCACCGTGGCCTGAACCCGTCGGTAGTAACGGGCCACGGTGCGTTCCCGGGGTTTACGGCCGCACAGGATGTCACTCTGAGCCGATGGGAGAGGTAGGGTCGTAAGCGGTCGGGGACATCCCTAAAAGAATCTCGCCGGCGTCGAAACCCGGCGTACCTAACGAGGAGATCGGTTCGTGACGATCCGCGTAGGCATCAACGGCTTTGGCCGCATCGGTCGCAACTACTTCCGCGCGCTCCTTGAGCAGGGTGCCGACATCGAGATCGTGGCTGTCAACGACCTGGGTGACACCGCGACCACTGCTCACCTGCTGAAGTACGACACGATCCTGGGACGCCTCAAGGCCGAGGTCACCCACACCGCCGACACCATCACCGTCGACGGCCACACCATCAAGGTGCTCTCCGAGCGCAACCCGGCCGACATCCCCTGGGGTGAGCTGGGCGTCGACATCGTCATCGAGTCGACCGGCATCTTCACCAAGAAGGCCGACGCCGAGAAGCACATCGCCGGTGGCGCGAAGAAGGTCCTCATCTCGGCTCCGGCCAAGGACGAGGACATCACCATCGTCATGGGTGTCAACCAGGACAAGTACGAGCCGGCGAACCACCACGTCATCTCGAACGCCTCCTGCACCACCAACTGTGTGGCGCCGATGGCCAAGGTTCTCGACGAGAACTTCGGCATCGTCAAGGGCCTGATGACGACGGTCCACGCGTACACCAACGACCAGCGCATCCTGGACTTCCCGCACTCCGACCTGCGCCGCGCCCGCGCCGCCGCGGAGAACATCATCCCGACCACGACCGGTGCCGCCAAGGCCACCGCCCTGGTCCTCCCGCAGCTCAAGGGCAAGCTGGACGGCATCGCCATGCGCGTCCCGGTCCCGACCGGCTCGGCCACCGACCTGGTCGTGGAGCTCCAGCGCGAGGTCACCAAGGACGAGGTCAACGCCGCGTTCAAGAAGGCCGCCGACGACGGCGACCTGAAGGGCATCCTCTACTACACCGAGGACCCGATCGTCTCCTCGGACATCGTCAGCGACCCGGCGTCGTGCACCTTCGACTCCTCCCTGACCATGGTCCAGGAGGGCAAGTCGGTGAAGATCCTCGGCTGGTACGACAACGAGTGGGGCTACTCCAACCGCCTCGTCGACCTCACCGTCTTCGTCGGCAACCAGCTCTAAAGCCTCCGGAACCGGCACCTCGATGTGAGCACAGGGCTCGGACAGCGCGATGATGCGCTGTACGAGCCCTGTCTCGTGTGCTTCACCGCGTACCAAGGAGTCAGTAGAAGATGAAGACCATCGACGAGCTTCTCGCCGAAGGCGTCGCCGGCAAGCGCGTATTCGTCCGCGCCGACCTCAACGTGCCGCTGGACGGCACCACCATCACCGACGACGGCCGCATCCGCGCCGTCCTCCCCACGGTCAAGGCGCTCGCCCTGGCCGGCGCCCGGGTCGTGGTCGCCTCGCACCTGGGCCGCCCCAAGGGTGCCCCGGACGCGGCGTTCTCCCTCGCGCCGGCTGCCGCGCGCCTGGGTGAACTCCTCGGAACCGACGTGGCGTTCGCGACCGACACGGTCGGCGAGTCCGCGAAGGCGACCGTCGCGGGCCTCGCCGACGGCCAGGTGGCCGTCATCGAGAACCTGCGCTTCAACGCCGGCGAGACCTCCAAGGACGACGCCGAGCGCGGCGCCTTCGCCGACCGCCTCGCCGAGCTCGCCGACGTGTACGTCAGCGACGGCTTCGGTGCCGTGCACCGCAAGCACGCCTCGGTCTTCGACCTCCCGGCCCGGCTGCCGCACGCCGCCGGCTACCTCATCGCCAAGGAGGTCAGCGTCCTGCGGAAGCTGACCGCCGACGTCAAGCGCCCCTACGTGGTCGTGCTCGGCGGCGCCAAGGTCTCCGACAAGCTCGCCGTCATCGACGAGCTGCTCGGCAAGGCCGACCGCCTTCTCATCGGCGGCGGCATGGCCTACACCTTCCTCAAGGCCAAGGGCTACGAGGTCGGCATCTCCCTCCTCCAGGAGGACCAGATCCCGAAGGTGACCGAGTACATGAAGCGCGCCGAGGAGACCGGCGTCGAGCTCGTGCTCCCCGTCGACATCCTCGCCTCGGCCGAGTTCCCGGACCTCAAGGGCAAGACGCCCGCCGAGTTCGTCACGGTCGACGCCGACGCGATCCCCTCCGACAAGGAGGGCCTCGACATCGGTCCGAGGACCCGCGAGCTGTACGCCTCGAAGATCGCCGACGCCGAGACCGTCTTCTGGAACGGCCCGGTGGGCGTCTTCGAGCACCCCGACTACGCCGGCGGCACCCGCGCCATCGCGCAGGCCCTCCTCGACAGCAGCGCCTTCACCGTCGTCGGCGGTGGCGACTCGGCCGCGGCCGTGCGCACGCTGGGCTTCGACGAGAATGCCTTCGGCCACATTTCGACCGGCGGCGGCGCCTCCCTCGAGTACCTCGAGGGCAAGACGCTCCCCGGCCTCGCCGCACTGGAGGACTGAACACCTGTGAGCAGCACCCGCACCCCGCTGATGGCGGGCAACTGGAAGATGAACCTCAACCACCTCGAGGCCATCGCCCACGTCCAGAAGCTCGCCTTCGCGCTGACCGACAAGGACTACGACGCCGTCGAGGTAGCGGTCCTGCCGCCCTTCACGGACCTGCGGTCCGTCCAGACCCTGGTCGACGGCGACAAGCTCAAGATCAAGTACGGCGCCCAGGACGTCTCGGCGCAGGACTCCGGTGCCTACACCGGCGAGATCTCGGGCGCGATGCTGGCCAAGCTGAAGTGCACCTACGTCGCCGTGGGCCACTCCGAGCGCCGGCAGTACCACGCCGAGACGGACGAGATCTGCAACGCCAAGGTGAAGGCCGCGTACAAGCACGGTCTGACCCCGATCCTCTGCGTCGGCGAGGGCCTGGACATCCGCAAGGCGGGCAACCAGGTCGCGTACACCCTCGCGCAGCTCGACGGTGGACTGAAGGACCTCCCGGCCGAGCAGGCCGAGTCCATCGTGATCGCCTACGAGCCGGTGTGGGCCATCGGCACCGGCGAGGTCGCCACGCCCGAGGACGCGCAGGAGGTCTGCGGGGCCATCCGCGGCCGTCTCGCGGAGCTCTACTCCCAGGAGCTGGCCGACAAGGTCCGCATCCAGTACGGCGGCTCGGTCAAGGCCGGCAACGTGGCCGCGATCATGGCGCAGCCCGATGTCGACGGTGCCCTGATCGGCGGCGCGGCGCTGGACTCCGACGAGTTCGTCAAGATCGTCCGCTTCCGCGACCAGTGATGTGAGCAGCGAGTAGGCGGTAGCGACGATCCGTCGTACCCTTGCGGGGGTCGGGCAGGACCTGCCCGACCCCCGTCCGTTTCAGTCCGAGGAAGTTGGTCCAGCCGTGGTTATGGGGTTCTCGATCGCCCTGATCGTCTTCAGCGCGCTGCTGATGCTGCTGGTGCTGATGCACAAGGGGAAGGGCGGCGGCCTCTCCGACATGTTCGGTGGCGGTATGCAGTCGTCCGTCGGTGGCTCCTCGGTTGCCGAGCGCAACCTGGACCGCATCACCGTCGTGGTCGGCCTGCTGTGGTTCGCGTGCATTGTCGTACTTGCGCTTCTGATGAAGTTGGACGTGTAACTCCAATCACTGGACGCGCGTTGGGCCTTACGTAGACTGGGGCATCTTCGAGCACCATCACGCAGGGAGTTACGACCGTGGCAAGTGGCAACGCGATCCGGGGAAGCCGGGTCGGAGCGGGGCCGATGGGGGAGGCCGAGCGGGGCGAGTCGGCACCGCGCCTCCGCATCTCCTTCTGGTGCTCGAACGGGCACGAGACGCAGCCGAGCTTCGCCAGTGACGCACAGGTTCCGGAGACGTGGGACTGCCCGCGCTGCGGCTTCCCGGCCGGTCAGGACCGGGACAACCCGCCGGACCCGCCGCGCACCGAGCCGTACAAGACGCACCTCGCGTACGTACGCGAGCGGCGCAGCGACGCGGACGGCGAGGCGATCCTCGCCGAGGCGCTCGCCAAACTGCGCGGCGAGATCTGAGCGTGGTGTGACGGTGTGACGAACGGGCCCTGCCCGCGAAACGATTCGCGGGCAGGGCCCGTTCGCGTATCGACCGGCCGGAGCGTCAGCGGTGGTTGTCGGCGGTATGGGCGGTGAGGGCCATCGCCGCGGTGGCCCGCGCGTACGTCAGCTGCGCCACGCGCGCGTAGAGGCAGTCAAGGATCAGCAGCACCGAGTGCCGGGTCCCGAAACCGCCGCGCCGGAAGCTGGTCTCCGCCGAGGTCGAGGTCAAGCCGGATCGTGGCGGCGCGGGCGACGGGGGAGTGGGGATCGCCCGTCACCGCGACCGTACGCGCGCCCCGCTCGGTCGCCAGTCGCAGGGGGCCGAGGACCTCGCGGGTCGCCCCGGAGTGCGAGAGCGCCACGACCGCGTCGGCGGGCGTCAGGAGGGCCGCCGAGGTCTCCGCGGCGTGCACCTCGGTCCAGCCGCGGGCGTCGCAGCCGATGCTGAAGAGCCGCGCCTCGGTCTCCAGGGCCACCACGCCGGAGGCGCCGACGCCGTACACGTCGATGCGGCGGGCCTTGGCGAGGGTCTGCGCGGCTCGCTCGAGCGCGTCGAGGTCCAGGTGCTCGGCGGTCCGGCGCAGGGCCTGGGCATCGGCTTGGGCGACCGTGTGTTCTCGCCTTGCTCCTGGGCGAGGGCCAGCAGCAGCTGCTGGTACGAGTCGAGGCCGAGGGCCCGGCAGAAGCGGGTCACGGTGGCCTGGGACGTACCGGTGAGGGGACGGGGGGTCCGGGCAACGTGCTCGGCTGCCACGAGCGCAATGCGGTCCTGGAGGCCCGCTACGAAGGGCGGTTGCACCGCGGTGGGCACTGACTGTCAGTGGCGCCCCCTAACGTCGTACGGGAAAGATCGCGGTCAGGGGGAGGGGTTCATGACTACGGCGCAGGAGACGGTGGGCACCCGGTCGGCGCCCGCCTGGCGGGGCGGGTACGGCCGGCTGTGGACGGCGGCCGTCGTGTCCAAGTTCGGTGACTCCCTGCGCGCGGCCGCCATGCCCCTGCTCGCCGCCTCCCTCACCGACGACCCGTTGCTCATCGCCTCCGTGACCGCCTGCGGCTATCTGCCGTGGCTGTTGTTCGGGCTGCTCGGCGGCGCGGTCGCCGACCGGGTCGACCAGCGGCGCGCCATGTGGGCCGTCGACCTGGTGCGCGGCGGGCTGATGGCCGCCTTCGCCTTCGCCGTCGCGCTCGGCCACGCCTCGCTCGCCCTGCTGCTCGTCCTCGCCTTCGCCCTCACCACCCTGCAGACCCTCTTCGACAACGCGGCCACCGCCCTGCTGCCCTCCCTGGTCCCCGCCGACACCCTTGCCGGGGCCAACGCCCGGCTGATGACCGGTCAGCAGCTCGCAGGCGGCCTTCTGGCCGCACCCCTCGTCCCCGCCCTGCTCCTCGCCGGAGCCGCCGTCCCGTACGCCGCCGACGCGGCCAGCTACGTCCTGGCCGCGCTGCTCGTCGCCTCGCTGCGGATCGACGCGCCCGAGCGGCCGCCCCGCAAGGCCGGTGCCACCCTCCGCGGCGACATGGCCGAAGGGCTAGCCGCCCTGTGGCAGGACCGGTTCCTGCGGTGGCTCTGCACCGCCACGACCCTGTGCAACATCGGTATGGGGGCGCTGATCGCCACCCTCGTCCTCCACGTCACCGGCTGGCTCGACGCCGGCGACGGGGGATACGCCGCCGCCGTCACCGCGTACGCGGCGGGCAGCGTCGCGGGTGGTCTCCTCGCCGTACGGATCTCGCGAAGGACCGGTCGGATACGCGGGATTCTTCTCGCCGGGACCGTTCAGACGGGTTGCCTGGCCGTGATGGGAGCCGTCCACGGGCTCGGGGTAACGATCGGGGCCATGGCGGTGTTCGGCCTCATGGGAACGGTGTGGAACGTGAACCAGGTGACGCTGATGCAGGAGCGCAGCCCCGAGGGGATGCTCGGCCGCATCAGTGCCGCCTTCCGCACCCTCGCCGTCGGCGGCGCCCCGCTGGGCGCGCTGCTCGGCGGCGCGGTGGCCGCCGCCTGGGGACTGAACACACCCGCCCTGCTGGCGGCGGCGCTGTTCGCGCTCGCCGTTGCGTCCTTGGCCCCGCTGATCAATTAGGTTGGAGTGGCAGCGGGGCAAGCAGGCAGGAAGAGAAGAAGTAGGCGATGTCCGAGATGAATGCAAATCAAGGCAGTGCGCGAAGCGCTCCGCAGAAGGGTGGCGGTGGGCGACGGGATGGGCGTACGAGGCTCAACCGGATGCCGGAGTGGGCCGCCCTCGGGAAGCACCGTGAGCAGGTGGGCGACACGCACCTGCGCGAGCTGTTCGCCGCCGATCCGGGGCGTGGCACCGCGTACGCGCTGCGGGTCGGCGACCTGTATCTGGACTACTCCAAGCACCTGGTGACCGACGAGACGCTGGCGCTGCTGCGCGAGCTGGCCGCGGCGACCGGTGTGGCCGAGCTGCGCGACGCCATGTTCCGCGGCGAGAAGATCAACACCACCGAGGACCGCGCGGTCCTGCACACCGCACTGCGCGCCCCGCGCGAGGCCGTCGTCGAGGTCGACGGCGAGAACGTCGTCCCGGGCGTCCACGCCGTGCTCGACAAGATGGCCGCCTTCGCGGACAAGGTCCGCGCCGGCGAGTGGACCGGCCACACCGGCAAGCCGATCAAGAACATCGTCAACATCGGCATCGGCGGCTCCGACCTCGGACCCGCCATGGCCTACGAGGTCCTGCGCTCCTACACCCAGCGGGATCTGACGTTCCGTTTCGTCTCCAACGTCGACGGCGCCGACCTCCACGAGGCCGTCCGCGACCTCGACCCGGCCGAGACGCTCTTCATCGTCGCCTCGAAGACCTTCACCACCATCGAGACGATCACCAACGCCACCTCCGCCCGCGACTGGCTCCTCACCGGCCTGCGGGCCGACCAGGAGGCCGTCGCCCGGCACTTCGTGGCCCTGTCGACCAACGCCGAGAAGGTCGAGGACTTCGGCATCGACACGGCCAACATGTTCGAGTTCTGGGACTGGGTCGGCGGACGCTACTCCTACGACTCCGCCATCGGCCTCTCCCTGATGATCGCCATCGGCCCGGACCGCTTCCGCGAGATGCTCGACGGCTTCCACCTCGTCGACGAGCACTTCCGCACCGCCCCGGCCGAGGAGAACGCGCCGCTGCTGCTCGGTCTCCTCGGTGTCTGGTACGGCGCGTTCTTCGACGCCCAGTCGCACGCCGTCCTGCCGTACTCGCACTACCTGTCGAAGTTCACCGCCTACCTCCAGCAGCTCGACATGGAGTCCAACGGCAAGTCCGTCGACCGGGACGGCAACCCCGTCGACTGGCAGACCGGACCGGTCGTCTGGGGCACGCCCGGCACCAACGGGCAGCACGCGTACTACCAGTTGATCCACCAGGGCACCAAGGTCATCCCCGCCGACTTCATCGGCTTCGCCGAGCCCGTCGCCGATCTGCTCCCGGGTCTCGTCGCCCAGCACGACCTGCTGATGGCCAACTTCTTCGCCCAGACCCAGGCGCTGGCCTTCGGCAAGACGCCCGAAGAGGTACGGGCCGAGGGCGTGGCCGAGGAGCTCGTCCCGCACAAGACCTTCCAGGGCAACCACCCCACGACCACGATCCTGGCCAAGGAGCTCACGCCCTCCGTCCTCGGACAGCTCATCGCGCTCTACGAGCACAAGGTGTTCGTCCAGGGCGCGATCTGGAACATCGACTCCTTCGACCAGTGGGGCGTCGAGCTCGGCAAGGTCCTCGCCAAGAAGATCGAGCCGGTGCTGACGCGGGGCGAGGGCGGTGACGAGCTCGACGGCTCGACCGCCGGGCTCGTCGCCACCTACCGCTCGCTGCGCGGAAGGTAGAAGGACGAAATGACGGGGGAGGGCGCGGTGACGGGCGAGGTCGGGCTGAGGCCGCCGAGCAACACGCTGAACGAACGGGCCGTCGGCTGGTGGCGCACGCAGTGGCTGCTGACGACCGCCGTGCCGGTGGTCGTCCTGGTGGTGCTCGGTCTCCTGATCGAGCCCGCCCGGTTCTGGCTGCTGTTGCCCGCGGCGATCCTGGCGGCCCTGGGCATGGCCTGCACCGCGTTCTTCCCCCACTGGTGGTTCACGGTGCACCGCTGGGAGGTCACCGAGGACGCCGTCTACGTCCGCACCGGGGCCTTCTGGCAGGAGTGGCGCATCGCGCCGATGTCCCGGATCCAGACCGTCGACACCGTACGCGGCCCGCTCGAGCAGGCCTTCAAGCTGGCCACCGTGACCGTCACCACCGCCTCGTCCAAGGGCGCGATCCGGATCGAGGGGCTCGACCACGAAATCGCCGCCGACCTCGCCGAGCGGCTGACCGCCATCACCCAGGCCACCTCCGGGGACGCGACATGACCGAGGAGTGGCGGCGCCTCGACCGCCGTACGGTCCTGGTCACCGCCGCGGTCCTCGCGGGTGTCGCCGGCGGCGCCGCACTGCCCACCTTCCTCGGACTGACCAACGCCCTCTCCGCCTGGCAGGCCCTCGGCTGGATCCTCGCCGGGGCCGCCCTCCTCATCGCCGCTGGCTCGGCCGCCGACCACGTCCGCTGGCGCCGCACCCGCTACCGCATCGGTGCCGAGCGCGCCGAACTCCACACCGGACTGCTCCTGGTCAAGCGCCGCTCGCTCGCCCGTGAACGCATCCGCACCGTCGATCTGACGGCCAACCCGCTGCTGCGCGTCCTCGGCCTGGTCAAGGTCCGCATCGGCACCGGAGAGAACAACGGCGGCGGCGAGTCCACCCTCGAACTCGACCCGGTCAGCCGGGCCGAGGGCGAACGGCTCCGCCGCGAACTGCTCGCCCACACCGCCGCCACGGCCGGGGACACGACCCACGACGGTGCCCTGGCCGCGCTCGACCCGCGCTGGATCCGCTACGCCCCGGTCTCCTTCGTCGCCCCGCTCCTCGGCGGCGCGGCGGCGGGCGCCGTGATGCAGGTAAGCGAGTGGTTCGGAGCCCAGGACGAGGTCATCGACTGGATAGGGGACCGCTTCCAGGACACCTCGATCGCGTCGATGATCCTCGTCCTCGTCCTGCTCGCCGTCCTCGTCGGCACCGTCGGCGCCCTGGGTCTCTGGGTCGAGATGTGGGGGAACTACCGCCTGGAGCGCGAGCCCGGCGGCACCCTGCGGGTCCGCCGCGGACTCCTCACCGCCCGCTCGATCTCGATCGAGGAACGCCGATTGCGCGGCGTCGAACTGGTCGAGCCGCTGGGCGTGCGGATGTGCCGAGCCGCCCGCGTCGACGCCGTGGCGACGGGGCTCGTCGAGCAGGACGAGGGCGAGCACACCGACCACAAGACGCTGCTGCCGCCCGCGCCGCGCCCGGTCGCCGACCGCGTCGCCGCCCAGGTCCTGCGCGAGGCCGAGGCGCCCACGAGCGCCCCGCTCACCGTTCACCCCCGCGCCGCCCGGGCCCGCCGCGTGCGCTGGGCACTCGCGGGCGCGTTCGCCCCGGTGCTGGTCCTCGCCGTCCTCGGAGCCGTACTCACCCCGGTCCTGCTGTACATAGCGGCCGCCTGCGCCCTCGTGCTGACCCCGCTCGCCGTGCTGCTCGCGCTCGACGCCTACCGCAATCTCGGGCACGGCATCTCCGGCGGCTATCTGGTGGCCCGCTCCGGCACCGTCCGCCGGAGCACCGTCGCCCTCCAGCGGGGCGGGGTCATCGGATGGACCGTCAAGCAGTCGTACTTCCAGCGCCGAGCCGGCGTGCTGACCCTGACCGCGACGACCGCGGCGGGCGCGGGCGCGTACGACATCCACGACGCCGGGGAGAGCGAGGGCCTGGCCTTCGCCGCCGAAGCCGTGCCCGACCTGCTCGCCCCCTTCCTGGAACCCGTAGGGGAAACGCGGCAGGCCCGGTCCACCGTAAGGTGAACCGGGCCGGGGTGACCGCCCGTCAGGCCGAAGCCGGCGGATACAGGCTGCGAGGCAGCTCCGAGGCGGCCGCCGCGTCGAGCAGCCACAGGGTGCGGGAGCGCCCGTAGGCGCCCGCGGCCGGGGCCTGGACCTCGCCCGCGCCCGACAGGGCGATGGCCGCGGCCTTCGCCTTGTCCTCGCCGGCCGCGAGCAGCCAGACCTCGCGCGCGGCACGGATCGCCGGCAGCGTCAGCGTGACCCGGGTCGGCGGCGGCTTGGGCGCGCCGTGCACGCCCACCACCGTGCGCTCGGTCTCGCGGACCGCCGGAAGCTCCGGGAACAGCGAGGCCACGTGGGTGTCGGGCCCGACGCCCAGCATCAGTACGTCGAAGCTCGGCACCGAGGCATGGTCCTCCGGACCGGCGGCCGCGGCCAGTTCGGCCGCGTAGGCGGCGGCCGCGGCTTCGACGTCACCGCCGTACGGACCGTCCGAGGCCGGCATGGCGTGCACCCGTGCCGGGTCCAGCGGGACGCTGTCGAGCAGCGCCTCGCGGGCCTGGGTGACGTTGCGCTCCGGGTCGCCGTCGGGCAGGAACCGCTCGTCGCCCCACCACAGATCGAGCCGCGACCAGTCGATCGCGTCCCGCGCGGGGGCCGAACTGAGCGCCGCGAGCAGCCCGTTGCCGTTGCGGCCGCCCGTGAGGACCACGGACGCCGAGCCGCGGGCGGCCTGGGCGTCCACGATGCGCGTGATCAGCCGGGCCGCCGCGGCCTGGGCCATCAGCTCCTTGTCGCGGTGGACGACGAGCTGCGGAGCGCTCACTTGGCCGCCGCCTTCTTGGCCGGGGCCTTCTTCGCCGAAGCCGAAGCCGAGGTCGAAGCCGAAGCGGCCGCGGGCGCCGCCTTGGCCTCGGTGGCAGCCGGGGCCGGGTCCGAAGGGGCCGTCACCGCCGCCTCCTCGTCGAGCCGGTCCAGCCCGAACCGCAGCGCCGAGGCGTAGGTGTCGTCCGGGTCGAGCCGGCGCAGCTCCTCCGCGATCAGCTCGGACGTCTCGCGGCGCTTGAGCGCCACGGCACGGTCCGGCTGCCCCTGGATGGAGAGCGTCGCCAGCGAACCGTCGGGCCGGTCGAGCACGATCGGCCCGCAGGTGGACTCCATCCGTACGGACGTGAGCCCGGGGCCCGCCGACGTGGCGCGCCGGACCGGAATCTTCAGCCGGTCCGCCAGCCACATGGCCAGCAGTTCCACGCTCGGGTTGAACTCCTCGCCCTCCACCTCGGCGGAGGTGACCTCGCACTCGACCTGGTCGAGCGCGGCGGCGAGCATCGAACGCCACGGGGTGATCCGGGTCCAGGCCAGATCCGTGTCGCCCGGGGTGTAGTTGTCCGCGCGCCCGGTCAGCTCGTGGATCGGCTGCTCGGCGGCGTACGTGTCGGTCACCCGGCGCTGGGCGAGCGCGCCCAGCGGGTCGTTCGCCGGGTCGGCCGGGGCGTTGACCGGCCACCAGACGACGACGGGAGCGTCCGGCAGGAGCAGCGGAAGGACCACCGACTGGGCGTGGTCGACGACCTCGCCGTACAGCCGGAGGACGACCGTCTCCCCGGTGCTGGCGTCGGCGCCGAGGCGGACCTCGGCGTCGAGCCGTGCCTTCGCGCGGTCACGCGGCGAGCGTGAGACCCGCTTGATGACCACCAGCGTCCGCGAGGGGTGTTCGCGGGACGCGTCGTTGGCCGCCTTGAGCGCGTCGTAGGCGTTCTCCTCGTCGGTGACGATGACGAGGGTGAGCACCATGCCGACGGCGGGCGTGCCGATGGCCCGCCGCCCGAGCACCAGCGCCTTGTTGATCTTGCTGGACGTGGTGTCCGTCAGGTCGGTCTTCATGGCCGGCGCCAGCTCCGTCCGTCTCGTGCGAGCATTTCGTCCGCCTCGACCGGACCCCAGGTCCCGGACTGGTACTGCGCGGGCTTGCCGTGCTTGTCCCAGTACTGCTCGATCGGGTCGAGGATCTTCCAGGACAGCTCGACCTCCTCGACGCGCGGGAAGAGGTTCGAGTCGCCGAGGAGGACGTCGAGGATGAGCCGCTCGTACGCCTCGGGGCTGGACTCCGTGAAGGACTCGCCGTAGGCGAAGTCCATCGACACGTCCCGGACCTCCATCGAGGTGCCCGGCACCTTGGAGCCGAACCGCATGGTCACGCCCTCGTCCGGCTGGACGCGGATGACCAGGGCGTTCTGGCCCAGCTCCTCCGTCGCCGTCTTGTCGAAGGGGGAGTGCGGGGCGCGCTGGAAGACCACCGCGATCTCGGTGACGCGGCGGCCGAGCCGCTTGCCGGTACGGAGATAGAAGGGGACGCCCGCCCAGCGGCGGTTGTCGATCTCCAGCTTGATGGCCGCGAAGGTGTCGGTCTTCGACTTGGGGTCGATCCCGTCCTCCTGGAGATAGCCGACGGCCTTCGCGCCGCCCTGCCATCCCGGCGCGTACTGGCCGCGCACGGTCGAGGCACCCAGGTCCTTCGGCAGCTTCACCGCGCCGAGCACCTTGGTCTTCTCGGCCGCGAGCGCGTCCGCGTCGAAGGAGGCGGGCTCCTCCATCGCGGTCAGCGCGAGCAGCTGGAGGAGGTGGTTCTGGATGACGTCACGGGCGGCGCCGATGCCGTCGTAGTAGCCGGCGCGGCCGCCGATGCCGATGTCCTCGGCCATGGTGATCTGCACGTGGTCGACGTACGACCGGTTCCAGATCGGCTCGAAGAGGGTGTTGGCGAAGCGGAGCGCCAGAATGTTCTGGACGGTCTCCTTGCCCAGGTAGTGGTCGATCCGGAAGACCGCCTCGGGCGGGAAGACCTCGTGGACGACCTCGTTGAGCTCCTTGGCGGAGACCAGGTCGTGGCCGAAGGGCTTCTCGATGACCGCCCGGCGCCAGGAGCCGTTCTTCTGGTCGGCCAGGCCGTGCTTCTTCAGCTGCTGGACGACGAGCGGGAAGAACTTCGGCGGCACGGACAGGTAGAAGGCGAAGTTGCCGCCGGTGCCCTGCGCCTTGTCCAGCTCCTCGACGGTGGACTTCAGCTTCTCGAAGGCGTCGTCGTCGTCGAAGTCGCCCTGGACGAAGCGCATCCCCTGGATCAGCTGCTGCCACACCTCCTCGCGGAACGGTGTGCGCGCGTGTTGCTTGACGGCCTCGTAGACCTCCTGCGCGAAGTCCTCGTCCTGCCACTCGCGGCGGGCGAAGCCGATGAGCGAGAAGCCCGGCGGCAGCAGGCCGCGGTTGGCCAGGTCGTAGACGGCAGGCATCAGCTTCTTACGGGACAAATCGCCCGTGACGCCGAAGATCACCAGACCCGACGGCCCCGCGATACGCGGGAGCCGTCGGTCTGCGGCGTCACGGAGCGGGTTGGCTCCGTGGACTGCGCTCAAAGTGCTTACGCCTCCGAAGGTGCGAGGCGCTCAAGCTCCGCCTCGGTCGACTTGAGCAGGTCGTTCCAGGACGCCTCGAACTTCTCGACGCCCTCGTCCTCGAGCAGCTGCACCACGTCGTCGTACGAGATGCCGAGCTTCTCGACGGCGTCCAGTTCGGCGCGGGACTGCTCGTACGTACCGCGCACGGTGTCACCGGTGACCTCGCCGTGGTCGGCGGTGGCCTCCAGAGTCGCCTCCGGCATGGTGTTGACCGTGCCGGGCGCGACCAGGTCGACGACGTACAGGGTGTCCTTGTACGCCGGGTCCTTCACGCCGGTCGAGGCCCACAGCGGACGCTGCTTGTTGGCCTGCGCCTTGTCGAGGGCGGCCCAGCGGTCGGAGGAGAAGACCTCCTCGTACGCCTCGTACGCCAGGCGGGCGTTGGCGAGGGCGGCCTTGCCCTTGAGGGCCTTGGCCTCGTCCGTGCCGATGGCGGTCAGGCGCTTGTCGATCTCCGAGTCCACGCGGGAGACGAAGAAGGAGGCCACGGAGTGGATCAGGGAGATGTCCAGGCCGCGCTCGCGGGCCTTCTCCAGACCGGCCAGGTAGGCGTCCATGACCGCGCGGTAGCGCTCCAGCGAGAAGATCAGCGTCACGTTGACGCTGATGCCGAGGCCGATGACCTCGGTGATCGCCGGCAGACCCGCCTTGGTGGCCGGGATCTTGATGAGCGTGTTGGGACGGTCCACCAGCCAGGCCAGCTGCTTGGCCTCGGCGATCGTGGCCGCCGTGTTGTGGGCCAGACGGGGGTCCACCTCGATGGAGACCCGGCCGTCCTGGCCGTCGGTCGCGTCGAAGACCGGGCGCAGGATGTCGGCGGCGTCCCTCACGTCCGCCGTCGTGATCATGCGGATGGCCTCGTCCACGGTGACCTTGCGGGCGGCGAGGTCGGCGAGCTGCTGGTCGTAACCGTGGCCCTCCGAGATCGCCTTCTGGAAGATGGACGGGTTGGTGGTGACACCGACCACGTGCTGCTGGTCGATCAGCTCGGCCAGGTTGCCGGACGTGATCCGCTGACGCGAGAGGTCGTCCAGCCAGATCGCGACGCCTTCGTCGGAGAGGCGCTTGAGAGCGTCTGTCATGAGAGGTTCTCCAAAAGTCGTGTCTATGGGCGTCAGCGCGCGGCGGCGGCGAGAGATTCCCGGGCCGCGGCGGCGATGGCCTCCGGCGTGAAGCCGAACTCGCGGAAGAGGACCTTCGCGTCGGCCGAGGCACCGAAGTGCTCCAGCGAGACGATCCGGCCGGCGTCGCCGACGTACTTGTGCCAGGTGAGACCGATACCGGCCTCGACGGCGACCCGCGCCTTCACCGACGGCGGCAGGACGGAGTCCTTGTACGCCTGGTCCTGCTCCTCGAACCACTCGACGGACGGCATCGAGACCACACGGGTCGGGACGCCGGCGGCCTGGAGCTGCTCGCGGGCCTCGACGGCCAGGTGCACCTCGGAGCCCGTGCCGATCAGCACGACCTGCGCGTCGCCGCCCTCGGCGTCGGCCAGAACGTAGCCACCCCTGGCGGCGTCCTCGTTCCAGTCGTACGTCGGGACACCCTGACGGGTCAGGGCAAGACCGTGCGGGGCGCCCTTCCCGAACTCGCGGGTGTGCCGCCTGACGATCTCGCGCCAGGCGATGGAGGTCTCGTTGGCGTCCGCCGGGCGGACGACGTTCAGACCGGGGATCGCGCGCAGCGACGCCAGGTGCTCCACCGGCTGGTGGGTCGGACCGTCCTCGCCCAGACCGATCGAGTCGTGGGTCCAGACGTACGTCACCGGCAGGTGCATCAGGGCCGACAGACGGACCGCGTTGCGCATGTAGTCGGAGAACACCAGGAAGGTGCCGCCGTAGATACGGGTGTTGCCGTGCAGCGCGATGCCGTTCATCTCCGCGGCCATGGAGTGCTCGCGGATGCCGAAGTGGATCGTGCGGCCGTACTTGTCGGCCTCCGGGAGCGGGTTGCCCTCGGGCAGGAACGACGAGGTCTTGTCGATCGTCGTGTTGTTCGAGCCGGCGAGGTCGGCCGAGCCGCCCCACAGCTCGGGGATGACCGCGCCGAGCGACTGCAGGACCTTGCCGGACGCGGCGCGGGTGGCGATGCCCTTGCCCGCCTCGAACACCGGGAGCTTCGACTCCCAGCCCTCGGGCAGCTCGTTCGCCTGGATGCGGTCGAACTCCGCGGCCCGCTCCGGGTTGGCCGTACGCCACTCGGCGAGGGACTTCTCCCACGCGGCGCGGGCCTCACGGCCACGGTCGCCCAGGGCGCGGGTGTGGCCGATGACCTCGTCGCTGACCTCGAAGGCCTGCTCCGGGTCGAAGCCGAGGACGCGCTTGGTGGCCGCGATCTCCTCGTCGCCCAGCGCCGAGCCGTGCGCGGCCTCGGTGTTCTGGGCGTTCGGGGCCGGCCAGGCGATGATCGAGCGCATCGCGATGAACGACGGACGCTCGGTCTCGGCCTCGGCGGCCTTGATCGCCGCGAACAGGGCGGCCGGGTCCAGGTCGCCGTTGGCCTGCGGCTCGACGCGCTGGACGTGCCAGCCGTACGCCTCGTACCGCTTCATCGTGTCCTCGGACACGGCGGTCTCGGTGTCGCCCTCGATCGAGATGTGGTTGTCGTCCCACAGCAGGATCAGGTTGCCGAGCTTCTGGTGACCGGCCAGCGAGGACGCCTCGGCGGAGATGCCCTCCTGGAGGCAGCCGTCACCGGCGATCACGTAGATGTTGTGGTCGAACGGGGAGGTGCCGGGGGCCGCCTCCGGGTCGAACAGACCGCGCTCGTAGCGGGCGGCCATCGCCATGCCCACCGCGTTGGCGACACCCTGGCCCAGCGGGCCGGTCGTCGTCTCCACGCCGGCGGTGTGTCCGTACTCCGGGTGACCCGGGGTCTTCGAGCCCCAGGTGCGGAACGCCTTCAGGTCGTCCAGCTCGAGCCCGAAGCCACCCAGGTACAGCTGGGTGTAGAGCGTGAGGGACGAGTGGCCGGCGGAGAGCACGAAACGGTCGCGCCCGACCCACTCGGGGTCGGCCGGGTCGTGCCGCATCACCTTCTGGAAGAGGGTGTACGCGGCGGGCGCCAGGCTCATGGCCGTACCAGGATGGCCGTTGCCGACCTTCTGTACGGCGTCCGCGGCCAGGATGCGGGCGGTGTCCACGGCCCGCTGATCCGATTCGGTCCACTCGAGGTCTGTGGTGGTCGGCTTAGTGCTCACCCTGAGTCAGGGCTCCTCTCCACATGTACTGGTAGCCGGTGACTGAGGGTGTACCGGCGGTGTCGAGCCTACCCCCGACAACACGTCCATCTTTTCGAGTGCATGCCCCTCAAATGAGCAGTTACGGCAAGAGTGCCGGTCACTCTGTCAGTTCGCCTCCCGAGTGCCGTCCACGCCTTGGGACAAGCCCCCTCAACACGACCCCACCCCCGCGAAGATCGGCGTATGGGCAACGTCTACAGTGGCGTGGTACGCGCAAGTCTTTACCCCGTCTTCACCGGGGAGCTTGCTGGGAAATTCTCTGTCAGGGGTGTGCGTGACGGCCGTCGAGTCCCGACCCGCAGGGGTCGTCTTGACTCCCAGCCCGGGGGGCCATCGGCCGTTCGGGGCCCGCGTCAAGGCATTCGTGGCGCTGACGAAGCCGCGGATCATCGAGCTTCTGCTCATCACCACCGTCCCGGTGATGTTCCTCGCCGAGCAGGGTGTGCCGAACCTGTGGCTGGTACTCGCCACCTGCTTCGGCGGCTACCTGTCGGCGGGCGGCGCGAACGCGCTGAACATGTACATCGACCGCGACATCGACGCCCTGATGGACCGCACCTCGCAGCGCCCGCTGGTCACCGGAGTCCTCACACCGCGTGAGGGCCTCGTCTTCGGTCTCACCCTCGCCGTGGTTTCCACGGTCTGGTTCGGCCTCCTGGTCAACTGGCTCTCCGCCGCCCTCTCGCTCGGCGCGCTCCTCTTCTACGTCGTGATCTACACGATGATCCTCAAGCGGCGCACCTCCCAGAACATCGTCTGGGGCGGCATCGCCGGCTGTCTGCCGGTGCTCATCGGCTGGTCGGCCGTCACCAACTCGATGTCGTGGGCCGCGATCATCCTCTTCCTCGTCATCTTCTTCTGGACGCCGCCGCACTACTGGCCGCTGTCGATGAAGGTGAAGGAGGACTACGCGCGCGCGGGCGTGCCCATGCTCCCGGTCCTCGCCTCGAACAAGGTCGTCGCCAAGCAGATCGTCGCGTACAGCTGGGTGATGGTCGCCGTCTCGCTGCTGCTGACGCCGCTGGGCTACACCGGCTGGTTCTACACGGCCGTCGCGCTGCTCACCGGCGGCTGGTGGCTCTGGGAGGCGCACGCGCTGCTGAACCGCGCGAAGAACGGCGCGACCGGCGCGAAGCTCAAGGAGATGCGCCTCTTCCACTGGTCGATCACCTATGTCTCGCTGCTCTTCGTGGCGGTCGCCGTCGACCCCTTCCTGCGGTAGCGACGCCTCGACCCCCAGGTCCTGAACCAACGGCCGGTGCGCGTGGGACAGCCCACACGCCCCGGCCGTCGCCTGTGGATCTACCGCTCGGTAGCATCGTGGTCATGGCAGACACCAAGCAGGCGGACACCAAGGCGGAGCGCAAGGCGGCCAAGCTCGCCAAGCAGATCCAGGCGTTCTCCAAGAAGCACGGCGGCGCCGAGGGGCAGCTCGCCTACATCGGCGAGATGGGCACCCGCATCGTCCTCGTCGGCGAGGACGGCGGCTGGGGCGACCTGGTGGCCCCCTCGCACTCCGTCGCCCAGCTGGCCGCGGAGAAGGCCGGGCTGACCCTCCACGACGAGTTCGACGGCGAGTTCGCCGCCAAGGTCGTCACCGGCCCGTACGAGTGGACCCGCATGGCCGGCATCCAGCTCGGCGGCCCGTCGAACAGCTAGGCGACACCCCTCGGGTAACGGCCCAGGCAACAACCTCGGGTGGGGCTCACCCGTTAGGACGTGTGGAAGCACGTCCACGCAGGGAGCCCCCCGAATGATCGAGACCCCGAGCCTGGTGGACCAGTACTGCCACGGCGTGCTCCGCAAGGAGCTCGGCCTCGGCACCTTCGAGACACATCTCGGCAGGACTGGCGGTCCGCCCGCGCCCGGCACGACCTTCTTCGACACCCAGACCGGTTTCGCGGTACGCCGCTGGTGCCCGCCGCTGCTGGGCCTGGAACCGCACTGCCCGCCGGCCCGCTATCTCGCCCGCCGCCGGGAGCTGGGCGTCCTGGAGTCCGGCCGCAGGCTGCTGCGCGCCTCCGGCATCTCCACCTTTCTGGTGGACACGGGACTTCCCGGCGACCTGACCGGCCCCGCCGAGATCGCCGCGGCCGGCGCCGCCGACGCCCACGAGATCATCCGTCTGGAGCCGCTCGCCGAGCAGGTCGCGGACACCTCGGGGACGGTCGAGGGGCTGCTGGCCAACCTCGCGGAGGCCGTGCACGGCGCCGCCGCGACCGCCGTCGCCTTCACCTCCGTGGCGGGCTCCCGGGGTCTCGCGTACGCCCCCGAACCTCCGGGACCCGGAGAGGTCCGCGGGGCCGCGGGCCGCTGGCTGGCCGGGCGCGCGGTCGGCGGCCGGCTCACCGACCCCGTCCTGCTGCGCCATCTGCTGTGGATCGCCGTCGCCTCCGGGCGGCCCCTCCAGCTGCATGTGGGGAGCGAGGACCCGGCCGGGCTCGCCGACTTCGCGGCGTCCACGAGCGGCCTCGGCACCGACCTCGTGCTGCTGCACGGATACCCGTACCACCGCCAGACGGCCCAGCTGACCGGTGTCTTCCCGCACGTGTACGCCGACCTGGGCTCCGTCCTCGGCAGGACCGGGGCGCGCGCCGCGGCCGTCCTCGCCGAACTCCTGGAGCTGGCCCCCTTCGGCAAGCTGCTCTTCTCGAGCGGCGCCCACGCCCTGCCCGAGCTGCACGTCGTCGCGGCGAGCGTGTTCCGCGGCGCGCTGGGCCGCGTCCTTGGCGAATGGGTGGGCGACGGCGCCTGGTCCCTCACCGACGCGCAGCGCGTCGCGACGATGATCGCGGCGGGCAATGCGCGGCGGGTCTACAAGCTCGGCTGAAAGCTCATCTGAGCGCGTGCCCGATTTCGGAAATCGCGCGGACTCGGTCCGCGCCGCCTCACGCCGTGGCCAGCGCCGAGTCGGACTGCGCCGGGATCTCGGGCGCCGCCACCGGGCGCTCGCGCAGGCTCAGGGCGAGCCGCAGCACGGCGATCCACATCAGTGAGGAGCCGAGCATGTGGGCGCCGACCAGGAGCTCGGGGACCCCGGTGAAGTACTGGAGGTAGCCGATCCCGCCCTGCGCGAGCAGCACGAGCAGCAGGTCGCGGGCGCGCGCCCGGGTGTCGTCGGGGGCGTCCACCACCCGCAGCACCAGCCACATGGCGAGCGCGAGCGCGCAGACGACCCAGGCGGCAATGGCGTGGAGGTGGGCGGCGGCTGTCCAGTCCCACGGCATCCGCGGGACGTCGCTGCTGTCGCCCGCGTGCTTGCCCGAGCCGGTGACGCCGGTGCCGAGGACGATCACCAGGGCCGACGCCGCGATGATCGCCCAGGAGAGCTTGCGCACCGGGCTCGGTACCCGGCGCCGGGGGGTCGTGTCGCCCTCGCGGGTCCGCTGCCAGGTGATCACGGCGACGGTCAGGAGGGTGTTCGCGGCGATGAAGTGGCCGGCGACGGTCCAGGGGTTGAGGCCCATCCACACGGTGATGCCGCCGAGGACCGCGTTGCTCGCGACGATCCAGAACTGCGCCCAGCCGAGCCGGGTCAGACCGCGCCGCCACGGCTTGGTGGAGCGCGCGGCGATGATCGCCCAGCCGACCGCGGCCGACAGGACGTACGTGAGCATCCGGTTGCCGAACTCGATCACACCGCGGTAGCCCTGCTCGGGCGTCACGATGAGGCTGTCGTCCGTGCACTTGGGCCAGGTGTCGCAGCCGAGACCGGAGCCGGTCAGCCGGACCGCGCCTCCCGTGACGATGATGAGGACGCTCATCACGACGGCGGAGAGCGCGGCGCGCCGGAGCGTCTCGGGGGACGGGGTCCAGCGCTTGGCGATGTAGGCGAGGGGGGTCAGCACGCGCCCTATCGTAGGACGGGGCTTGTGCGTGTTTTCACGAGGGGGTCGGGGGGAGCCGTCTCCCCCCGGAAAATTGAGAGGGGTACGAGGGGTGCGTTACGGGTGAAGTCACCCCGGAACGTCACCCCTCCGCTACTCCCAGCGGAAGAACTTCGCCGCCGCGCCGAGCCCGAGGACCGCCCATACCGCGAGGATCGCGGCGGCGCCCCACGGCAGCGCGGCGCCGCCCTGGAGCACGTCCCGCAGCCCGTCCGAGAGCGCCGAGATCGGCAGCAACTCCAGGACCGAGCGGGCGGCGTCCGGGAACTTGTCCAGGGGCACGATCACCCCGCCGCCCACCAGGAGCAGCAGGAAGACCAGGTTGGCGGCGGCCAGCGTCGCCTCCGCCCGCAGCGTGCCGGCCATCAGGAGACCGAGTCCCGAGAAGGCGGCCGTGCCGAGGACGAGCAGCAGCAGGACCGAGAAGGGGTCGCCCTGCGGGGACCAGCCGAGCCCCAGCGCGATCGCGGTCAGGAGCGCGACCTGGAGGACCTCGGTGACCAGGACGGACAGCGTCTTGGCGGTCATCAGCGCCCAGCGGGGGAGCGGTGAGGCGCCGAGCCGCTTGAGCACCCCGTAGCGCCGCTCGAAGCCGGTGGCGATGGCCTGGCCGGTGAAGGCGGTCGACATCACGGCGAGCGCGAGCACGCCGGGGGCGAGGAAGTCGACGGCCTTGTCCGCGCCCGTGTCGACGATGTCGACGGTGGAGAACAGCACGAGCAGCAGGGACGGGATGATCACCGTGAGGAGCAGCTGCTCGCCGTTGCGCAGCAGCATCTTCGTCTCCAGTGCCGTCTGCGCCGCGATCATCCGGCCGACGGGGGCGGCCCCCGGCTTCGGTGCGTACGTGCCCGTGTTCGTATCGCTGCTCATGACCGCAGCTCCTTGCCCGTGAGCTCCAGGCTGTGTCCTCCCGGGGGACAACCCCCGGACCCCCGGCAAATCTTGGTGTCGACGTGCATCATGACCGCAGCTCCTTGCCCGTCAGCTCCAGAAAAACGTCTTCGAGGGTGTGGCGCTCCACCGAGATGCCGTCCGGCATGACGCCGTGCTGGGCGCACCAGCTGGTGACGGTGGCGAGCAGCTGCGGGTCCACCTCGCCGCTGATCCGGTACGCGCCCGGGGTCAGCTCCGCCGCCGCCGTGCCGTCGGGCAGGGCCTTGAGCAGCGAGCCGAGGTCGAGCCCGGGGCGGCCGGTGAAGCGCAGGGTGTTCTCGGCGCCGCCGCGGCACAGCTGCTCGGGGCTGCCCTGGGCGGCGACCCGGCCGCCGTCGATGATGGCGACGTCGTCCGCCAGTTCCTCGGCCTCGTTCATGAAGTGCGTGGTGAGGACGACGGTGGCGCCGTCTGCGCGCAGCTCGCGGACGAGGTCCCAGGTGGCGTGGCGGGCCTGCGGGTCGAGCCCGGCGGTCGGCTCGTCGAGGAAGACCAGCTCGGGGCGGCCGACGACGGCCATGGCGAGCGCGAGGCGCTGCTGCTGGCCTCCGGAGAGCCGGCGGTAGGTGGTCCGGCCGCAGGAGCCGAGCCCGAGGCGCTCGATCAGGGCGTCCACGTCCAGCGGGTGGGCGTGCAGCTTCGCCATGTGGCGGAGCATCTCGTCGGCCCGGGCGCCGGAGTAGACGCCGCCGGACTGGAGCATCACGCCGATCCGGGGACGCAGCCGGGCCGCGTCGGCGACCGGGTCGAGACCGAGGACGCGGACGGTGCCGGCGTCGGCCTTCCGGTAACCCTCGCAGGTCTCGATCGTGGTGGTCTTCCCGGCCCCGTTGGGGCCGAGGACGGCGGTCACGGTGCCCGCCCGGACGTCGAGGTCGAGGCCGTCGACGGCGGTCTTGCTCCCGTACCGCTTGACCAGGCCACGTACCCGGACGGCGGCACTGTCGACGGACTCGTTTCGCATGCCGGGAAGTCTAGAGAGGGTTCCGGGGTGGATCCGGCGCGGGGCCCGGATCCAGCGCATATTCGTCCTACGAATGATCATTTCCGCAGGTCAGGTAAGCCTTACCTGAGTGATGCACGGCACCGTCACCGATTCGGGCGGCGCTTGTCACTCCCGAAGGAATTACGCAACAATGGCGTTGTGAAAAACGTCGACGCGGCTCCGGTGGAGGAACTCGCGACCGGTGAGCGATCCACGCGCAACCGGGTCGCGCGGTCCATCCTGGATCACGGGCCGTCGACGGTCGCCGATCTCGCGCAGCGGCTCCGCCTCACCCAGGCGGCCGTCCGTCGCCATCTCGACTCGCTCGTCGCCGAGAACGTCGTCGAAGCCCGCGAGAAGCGCGTGTACGGGGCCCGCACCCGCGGGCGCCCCGCCAAGGTCTTCGCGCTGACCGACTGCGGCCGGGACGCCTTCGACCAGTCGTACGACTCGCTGGCCGTGGACGCACTGCGCTGGATCGAGCAGACCGCCGGCGGAGGGGCTGCCGGAGAGGCGGCCGTCGCCGCCTTCGCCCGCGACCGTCTCGAGCACCAGGCCGAGGCGTACCGGGAAGCCGTCGAGTCGGCGGACCCCGACCAGCGCACCGAGGCTCTCGCCAAGGCGCTGAGCAAGGACGGGTACGCTGCCACTGCGCGGAACGCGCCGGTCGGCGAGCAGCTCTGCCAACACCACTGCCCGGTCGCCCACGTCGCCGAGCAGTACCCCCAGCTGTGCGAGGCGGAGACGGAGATCTTCTCCCGCCTCTTGGGAACGCACGTCCAGCGTCTGGCCACCATCGCGCATGGTGACGGCGTCTGCACCACGTTCATCCCGCACGGTGCCCCACAGACCACCCCATCAGAAGCATCCGCAAGCACGGCCGGGAGGAACCCCGCATGACCACCGAGATCAGCCACCCCGAGCTCGAGGGCCTGGGTCGGTACGAGTACGGCTGGGCCGACTCCGACGCGGCCGGTGCCACCGCCAAGCGAGGCCTTTCCGAGGCTGTCGTCCGCGACATCTCGGAGAAGAAGAACGAGCCCGAGTGGATGCTGAAGCTCCGGCTGAAGGGTCTGCGCCTCTTCGACAAGAAGCCCATGCCCAGCTGGGGCTCCGACCTGTCGGGCATCGACTTCGACAACATCAAGTACTTCGTGCGGTCCACCGAGAAGCAGGCCGAGTCCTGGGAGGACCTGCCGGAGGACATCAAGAACACGTACGACAAGCTCGGCATCCCGGAGGCGGAGAAGCAGCGCCTCGTCGCCGGTGTCGCGGCCCAGTACGAGTCCGAGGTCGTCTACCACCAGATCCGTGAGGACCTGGAGGAGCAGGGCGTCATCTTCGTCGACACCGACACCGCGCTGAAGGAGCACGAGGAGCTCTTCCGCGAGTACTTCGGCACGGTCATCCCGGTCGGCGACAACAAGTTCGCCTCGCTGAACACGGCCGTGTGGTCCGGCGGATCGTTCATCTACGTGCCGAAGGGCGTGCACGTCGAGATCCCGCTGCAGGCCTACTTCCGTATCAACACGGAGAACATGGGTCAGTTCGAGCGGACGCTGATCATCGTCGACGAGGACGCCTACGTCCACTACGTCGAGGGCTGCACCGCCCCGATCTACTCCTCCGACTCCCTGCACTCCGCGGTCGTCGAGATCATCGTGAAGAAGGGCGGCCGCTGCCGCTACACGACGATCCAGAACTGGTCGAACAACGTCTACAACCTGGTCACCAAGCGCGCCGTGGCCTACGAGGGCGCGACCATGGAGTGGGTCGACGGCAACATCGGCTCCAAGGTCACCATGAAGTACCCGGCCGTCTACCTGATGGGCGAGCACGCCAAGGGCGAGACCCTGTCGATCGCCTTCGCGGGCGAGGGCCAGCACCAGGACGCCGGCGCCAAGATGGTCCACATGGCCCCGAACACCTCCTCCAACATCGTCTCCAAGTCGGTGGCGCGAGGCGGCGGCCGCACCTCCTACCGCGGTCTCATCGAGATCGGCGAGGGTGCCCCGGGCGCCAAGTCGAACGTGCTCTGCGACGCGCTGCTCGTCGACACGATCTCCCGCTCGGACACGTACCCCTACGTGGACGTCCGCGAGGACGACGTCTCCATGGGTCACGAGGCCACCGTCTCCAAGGTCTCCGAGGACCAGCTCTTCTACCTGATGAGCCGCGGCATGACCGAGTTCGAGGCGATGGCGATGATCGTGCGCGGCTTCGTCGAGCCGATCGCCAAGGAGCTCCCGATGGAGTACGCGCTCGAGCTGAACCGGCTGATCGAGCTGCAGATGGAGGGGGCCGTGGGCTAGGGCGCCCCGCGGACCAGGCAAACGACCCGGGCTCAGTCGCTGAGCCCCGCGAGCCCGCCGCACGGCGGCAGGGTCCCGGCCGGCGCCGAAAGGCGCCCGGCCGGACCGGCCGCCCACCCGCGGCGGGCGCGTACGACGAGGCAGGAAGAGAGCAAGACGACAGCCATGGCTGAGGCTCAGAACATCCCGGCGGGCTCCACCACCGCCGGCTCGATCGCGGTGGCCGCCGAGTCCACCGTCGCCACGCGCATGAGCGCGCCCCCGTCCTTCGACGTCGCGGACTTCCCCGTCCCGCACGGCCGCGAGGAGGAGTGGCGGTTCACCCCGCTGGAGCGCCTGCGCGGTCTGCACGACGGCACCGCCGTCGCGGACGGCGAGGGTGTGAAGGTCGAGATCGAGGCCCCCGAGGGCGTCACCGTGGAGACCGTCGGCCGTGACGACGAGCGGCTCGGCAGGGCCGGCACGCCCGTCGACCGCGTCGCCGCCCAGGCGTACTCCTCCTTCGAGAAGGCCTCGGTCGTCACCGTCGCCAAGGAGGCCGTCCTCAGCGAGCCGATCCGGATCGCCGTGCACGGCCAGGGCGGCGTCGCCTTCGGCCACCAGGTGATCGAGCTCGGCGCGTTCGCCGAGGCCGTCGTGGTCATCGACCACACCGGCGACGCGGTGCTCGCCGCCAACGTCGACTACCTCCTCGGCGACGGCGCCAAGCTCACCGTCGTCTCCGTCCAGGACTGGGACGAGAAGGCCGTCCACGTCGCCCAGCACAACGCGCTGGTCGGCCGCGACGCCTCCTTCAAGTCGGTCGTGGTCACCTTCGGCGGCGACGTCGTCCGCATCCACCCGCGCGTGCAGTACGCGGCCACCGGTGGCGAGGCCGAGCTCTTCGGCCTGTACTTCACCGACGCGGGCCAGCACCAGGAGCACCGCCTCCTGGTCGACCACAACACGCCGCACTGCAAGTCCAACGTGGCCTACAAGGGCGCGCTCCAGGGGCAGGACGCCCACGCCGTCTGGATCGGCGACGTCCTCATCCAGGCCGCCGCCGAGGGCACCGACACGTACGAGCTCAACCGGAACCTGGTCCTGACGGACGGTGCCCGCGTCGACTCCGTGCCGAACCTGGAGATCGAGACCGGCGAGATCGCCGGCGCCGGTCACGCCTCGGCCACCGGGCGCTTCGACGACGAGCAGCTCTTCTACCTGATGGCCCGCGGCATCCCGGAGTCCGAGGCCCGCCGTCTCGTCGTCCGCGGCTTCTTCGCCGAGCTCGTCCAGCAGATCGGTCTGCCGGACGTCGAGGAGCGCCTCATCGCCAAGATCGAGGCCGAGCTGGAGGCGTCCGTCTGATGGCCGACTTCGTCCGAGTCTGCGCGCTGAGCGAGCTGGAGGCCGACACCCCGAAGCGGGTCGAGGTCGCCGGCACGCCGGTGTCGGTCGTGCACACCGAGGGCGAGGTGTTCGCGATCAACGACATCTGCTCGCACGCCAACGTCTCCCTCTCGGAGGGCGAAGTGGAGGACTGCCAGATCGAGTGCTGGCTGCACGGCTCCGCGTTCGACCTCCGCACGGGCAAGCCGTCCGGCCTTCCCGCGACGCGCCCCGTCCCCGTATACCCCGTAAAGATCGAAGGGGACGATGTGCTCGTCTCCGTCACCCAGGAGTCCTGAGTCACCCATGGCAACGCTTGAAATCCGCGACCTGCACGTCTCCGTCGAGGCCGAGAACGGCCCCCGTGAGATCCTCAAGGGCGTCGACCTGACCGTGAAGCAGGGCGAGACCCACGCCATCATGGGCCCCAACGGCTCCGGCAAGTCGACCCTGGCGTACTCCCTCGCCGGCCACCCGAAGTACACGATCACCGGTGGCAGCGTGACCCTGGACGGCGAGGACGTCCTGGAGATGTCGGTCGACGAGCGCGCCCGCGCCGGCGTCTTCCTGGCCATGCAGTACCCGGTCGAGGTCCCCGGTGTCTCGGTCTCCAACTTCCTGCGCACCTCCGCCACCGCCGTCCGCGGCGAGGCCCCCAAGCTGCGTACCTGGGTGAAGGAGGTCAAGGAGGCCATGGAGAAGCTCCAGATGGACCCGGCCTTCGCCGAGCGCAACGTCAACGAGGGCTTCTCCGGCGGTGAGAAGAAGCGCCACGAGATCCTCCAGCTGGAGCTCCTCAAGCCGAAGATCGCGATCCTCGACGAGACCGACTCCGGCCTCGACGTCGACGCGCTCCGCATCGTCTCCGAGGGCGTCAACCGCGTCCGCGAGACCGGCGAGGTCGGCACCCTGCTGATCACGCACTACACGCGGATCCTCCGCTACATCAAGCCCGACTTCGTGCACGTGTTCGCGAACGGCCGCATCGCCGAGTCCGGCGGCGCCGAGCTCGCCGACAAGCTCGAGGCCGAGGGCTACGAGTCCTACGTGAAGGGTGGCGCTACGGCGTGACACAGCTGCCTGGCCTCCTCGACACCGAGGCGATCCGCAAGGACTTCCCCCTGCTGGATCGTGTGGTCCACGACGGGAAGAAGATCGTCTACCTGGACAGCGCTGCGACCTCGCAGAAGCCGCGCCAGGTCCTAGACGCGCTGAACGCCTACTACGAGCGGCACAACGCCAACGTGCACCGCGGTGTGTACACGGTCGCCGAGGAGGCCACGGCGCTGTACGAAGGCGCCCGCGACAAGGTCGCCGCCTTCATCAACGCGCCGAGCCGCGACGAGGTGATCTTCACCAAGAACGCCTCGGAGTCGCTCAACCTCGTGGCCAACATGCTGGGCTGGGCCGACGAGCCCTACCGCGTGGACCACGAGACCGAGATCGCCATCACGGAGATGGAGCACCACTCCAACATCGTGCCGTGGCAGCTGCTCTCGCAGCGCACGGGCGCGAAGCTGAAGTGGTTCGGCCTCACCGACGACGGCCGTCTCGACCTCTCGAACATCGAAGAGGTCATCACCGAGAAGACCAAGATCGTCTCGTTCACGCTGGTCTCGAACCTGCTGGGCACGATCAACCCGGTCGAGACGATCATCCGGCGTGCGCAGGAGGTCGGTGCGCTGGTCTGCATCGACGCCTCGCAGGCGGCCCCGCACATGGTGCTCGACGTCCAGGCGCTGCAGGCCGACTTCGTGGCCTTCACCGGCCACAAGATGGTCGGTCCGACCGGCATCGGCGTGCTGTGGGGACGGCAGGAGCTCCTGGAGGACCTGCCTCCGTTCCTCGGCGGCGGCGAGATGATCGAGACCGTCTCGATGCACTCCTCGACGTACGCGCCGGCTCCGCACAAGTTCGAGGCGGGTACGCCCCCGATCGCCCAGGCCGTCGGCCTCGGCGCGGCCGTGGACTACCTGTCGGCGATCGGCATGGAGAACATCGCGCGCCACGAGCACGCGATCACCGAGTACGCCGTCCGCCGCCTCCAGGAGGTGCCGGACCTGCGGATCATCGGCCCCACCACTGCCGAGGACCGCGGCGCGGCGATCTCCTTCGTGCTCGGCGACATCCACCCGCACGACGTGGGCCAGGTCCTCGACGAGCAGGGCATCGCGGTCCGGGTCGGCCACCACTGCGCGCGGCCGGTCTGCCTGCGGTACGGAATTCCTGCGACCACGCGAGCGTCGTTCTATCTGTACTCCACCCCGGCCGAGGTCGACGCCCTGGTCGAGGGTCTGGAGCACGTACGGAACTTCTTCGGCTAGGGGATCTCGTGAAGCTGGATTCGATGTACCAGGACGTCATCCTGGACCATTACAAGCACCCGCACGGGCGCGGTCTTCGGGACGGCGACGCCGAGGTGCACCACGTCAACCCGACGTGCGGCGACGAGATCACGCTCCGCGTGAAGTACGACGGCTCGCGGATCGAGGACGTCTCGTACGAGGGTCAGGGCTGCTCGATCAGCCAGGCTTCGGCCTCGGTCCTGAACGAGCTGCTCGTCGGCAAGGAGCTGGCCGAGGCGCAGAAGATCCAGGGCACGTTCCTGGAGCTGATGCAGTCCAAGGGCCAGATCGAGCCGGACGACGCGATGGAGGAGATCCTGGAGGACGCGGTCGCGTTCGCCGGTGTCTCGAAGTACCCGGCCCGGGTGAAGTGCGCGCTGCTCAGCTGGATGGCGTGGAAGGACGCGACGGCCCAGGCTCTGGGTGATGCGGAGAGGAAGTCGGCATGACCGAGAACGCCGAGGCCACGATGAAGCCGGCCTCCGAAGAAGAGATCCGCGAGGCGCTGTACGACGTCGTCGACCCCGAGCTGGGCATCGATGTCGTCAACCTCGGCCTGATCTACGGCATCCACATCGACGACTCCAACGTCGTCACGCTGGACATGACCCTGACGTCGGCGGCCTGTCCGCTGACCGATGTGATCGAGGACCAGGCGAAGGCCGCCACCGACGGCATCGCCAACGAGCTGAAGATCAACTGGGTCTGGATGCCGCCGTGGGGTCCGGACAAGATCACGGACGACGGCCGCGAGCAGCTGCGCGCGCTCGGCTTCAACGTCTGAGGATTCTCCGCGGAAATCCGGTGAACGGCCATGCCCTCCAGTCAGACTGGAGGGCATGGCCGTTCGCATGTACCACCTCGTCGTCGACTCCCACGACCTTCCTGCCCAGGCCCGGTTCTGGGCGGCGGTCCTGGACTGGAAGATCCTCTTCGAGGCGGAGGACGAGATCGTCATCGGAGCCGACGAGCACGCCCTGCCCGGGATGTGCTTCCTGCCGGTGCCCGAGTCGAAGACCGTCAAGAACCGGCTCCACATCGACCTCACGCCCGACGATCGGGACGCGGAGGTCGAGCGGATCATCGGGCTCGGCGCCCGGCGGGTGGACGTCGGTCAGGGCGAGGACGCGACCTGGGTCGTCCTCGCCGACCCCGAGGGCAACGAGTTCTGCGTGCTGAGGCCGAAGCGGTCCCTCACCGACTGAACGGGGGCGCCACGGCCGCCGCCTCGGCGAGGGCCGGGGCGAGGTTCTCCTTGCGGATGCGCTGGTCGACGTAGACGAGACCGCTGACCAGGGGCGGGAAGACCGAGCAGACGGCCTGCGCCACCATCGAGCCGATGACGGCGACGACGAGGAGCGGTACGAAGGCGATCAGCGCCTCGCCCGCGGAGTCCGCGCCGGACGGGTCCGTGAAGGAGGCGGGGAACGAGAGCAGCAGGCTGAGGACCTGCTGGACCAGCCAGTTCGCCGTCGCGGCCATGATGCCCGCGACGAGCAGTGCACCGAAGATCCGCCACCACGAGCCCTGGACCAGCCGGCTGGAGCGGCGCATCGAGGCCACGGCCCCCTGACCCTCGAACACCGCCGCCGGCGCAGCCAGGCTGAACTTCACCCAGAGCCAGGCGGCGAGTGGGGCGGTCAGCAGGGTGGCCAGCACGGCACCCCCGAACGACAGGACCACCAGCGCCACCGGGCCCGACCCCGAGAGGGCCACCAGCAGACCGGCGAACGTGGCCACGAACACGATGAGCGGGACCGGCACGGTCAGCAGCAGCGTCAGGAGGGCGGTGCCCAGGACCGAGGACATCCGCGACCAGGCGCGGCGCCAGACCGCCCCGAACGTCGTGCGACGGCCGAGGACCGCCTCCTGGACGACGGCGGGGCACGCCGCGTACACGACGGCGCTCGCGACCAGCATCCCGACCATGGCGATCAGCCACACACAGCCGAAGGCGATCAGCAGCGGCCGGCCGTCCTCCCAGCTGGGGTCCTGACCCCTCGGCAGGTCGAAGACCCCGGGCAGATGGTCGGCGACCGCGGCGTACGCGATGCCGAAGGCCGCCGCGACCAGCAGCAACGCCGCGCCGTAGGCGGCCGCGGCGACGCCGAGCAGCTGCTTCCAGTAGCGGCCGATGGTGGCGAAGGCGCCGGACAGGATCTGGCTGAGACCCAGCGGCGCCAGAGGTATCACGCCGGGCTTCGGCGGTGGGGGCGGGGGAGCGTAGCCGTAGCCGTAGGGCCCCGAGGGATGTGTCATGCGCACACCGTAGCGTCCGGCGTTGCGTACGCCCGTACATATCGTTGTGTACACTCGTACGCATGGGATACGGACTGCTGGCGGGAGCCATCACCGCGGAGATCATCGCCACGGTCTCCATGAAGTACAGCGAGGGCTTCTCGAGGCTCTGGCCTTCCGTCGTCACGGGTGCGGGCTATGTGATCGCCTTCGCGCTGCTCGCCCAGGCGCTCAAGACCCTCCAGGTCGGCACCGCGTACGCGATCTGGTCCGGCGTGGGCACCGCCGCCGTCGCCGTCATCGGGATCTTCTTCATGAACGAGACCCTCAGCGTCGCCAAGGTCGCCGGGGTGCTCCTGATCATCGCGGGCGTCCTCGTGCTCAACATGGGCGGAGCGCACTGATGGCCCGCGCCCGCCGCTACGACCCCGAGCGGCGGCAACGGATCGTTGACGCCGCGCTGCGGGTGGTCGGCGCCCGGGGCATCGCCGGGCTGAGCCACCGTACGGTCGCCGCGGAGGCCGACGTGCCGCTCGGCTCCACGACCTACCACTTCGCCTCCCTCGACGAACTGCTCGTCGCCGCGCTCCGCGAGGCCAATGAGGGGTTCGGGCGGGAACTGCGCGAGAGCGGCGCGCTCGCCGACCCCGAGGCGGACCTGGCGGCGGAACTCGCCCGGCACATGGGGGAGTGGATCGGCGGGGAACGGACCGGGGTGGAGCTGGAGTACGAGCTCTACCTCGCCGCCCTGCGCCGCCCCCCGCTGCGGCCGGTCGCCGCGGAATGGACGGACGCCGTGACCGAGGTGCTGTCCCGGCGCACCGACCCCGTGACCGCCCGCGCGCTGGTCGCGCTCATGGACGGGATCTGTCTGCAGGTGCTGCTGACCGACGCGGAGTACGACGAGGAGTACGCGCGCGAGATGCTGGCGCGCCTGCTCGCTGTACGCCCGGGGCCGTCCGCCGCACTCGGCGAACCCGCCGAGGGGTCCGGCTAGCCGGCGGCGCGTGGCCTCCGACGGGGCCGGGCGATCCGACGAGCGCCGCGGTGCGGGCCTTGTCGATTCCGCCAAGCGGCTCGACCGACACCTGAGACCGGTTGGCCCGGGCGGGGCCCCGAACGTTAGGTTTTCCGCATGACCACTGCTCCTCGCACCACCGGCGCCGTCGCCGCCGGCCTCGCCACCATCGCCGGTGACGGCACCGTTCTCGACACCTGGTTCCCCGCCCCCGAGCTGACCGACACGCCCGGGCCCGCCGGAACCGAGCGGCTCACCCCCGACGCCGCCGTCAACGCCCTCGGTGAGGGCGCCGCCAAGGCCCTCGGCGTGGACGCCCGCCGTGGCGTCGAGGTGGTCGCCGTCCGCACCGTCATCTCCTCGCTCGACGACAAGCCGCTCGACGCCCACGACGCGTACCTGCGCCTGCACCTGCTCAGCCACCGGCTGGTCAAGCCGCACGGCCAGAGCCTCGACGGCCTCTTCGGCCTGCTCGCCAACGTCGCCTGGACCTCGCTCGGCCCGGTCGCCGTCGACGACATCGAGAAGGTCCGCCTCAACGCGCGCGCCGAGGGCCTGCACCTCCAGGTGACCTCGATCGACAAGTTCCCCCGGATGACCGACTACGTCGCCCCCGCCGGCGTCCGGATCGCCGACGCCGACCGCGTCCGGCTCGGCGCGCACCTCGCCGCCGGTACGACCGTCATGCACGAGGGCTTCGTCAACTTCAACGCCGGCACCCTCGGCACCTCGATGGTCGAGGGCCGCATCTCCGCCGGCGTCGTCGTCGGCGACGGCTCCGACATCGGCGGCGGCGCCTCCACCATGGGCACCCTCTCCGGTGGCGGCAACGTGATCATCTCCATCGGCGAGCGCTGCCTCATCGGCGCCGAGGCGGGCGTCGGCATCGCGCTCGGCGACGAGTGCGTCGTCGAGGCCGGTCTGTACGTCACCGCCGGTACGCGCGTCACGATGCCCGACGGCGAGATCGTCAAGGCCCGCGACCTCTCCGGGGGCGACAACATCCTCTTCCGCCGCAACTCGGTGACCGGCGCCGTCGAGGCCCGCCCGAACAACGCGGTGTGGGGCGGACTCAACGAGATCCTCCACAGCCACAACTGAGCGCATCCCGCGCGTGACCTGCTCGTGTGACTCTGCGTTAACGGTACGACGTTGAGTCACACGAACAGACAAGGCGAGGAGTCGACATGAGGACGAGGCCCACCGTTGTCGGGGCGCTGGCCGTGGCAGCCGCCGTACTGCTGCCCGCCGGGGCGGCGTCGGCCGACGAGACGCACACGCAGACGTACAACGGCCCTCATGTCTCGAACGGACCGAGCCTCAGCCTCCACACCGGTCAGATCGACGACCCGCTGGAGGACGTCCTCGAACACGCGGCGGTGCTCGGCACCACCTACGTGTTCGACTGAACCGGATCCTCGTACGCCGCCCGCAGCCCGTCGACCGTCTCCAGGTCGGCGGGCTGCAGCGATTCCCGTACGAAGTCGCCGAGAAGCGCGTTCTGGCATGATCTCCCTGCGCGACAGGAGGACATGGAGAGAGAACAGCATGAGCGAACAACGTGTCGCCCTGGTCACAGGCTCGTCCTCGGGCATCGGTGCCGCCGTCGCCCGCCGCCTCGCCGACGCGGGGATCCGGGTCGTCGTCAACTCCGCGCGGTCCGTCGAGGCGGGCAAGGCCCTCGCCGCCGAACTGCCGGACGCCGTCTATGTACAGGCCGACGTCTCCGACGAGGCCCAGGCCGCCGGGCTCGTCGCCTCCGCCGTGGAGGCGTACGGCCGGCTCGACATCCTCGTCAACTGCGCGGGCACCACCCGGTTCATCCCGCACGACGACCTCGACGCGGCCTCGCCCGACGTCTGGCGGCACCTCTACGACGTCAACGTCATCGGGGTCTGGCAGACCATCACCGCCGCCGTCCCGCACCTGCGCGCGAAAGGCGCCGGCTGCGTCGTGAACATCTCCTCGCAGGCCGGCGTCCGCCCCGGCGGCAGCTCCATCCCGTACGCCGTCTCCAAGGCGGCCGTCAACCACATGACGAAGCTGCTCGCCAAGACCCTCGGCCCGGACGTCCGGGTCAACGCCGTCGCGCCCGGCTTCGTCGACACCCCCTGGTTCGACGGCGTGGAGGGCGCGGACGACGCCAAGGCCCATGTGGCGGGCGCGGTTCCGCTGCGGCGGGTGGGGCGGCCGGAGGACATCGCCCGGGCCGTCTTCGATCTCACCAACGCCTCGTACATCACCGGCGAGGTGCTGCTCGTCGACGGCGGAGGCCACCTCCTCGGCTAGCCGCCGCTCAGAGCGCGAGCTTGAACCCGTCGTGGCTGCGCGCGAAGCCCAGGGAGGCGTAGAAGCGGTGGGCATCCGTCCGCTGCTTGTTGCTGGTCAACTGGACGAGCGCGCAGCCGCGCTCGCGGGCCCGCTCCACCGCCCGCGCCATCAGCTCCCGGCCGAGCCCGCCGCCTCGCCGGTCCGCCCGGATCCGCACCGCCTCGATCAGGGCCCGCTCGGCCCCGCCCTTGCCCAGACCCGGGATGTACGTCGCCTGCAGACAGCCCACGACCAGCTCCCCGTCCACGAGCACCAGCATCTCGTTGCGCGGATCGCTCTCGATCTCCGCGAAGGCACGCTCGTACGCCGGGGTGACGACGACCGAGACGGGGTCCACGACCTTCTCCTCGTCGGAGAGGAGGGCGAGGACGGCGGGGAGTTCGGCATGGGTGGCCGGGCGGAGGATCACGGCCGAAGTGTCGCACGGGCGTACGGCTTGACCTCAAGCGAGGTTGAGGTCGAAGACTGGGTTCACCGACGACAGGAGGTCACCTGATGAACGCCGTTGCCCGGCCCGATGCCCGTCCCGACCTGCGCCGCCCCGGTGTGGGACTCGTCCTCGCCAGTACATGGCGCGTCGGGACGCCCGAGCGGCAGCGGGCCGCCGTCGACGCCGTCGCCAAGGTCTGGGAGAGCCGGGACTGGCCGGACGTCGGGCTGCTCTCGTACTCCGTGTACATCGGCACCGACGGGGACACCCTGCTCCACTACTCGCAGTGGACGAGCGAGGAGGCGTACCAGGACTTCTTCCGCACCTTCCGCGACGACCGGAACGCCGAGATCGACGCGGCCGTGCCCGGCATCGAGCGCGTCGGGCTCCACCGGTACGCCCCGCCGTACCGGTCCACCGAGCCGGCCGACGCCAGGATTCCCGGCTGTGTCGTCATCGTCGACGTGGAGTTCGACGGGCCGGACGCCGCCCGGCAGCGGGACTGGGTGGACGGGGTCTTCGAGGCGTTGGAGACGGACCCGGCGCCCGCGCCCGGCGGGATCTCGGGCCACTTCCACCTCTCCACCGACGGGACCAGGATCCTCAACTACGCGGAGTGGGAGAGCGAGCAGGCCCACATCGAGGCGCTCACCCAGCCCGGGGACGGGATCGGCTCGCCGACCCCGCAGTGGGCGAAGGTGCGGACGTACCCGGGCGTGGTCGGCAGCGGTGTGCGGCGCTACACGCCCGCGCTGAGTCTCGGCGCGGGCGCGTAGCGAGCGGCACTACGGGCGGAAGCGCAGCACCTGCGGGTCGTGGTCGCTGTTCTGGTCCGCGAACTCCGCGTTGATGTGGACGCTGTCGTACTCGAAGTGACGGATCCCCGGGCTGGTCAGGATCTGGTCGAGAACCTGGCTGTTGCCCTGGAAGACGTACGAGTAGCGCTCGCTGCGCGGCAGCGAGTTCACGGCCGGGTACAGCGCCCCGCCGTCCGTCAGTGCCGTCGTCGTCTCCGAGAACTCGAAGTCGTTGATGTCACCGACGACCAGGACGTCCGCGTTCTTCTCGATCGCGAGGACGTCCTTGACGAAGGCGTTGACGGCCTGCGCCTGGAGGAGGCGCTTGGCCTCGGAGGAACGGTTCGGCGGCTGGTGGTGCGAGACCAGGGACTCGTCACCGCCCTTGGAGCCGAAGTGGTTGGCGATCACGAAGACCGTGCGGCCGCGGAAGGTGAACTCGCCCGCCAGAGGCTTGCGGCTGTTCTCCCACGCCGTGTTCGCCGGGTCGATCCGGCCCGGGGAGAGCGTCAGCGCCGGGTCGCCGTCCTCGCCGCGCACCACACCCGTCGCGGCGGCGGCGTCGCCGCCCGCGCGGTCGGTGAAGGAGACGCGCTCCGGGTTGAAGAGGAAGACCTGACGGATGTTGCCGCCGGGCTCGCCGCCGTCCTTGTTGTTCACCGGGTCGACCGAGCGCCACTCGTACGCCGGGCCGCCCGCCGCCACGATGGCGTCGGTGAACTTCTTCAGCGTCTGGTCGGCCGCGACCGTGCCGTCGTTCTTGGCGCCGTTGTTGTCCTGGATCTCCTCCAGGGCGAGGATGTCGGGCGAGGCGAGGTTCGTCACCACGGCCGCGGCCAGCGCGTCGAACTTCTCCTGCGGGTCGGACGGGTCGAGGTTCTCGACGTTGTACGTCGCGACCGCCAGCTCGTTCTTGTGCTGCTTGTCCGTGGTCTCCCGCTCCAGGCCGCGGTCGACGACCGTGCCCAGGGTGCGCGCCGTCAGCGTGTAGCCGCCGAACTGGTTGAAGTCCAGCGGGCCCTCGGTCGTGCCGGAGAGCACGTCGCCGACGTTCGCCTTGGGGAAGGGCTGCTGGGCGATCGGGGTCAGCGACTGGATCTGGAGCCGGCCGGTGTTCTGCGAGGTGTACGAGCCGTAGACCGTGCCGCCGCGCCAGTTGCGGTTCTCCCAGGGCTTCACCGTGACCCACAGCTCGCTGTACGGGTCGGTGGCGCCCACGACGCGCGAGGTGCCGACGCGGACGTTGGTGCCCTCCAGCGACTCGTAGTAGTCCAGGGCGTACGACTCCGGGTCCAGCGTGAGCCCGTTGATGGACCCGGCGGCCGCCGGGTCGCCCTCGGGGGCGTACGCGTCGGGGACGGACCAGGCCGAGATGGTCACCGGGGCCGGGACCGGGTTGCCCTGCGAGACCACCGTCACGGTCGGCTTGGAGATCTGCGTCAGCGACTGGTTGCCGGAGTTCAGGCCGCCGGGGACGTACTCGCCGACCGTGCCGTTCACGCTGACCGCGTCGCCGACGGCGACGGTCGGCACGGAGCTCGTGAAGACGAACAGACCCTCGCTGGTGGCCGGGTTGTCATCGGCCTGCGGGTCCTGGATCCAGAATCCGCGCGAGCCGTACGTCCGGACACCGGTCACGATGCCCGTGACGCCGGTGACCTGCTGCCCGACGAGGGGCGAGACACGGGTGGTGCCCTGGATGTCGTGGACACGGACGCCGGCGGCGGTGTCCGCCGAGGTGTCGGCCGAGGCGGTCGAGCCCGCGAGGAGTCCGGCCGCGAGGGCGGCCGACACGACGGCGGCCACGGCCGCAGATCTCGGTATGGAGGAAGGCATCAGGGAACTCCGGAAGCGCTTGGAGAAACGGTCGATGAATCTACGCGCGTCAATCTCTTGGCTGAGCGGTGGACTTGTCAAGGGTCGACGGGTGTACGAAGGCTGACGGCTCCGTGAACCGGGGGTCCACCCGGGAAATGCGTCTACGCTGAAGGCCGTTCGACCCGACGCGCCCTTCGAGGAGAAGACCCCAGATGGCACCGGACCGCCCCACCCTGCCCCCCGTTCAGCTGCACTCGGACGCGGAGCTGGCGCGGGCCGCCCTGGCCGCCCCCCTCCTGGCCCGCGCGGCACGACTCGCCCGCTGGGCCGGCCCCGAGACCCGGGTCGGTGCGGGCGGGGAGCTCGTCGACGAGCAACTGCCCGCGGCGGCTGAGGTGTTGGGGCTCGCTGCCGACGAGGACGGCGCGGCGTACGCGAGCGAGGCGTGGCGGCTGGCCGTCGACACCGGACTCGTGGACGTCGAGGACGGCGACGACGACACCTCGGGCACGGTCACCACGGGCGAGAACCTCGCCGTCCTCACCGGCGGGGCGCCGCTCGACATCCTCGGCATCTGGCTCGACGGCCTCGACGTGGTGTTCGCCGACGCCACGGCGCCCGTGCTCGACGACCTGGCCGAGGTCATCGGCGAGGACGGCGAGATCGACTTCGAGCTCCTCGACTGGAACCCGGAGGAGGAGGCGGAGTTCCTCGAGGGCGTGCTCGGCAATCTGTACCTGCTGACGGTCGGCGAGGGCGGACCGGGCGAGGGGTCGGTGCCGCTGCCGGCGCTCGCCGCGTCGATGATCGTCCCGGACGACATGGGGGAGCCGACCGACGACGTGCTGGAGCAGGTCTCCGAGGCGATGATGCGCCTCGACGACCAGTTCCGGCTGCTCGAACCGATCGGGCTCGTCGAGTACCAGCCCGTCGACGAGGCGCTGATGGCGGAGGAGGGCGAGGAGCCCGCCCCGCAGATCGACGAGGTCGACGACGAGGACGTCACCCGCTACGGGATGGTCAAGCTGACGCCGCTCGGGCTCTACGGCGTACGGGCCCGGATGCTGGAGGCGGGCGTGGACGCGCCGGCGGTCGGTGAACTGGCGGACAAGGGCGCGGAGGTGCTCCTCGACGGGCTCGCGTCCTACCCCGAGGCCGCGGCGCGCGCCGAGACCGTGGGCTGGCTGGCCGGGCGGGACGAGGTGACCGCCGCGCGCGACCTGCTCGGCGCGGCGCGGGGCGTCGACGCCGGCTCGCCGCTGCGGCGCCTCCACTGCCAGCAGGCGCTCTCGCTGGTGGGCGTGGCGGCGGAGCCTGCGGTACGCGAGGTGCTGGACGACGCGGAACTGGGCGGGCTCGCCCGGGTCTGGCTGGCGGAGCGCGGCGCGGCGGACATCCCGGCGCCGCCGGAGTCGATGATCTTCTGGCTGGCGATCGACACGATCGCGGCGCAGCTGGACGCGGAGGGCGACCTGGAGGAGCTCCGGGACCTGATCGAGGGCCTGACGGGCCGGCACAGCGGCTTCTTCGACGCGGCGTGGCGCGTCGAGCACCCGGCGACGGCGGAGGTCCTGGAGGCGATGGGCCGCCTCCACCGCGACAAGGGCGCGGCGAAGGAGGCCCGGAAGGCGGCCTTCAAGGCGAGGTCGCGCGCGGGCGCGTGAGTGTCGGGGCGCTGCCCCGGGGTCCGTCGCGCCGGGTGATTCCCCCACCCCACCCCTTCCCGAAACCCTGACGGGACCGGGGGCTCCGCCCCCGAGCCCCCGACGCGCCCGCTTCGCGGCGCGGGTGTGTGGGGGCGTGCACCCGGGCCGCGTCGGCGCGCCTGCTTCGGGGCGCGAGGATCCGACGGGCTCGGGCTCGGCCGCCCGGCTGCGGTCGCTGTCGGGTGCTGAGGGAGGGCTCGGCCCGTGGCCTCAGCCCCCGGCGCGACGCCACCGGAGCCCCGCCGCCGGACGGCGGTGGCTGGACCCTGGACGGCAGTGGCCGGCCCGTGGACAGCGGCGGGCGGGGCGCTCGCCCCCCGAGGTGTCACGTACGCAAGTACGACGCGCCGTTGAGGTCGAGGATTGTGCCCGAGGACCATTCGGCCTCCGGGGAGGCGAGCCAGAGGACCGCCTTCGCGATCTCCTCGGGGGTCCCCACGCGGTGGAACGGGCTCTGGGCGCGGATCGCGTCGCCCTCCGGGCCCGTGAGGCGGGGGGCCACGCGCTCCGTGGCGAAGAAGCCGGGGGCGACGGAGGCCACGCCGATGCCGTACGGCGCCAGGGAGACCGCCAGGGACTGGCCCAGCGCGTGGACGGCCGCCTTCGTCGCACCGTAGGCCGGGTGGTCCGGCTCGCCCCGGAACGCGCCCCGCGAGCCGATGTTGACGATCCTTCCGCCCCCGCCCTGGTCGATCATGCGGCGGGCCGCCAGATGGCTGAGGTTCGCCGTGGCGAGGAGGTTCACGGCGACGTGCCGCTGCCAGATCGCCACCCACTCCTCGTACGGCGTCTCCGGCAGCGGGTGCCGTTCGTTGACCGCCGCGTTGTTGACCAGGACGTCGATCCCGCCGAGCGCCTCCGCCGCCGCGTCCGCCACCGCCGCCGCGCCCGTCGGATCCGCGAGGTCGCCGCCGGTGAGGACGTGGCCGGTGCCGTCCAGGGAGTCCAGGGTCTCGCGGGCCTCGTCGGCGCGGGAGCCGTAGTGGACGGCGACCCGGTCGCCGTTGGCGGCGAACGCCTGGGCCACGGCGCGACCGAGGCCCCGGGACGCCCCGCTGACCAGGACACGCCGACCGGTGGTGGGCAGGTTCATGGAAGGCCGCCTCTCTGTTCAACTCCCGTTTATACGTGGGCGGGACCGTGTGCCCCGACACCGGGTGACCCCAGGGAGACGAATCGTCATGCCGCTCGACCGCAGAGAGTTCGCCAAGAAGTCCGCCGCGACCGGCGCCGGGCTCGTCCTGACCGGCGCCGTCGGGGCGCTGGCCACCGCACCCGAGGCACTGGCCTCCGAGGACCGGGAGGGCCACGGACACGGACACTGGCACCAGCTCGGCTACGGCCCCCTCGTCGAGGACCCCGCCGGGATCCTCGCGCTCCCGGCCGGCTTCTCGTACCGCGTCATCACCCACAGCGGCGTCACCACGCTGGAGTCCGGCGAGTTCACCCCGCAGAAGCACGACGGCACCGCAACCTTCGCCGGCCCCCGCGGCACCACGCTCCTGGTGAACAACCACGAGCTCAAGGGCGCCCGCTCCAAGTGGAAGCACCCGGTCCCGCTCACCGAGGGCCTCGTCTACGACCCCGCCGCGGCCGGCGGCTGCACCGTCGTCGAGGTGCACCGCGACGGCACCGTCGCCGAGTGGGTCGGCATCGCCGGCACCTCCACCAACTGCGCCGGCGGCCGCACCTCCTGGGGCACCTGGCTCACCTGCGAGGAGAACTCCGACCTCGCCGGCGAGAACGGCATGACCAAGGACCACGGCTACGTCTTCGAGGTCGACCCGCGCGACCGCCGCGCCAACCGCGACCCCAAGCCCATCAAGGCCTTCGGCCGCTACGACCACGAGGCGGTCGTGATCGACCCCAAGCGCGGTCACGCCTACCTCACCGAGGACGCCTCCGAGCCCAACGGCCTCTTCTTCCGTTGGGTGCCGCCGAAGGGCTTCGAGCACGGCCGCGGCAAGCTCCGCACCCTCGCCGACGACGCCGGCGTCCTCCAGGCGCCCCGCTGCATCGACTCGGGCGGCCGGTTCGTCGACGACCTCTCCCGGGCCACCCGGATCGGCACGGTCTACGGCGTCGACTGGGTGGACGTCCCCGACCGCGACGGCCGCGAGGTCGAGGTCCGCGAGCAGTTCGGCCCGGACGAGGTCACCCGCGCCCGCAAGCTGGAGGGCATGTGGTGGGCGGACGGCGGCGCCTACATCGTCTCCTCCTACGCCCGCGAGGAGAGCCCCGGCGCCCCGCACGACGGCCAGGTCTGGTTCTACGACCCCAAGCGCCGCACCCTCACCCTCCAGGTCCTCCTCGGCGTCAACGCCGACCCGGACAAGGACGGCGCCTACGACGGCCCGGACAACATCACCGTCTCCCCCTACGGCGGCCTCGTGATCGCCGAGGACGGCGAGGGCATCCAGCACCTCTTCGGCGCCACCGAGCGCGGCCGCACCTACCCGATCGCCCGCAACGACCTGAACGACAGCGAGTTCACGGGCGTCGTCTTCTCACCCGACGGCGACACGCTCTACGCCAACATCCAGGACCCGGGCATCATGCTCGCGATCACGGGCCCGTGGCGCCGCCAGCCCCGCCGCTGACCTCCCCGTAACAGGGCCCGCCGGGTGACCGGCGGGCCCTTTCCGTACAGGGGATCAGAGGGCCTGGGCGGCCGGCTTCACCATGCCCCGGACCGTGCGGGACTTCACGAACTCGCCCATCGCCGTCATCTCCCACTCGCCGGAGAACTGCTTGATGAGCTTGGCCATCATCACGCCCGTCTGGGGCTCGGCCGTGGTCAGGTCGAAGCGGACCAGCTCCTCGCCGGTCGCCGCGTCCATCAGCCGGCAGTACGCCTTGGCGACCTCGGTGAACTTCTGGCCCGAGAAGGAGTTGACCGTGAAGACCAGGCCCGTGGCGTCGGCGGGGAGGCGGCCGAGGTCGACCACGATGACCTCGTCGTCGCCCGCGCCCTCACCGGTCAGGTTGTCACCGGAGTGCTTGATGGAGCCGTTCAGGATGGACAGCTTGCCGAAGTAGCAGCTGTCCAGGTGGTTGCGCTGCGGGCCGTACGCGATGACCGAGGCGTCGAGGTCGATGTCCTTGCCGCGGTACGCCGGCTCCCAGCCGAGGCCCATCTTGACCTGGGAGAGCAGCGGGCGGCCGCCCTTGACCAGGGACACGGTCTGGTTCTTCTGGAGGCTGACCCGGCCCTTGTCCAGGTTGATCTTCCCGGTGGAGACCGGGGCGGCGGCGGGCGGAGCGGCCGGCGGGGGAGGCGTCGAGGCGGCGACCCGCGGGTCCACGGGAGCGGCCACCGGAGGCGGGACCGGGGCGGCCGGCGCGACCGGGGTCGGGGGAGCGGCCGCGGCGGCGGGCTCCTCGTCCACCGAGACGCCGAAGTCGGTGGCGATGCCGGCCAGCCCGTTGGCGTACCCCTGGCCGACGGCACGCGCCTTCCAGGCGCCGTTGCGGAGATAGATCTCCACGACCACCAGCGCCGTCTCCGTACCGAGCTGCGGCGGGGTGAACGTGGCGAGGACGCTGCCGTCGTCGGCGTTGCGGATCGTCGCCGTGGGTTCGACGCCCTGGAAGGTCTGGCCCGCGGCGTCGGGGCTCGCGGTGACGACGATCTTCTCGATGCCGGGCGGCACCGCGCCGGTGTCCACCAGGATCGCGTCGGGAGCCGTGCCGCCGCCGGAGCGGTAGGTCACACCGGGGCCTGACGGCTGGTTGTAGAAGATGAAGTCGTCGTCCGAGCGCACCTTGCCGTCGGCGCTGAGCAGGAGGCCCGAGACGTCGAGCCGCACCGGGGCGGCCACGTCCACCGCCACACGCGCGGCGGAGAGAGGGATGTTCGAGCCGGGGGTCATAGCGGTCATGCCAGGGGTAACGAGCGAGACCGCTTTGCCGTTCCCTTACCTTCGCTACCTTCGGCCACTCTGGTTACGGGGGTGGTTCCGGGCCATGCGCTCGTTGCCGAACTTGTACGCGCCCGTCCACCGGGCCATGACGAGCTGGGCGTCCCCCGACCCCACCTCCGCCAGGAACTTCTCCGCGCGTCCCCCGCGCAGGGTGCCCGCGGCGCGGCCTCGGTGGGTGATCACGACCGAGCCGTCGGCGCGCTGCTCGTAACTGAATCCGAAGGGCTGTGGCATGCCGGTCATCCTGCCGCCCGGGGGCGGGTGCGTCATACGAATATTCGAGCGGCTCGTATCCTTGCCGCTCGTGGGTGGGAGCTCTTTTCGTACGCAGGACGTGGACGAGGCGCGGCAGGAGATCGACGCGCGGTACTACGCCAACTTCATGGACGTCATCGAGCGGCGGGAGCGTCCCTTCGCCGCCCGGTTCGACACCGTCGACCTGGGGGCACTGGTCATCGGCGATCTGGCCTGCGGGGCCGACGTGCGGATGCGCTTCGGCGAGCTCGGGGCGTTCCACGTCAACGCGCCGCTCAGCGGCACGATGGAGATGCGCCAGGGCGGCCGCGCGCCGGTGGTGGCGACGGCGACCGAGGCCGTGGTGCTCGACCCCTCGGGGGACACCTTCCTGGACCGGTGGAGCGGGGACTGCCGGACCGTCTCCGTGAAGATCGGCGCGGCCGCGCTGCACGACCGGCTCGAGCGGCTCCTCGGCCGTCCGCCGCGTGGCGCCCTCGCCTTCGAGCCGCGGTTGGACATCTCCCGCGGCCCCGGACTGAGCTGGGCGCGCCTCGCCGGGCAGGTGGCCCGTGAGGCGCTCGCCGGGGACAGCCTGGCCCACCACGAGCTCGTCGCCCTGCCCCTTCAGGAGGCGCTGCTCAACGGACTGCTGCTGGCCGCCGAGCACCCGTGGCGCGAGGAGCTGGCCCACCCGAAGGAGCCGCTGCGGCCCGCGCCCGTCAAGCGCGCCATGGACGCCGTACGGGACCGCCCCGAGCACCCCTTCACCACCACTGAGCTCGCCGGCCTGGCCCGGGTCGGGGTGCGCCGGCTCCAGGAGTCGTTCCGGGAGTACCTGGGGATGTCACCCATGGCGTACGTCCGTGAGGTCCGGCTCGAACGGGTCCACGAGGAGCTGCGGAGCGGTGGACCGGGTGAGCTGAGCGTGAGCGAGGTGGCCTGGCGCTGGGGCTTCGCCCATCACGGGAGGTTCGCGGCGCAGTACCGGACGCGATTCGGCGAGACGCCCTCGCAGACCCTGCGTTCGGAGCGCTGACGGCGGCTCGCCGCGTTCCGCGGACAGTCGCCGCGCTCAGCGGATCGCGGTGCGTCGCACCGCCGCCGTAACGTTCCCTCTGTCGCGTGTGCCAACGCACGCAGTGACCCGGGCCCCGGCCGGCGCCCCCGCATAAGTCCGGCCGGGGGCCTGCGTACGACCGGGGCGGAGCGTCTAGTACGGCCAGCGCGGCGGGTCGGTGCAGAAGTGGCCGCCCAGGTTCGCGTTCGCCGGATCGCCCTCCGGCGGCATGCCCTGCTCGGCGATGATCCGTTCCGCGAACCGCTCCGAGTCGTCCTGCGGCTCGTAGCCGAGGGCCCGGGCCGAGGAGAGGTCCCACCACAGGCGGGTGTTGGCGGACGATCCGTACACCACCGTGTGGCCCACGTTCTCGGCGGTGAGAGCGGCGTGGAAGAGCCGCGCGCAGTCGGCGGGGCTCAGCCACATCGAGAGCATCCGGACCGAGGTCGGCTCGGGGAAGCACGATCCGATCCGCACGGAGACGGTCTCGAGGCCGTGCAGATCCCAGTAGAACTGGGCGAGATCCTCGCCGAAGCACTTGGAGAGGCCGTAGAAGGTGTCCGGCCGGTGCGGGGTGTCGACGGGGATCACCGACTCGTCCCCGCGCGGGCGCGGGGTGAAGCCGACGGCGTGGTTGCTGGAGGCGAAGAGGATCCGGCCCACCCCCTCCTCCCGTGCGGCCTCGTAGAGGTGGTGCAGGCCGGTGATGTTCGCCGCGAGGATCTTCTCGAAGGTCGACTCCAGGGAGATGCCCGCGAGATGGATGATCGCGTCGACTCCCCGTACGGCCTCGCGCAGCGCCTTGCGGTCGGTGACGTCGGCGACGATCGCGTCCGGTGCGCCGTCGACGGGCGCCAGGTCGAGCAGCCGGAGCTCGTACCCGTACGCGGGCAGCAGCTCGCGCATCAGCGTGCCGACGCCACCGGCGGCGCCGGTGAGCAGGACGGTGCGGGGTGTGGGCATGGAGGAGATCTCCGTCCGTGGATCGAATTCACAAACGTGGACACGGTAGGGACGGGGCTCGCTGAGCGTCAAGAGCGCACACGGACCGTCAAGACCGAACGGTGGAGAGGTGTTTGCGCCTTGACCGCCCCTTCGGGGCTGCTCTAGCGTGAAGTCGTTCAAGAATATGGACAACAATCAGAACTGTGCACGACGGTGCACGACGGACTTCTCTGGGAGCGCCCGTGACCTCAGCCCCGCTCGCCGACCGGCTCGACGGCCTGCTGTTCTTCCCCGTCACCGCCTTCGGACCGGACGGCACCGTCGACCTCGACCTCTTCCGCACCCACGTCCGAACCGGCATCGAGGCGGGCGCGGGCGCCGTCTTCGCCTGCTGCGGCACCGGCGAGTTCCACGCCCTCACCCCCGAGGAGTTCCGCGCCTGCGTCGCCGCCGCCGTGGAGGAGTCCGCCGGCCGCGTCCCCGTCCTCGCCGGCGCCGGCTACGGCACCGCCCTCGCGATCCGGTACGCACGGCTCGCCGAGGAAGCCGGCGCCGACGGACTCCTCGCCATGCCCCCGTACCTCGTCGTCGCCGACCAGGCCGGGCTGCTGCGCCACTACACCGAACTCGCCGCCGCCACCTCGCTCGACGTCATCGTCTACCAGCGCGACAACGCGATCCTCACCCCCGAGACCGCCGTGGCGCTCGCCCGCGCCGAGGGGATCATCGGCCTCAAGGACGGTCTCGGCGACCTCGACCTGATGCAGCGGATCGTCAGCGCCGTCCGCGCCGAGGGCCTCGACCTGCTGTACTTCAACGGCCTGCCCACCGCCGAACTCACCGGACTCGCCTACCGGGGCATCGGCGTCACGCTCTACTCCTCCGCCGTCTTCTGCTTCGCCCCCGACATCGCCCTCGCCTTCCACCGGGCCCTCGCCACCGGCGACGACGCGACCGCGGAACGGCTCATCGACGGCTTCTACCGCCCCCTCGTCGAACTGCGGGCGAAGGGCCGCGGCTACGCCGTCTCCCTCGTCAAGGCGGCGGTACGCATGGGCGGTCTGGACGTCGGCGAGGTGCGGCCGCCGCTGAGCGAGCCCGCGCCCGAGCACCTGAAGGAACTCGCCGTGATCATCGAGCGCGGGCGGGCGCTCCTCGGGACCCCGGAGGGCGACGCGTGAGGGCGGGGACGTATCTCTACCCGTGGGACGTCGTCGGCGACCCGGCGGCGCCGGGCCTCCTCGCCGACCTCGGCGTCGCACAGGTCACGCTCGCCTCCGCCTACCACTCCACGCGCGCCCTGACGCCCCGGCATCCGGGGCACCGGATCGTCACCGCCGAGTACGCCGCCGTGCTCTACCCGCCGGACGGGGCCCGCTGGTCGGGGCGCTCCCTGCGGCCGTACGAGGCGGGGGAGTGGGCTCCCGGCGACGCGTACGGGGAGGCGGCGGGCGCGCTCGCGGACGCCGGCCTCGAGGTGCACAGCTGGGTCGTGCTCGCCCACAACTCCCGCCTGGGGGCCGAACATCCGGGGACCTCGGTCGTCAACGCCTACGGCGACCGCTACCCCTGGGCCCCGTGCATCGCCCAACCGGACGTCCGTGCCTGTCTGGTGGACCTCGCGGTGGAGGCGGCGGTACGGCCCGGGGCGGCCGGCACCGAGCTGGAGTCCTGCGGCTGGTACGGCCTCGCGCACCTGCACGCCCACGACAAGACCGCGGGGGTCGTGCTCGGGGACCGGGAGCAGTACCTGATGTCGCTCTGCTTCTGCCCCTCCTGCCGGGAGGGGTACGGGGACGAGGGCGTCGACCCCGCCGCGCTGGCGGCGGCCGTGCGGGGCGCGCTGGAGCCGGTGTGGGCCGGAGGCGCGGCCGGGCCGATCGACGGCTTCGAGTCCGCCGCCCTGTCCTGGCGCGTCAGGACGGCCCGCGCGCTCCAGGAGTCCGCGGTGGCCGCGGTCAGGGCGGCCGCCCCGCCCGGCTTCCGCGTCCTGCTCCACGCGGACCCGCACGCGTACCGCTGCGGTGCGAACGTCGGCACCGACCCGGCGCACGTGCTCGCCCTGGCGGACGGCGTGGTCACCCCGGCCGGCACCGTGGCCCCCTTCGCGGCCCACGCGGGCCCGGACACCGTCCTCGCGGCCAACTTCCCGGTGGTGACGGGCATGGGCGGCTCCCCGTCCACGCTCGCCGAGGACGCCGAGCGAGCGGCGGCGGCGGGCGCGACCGAACTCCGCCTCTACCACGCGGGCCTGGCATCGGACGCCGACCTCGCGGCGGTACGGGAGGGCCTGCGGGCCCTGGGCTGAGGGGTGACGCCGGACCGGTGCGTCGGACGTCCACGCCCCCCGTGCGGAGTGGACGTCCGGGCTCATGCGTCGGCCGTGCCGGCCGCGGCGGCCGCTTCGGCCGGGGCGGGTGTCCGGGCGGGCCGCCCGGATCCGCCCCGGAGCGCCAGGACGAGCGCGCCCGCCAGGCCCGCGACGGTCAGGAGGGGCAGTAGCAGACGGATGTCGAGGAGGGCGACCAGGCCCGCGCCCGCCGCAAGGGCGATCGCGTTCGGGACGAAGACCAGGGTGTGGGCCGTCGCCGCCGCGCGGCCCACGGCGTTCTCCGGTGCCTCCCGCTGGACCGCGGTCATCGCGGCGATCAGGACACAGGGCAGACCCAGGCCGATCAGCGCGCTCGCCACCAGCGCCACCCCGTCGTGCGGAACGGCGCGGGCGCCGGCCGCCAGGGCGAACAGGGCCAGCCCCGCGGCGGACAGCAGCCGTTCGGGAACACGGCGCAGCATCGGTCCTGCCACCAGGCCCGCGACGACCGAGCCCGCACCCTGGACGGCGTACAGCACCCCCGCGTACGCGGGGGAGTGACCGAGCCCCCGGTCCACGACGGCGTAGATCGCCGCCCCGTTCACCCCGGCGAGCAGCATCGTGAACGAGCCCGCCAGGATCAGCGGGCGCAGCGCCGGCGAGGCCCGGATCGTCCGCAGGCCCTCCGCCGTGTCGCGGAGCCAGTGCGCCGACGCCGGACGCACCGGCTTCTCCTCCCGTACCCGCAGCAGCGCGAACACCCCCGCGGCGAGCGCGAACGTCGCCGCGTCGAGCAGCGCCACCGGACCGCCGCCGTACCGCGCGAAGAGACCGGCCGCGACGAGCGGGGCGATGAGCTTCACGCTCTCGTTGACCGTCATCCGCAGCCCGTTGAAGTCCCCGAGCAGCCGCTTGTCGAGCGCGCTCGCGGCCAGCGCGACCTCCGCCGCCTCGTGGACGGTGCCCTGGATCCCGTACAGCACGAGCACGGCGAAAAGCAGCCACACCCGGTCCGCCGTGTCGACCCACAGCAGCGTCGGCAGCAGCGCCGCCATCGCCACGTTCGACCACACCATCAGCGGCCGTCGCCGCACCCGGTCCGCGACCGTGCCGAGCAGTGGACCGACGAGCGCCGGCGCCCACAGGGCGAACACGGTCAGGGCCGCCAGGCTGTCCGAGCCGGTCAGGGACTTGACCCAGATGCCCGACGCCAGCCACATCGCGGTCGTGCCGAAGCCCGAGACCAGTACACCGGTCAGATAGAGACCCGCTGTTGTTCCTCTCATGGGAGGCAGCCTGGCGTCTGAGGCGGCCGGTGCGGATCGGGCAGATGCCCTAGAGAGCGTGGAGATCGGGTCCGTAACACCGACGACACCTGAAAGGGTCCGCCGCTGGGCACAATCCAGCCAGCCGTCCCGAGGAGAGTCATGTTCGACACCAGAACCAACCCGCTCGACCGATACTTCGCGATCAGCGCCAGGGGGTCGTCCTTCGGCCGGGAGATACGTGGCGGCCTCGCCACGTTCTTCACCATGGCCTACATCCTCGTGCTCAACCCGATCATCCTGGGCAGCGCGGAGGACAAGTTCGGCCACACGCTCAGCGGCGCCCAACTGGCCACCGTCACCGCCCTGGTGGCCGCCGTCATGACCGTGGTCATGGGCGTCGGCGGCAAGCTCCCGCTCGCCCTCGCCGCCGGACTCGGACTGAACGCCGTCGTCGCCTTCCAGCTCGCACCCCTCATGAGCTGGCCGGACGCGATGGGGCTCGTCGTCCTCGAAGGCATCCTGATCTGCGTCCTCGTCGTCACCGGGCTCCGCGAAGCCGTCATGCACGCCATCCCGCAGCCGCTCAAGCAGGCCATCAGCGTCGGCATCGGCCTCTTCATCGCCTTCATCGGCTTCGTCGACGCCGGCTTCGTGACCCGCATCCCCGGCGAGACCGGCGCCGTCCCCGTCCAGCTCGGCGCGAGCGGCCACCTCTCCGGCTGGCCGGTCCTCGTCTTCTGTCTCGGCGTCCTGCTCACGGTCGCGCTCATGGCGCGCAAGGTGAAGGGCGCGATCCTCCTCTCCATCGTCGCGATGACCGTCGTCGCGATCGTCATCAACGAGATCGCCGACATCCCGGCGGCCGCCTGGGGCCTCACCGTCCCGGCCGTCCCCGAGGACATCGTCGCCGCGCCCGACTTCGGGCTGGTCGGCTCCTTCAGCCTCTTCGGCGCCTTCGAGCAGATCGGCGTGGTCACCCTCGTCCTGCTCGTCTTCACCCTGCTGCTCAGCGACTTCTTCGACACCATGGGCACGGTCGTCGGGGTCTCCAGCGAGGCCGGCCTGCTCGACGAGAACGGCAAGGTCCCGAACCTCGGCCGGGTCCTCCTCATCGACGGCGCCGCCGCCGTCGCGGGCGGCGCCGCCTCCGCCTCCTCGAACACCTCCTACATCGAGTCGGCGGCCGGCGTCGGCGAGGGCGCCCGCACCGGCTTCGCCTCGGTCGTCACCGGCGGCCTGTTCGCCCTGGCTCTCTTCCTCACCCCGCTGGCCACCGTCGTCCCCGCCCAGGCCGCCGCGCCCGCCCTGGTCGCCGTCGGCTTCCTGCTGATGGCCCAGGTGCGGCACATCGACTGGACGAGCTACGAGATCGCCATCCCGGCCTTCCTGACGATCGCCGTCATGCCGTTCACGTACTCGATCACCAACGGCATCGGCGCCGGATTCCTCGCCTACGTCGTGATCAAGGCGGTCCTCGGCAAGGCGCGCGAGGTGCACGCGCTGCTCTGGGCGACGGCCGCGCTGTTCGCGGTCTACTTCGCGATCGACCCGATCGAGCAGTTGCTCGGCGTCAAGTAGCGCTGCCGGGAGCGGAGATGGCGAGCAGTGCGGTGCGCGCGGCGTCGCACAGCTCGTCGTCGTCCGGGACGGAGCGCCAGGTGCCGTGCGGGACGGGCCGCTCGTCGGCGTCGAGATACCGCCGCAGAAGGGGAGCGGCCTCGACGGCGGGAGGGCCGATCTCGCCGAGCAGCCTGATCGTCTCGGTGACCGCCCGGGTGGCCTTCCCGCCCTCCCGGGCGAAGGGCTCGATCGCCCCGACGAGAACGGGGACGACCTCGTTCGTCTCGCCGGTGATCCGCCACAGCGCCGTGCCGACGCGCAGCGGCAGCCAGTTCGTCCTGTGCCGGGTGAGGAGTTCGCGCAGCCGCGGGACGTACGGCGCTCCCGCGGGCCCCAGTTCCCCGAGCAGCGTGGCGGCGTTGTCCCGGCCGTACGGTTCGCCCAGCTTGGGGAGCAGCCGGGCGAGCGCCGGCTCCCGGTCTCCCGTGAGCCGTCCGTACGCGAGCGCCAGGGCGGGTCCCTCGAACGACCAGCCCTCGGAAGGGGGTGGGAGCAGCGCCCGCAGCCGCTCCCGGGGCACGGACTCCGCGGCCACGGGGCCGATCGCGGCGAGCGCGTCCAGAGCCCACACGGCGCAGTCGGTGTCCAGGAGGCGCAGCAACTCGGGGATCGCGGGAGCCGCCGCGGGACCCCAGCGCTCCAGGAGCCGGCAGAGCGCGCGGCGCTCGCCGAGGGTCGAGGCGGCCGCGAGCCGGGACCGCAGGGGCGGCAGCAGGACATCGGCGTGGGCGGCGAGACCGCCCGCGGTCTCGACCAGACTCAGCTCGTACGTCCACCAGCCGTCGGCGTGCGTCTCGTGGTCCGCGAACCCCAGCCGCTCGCCGGCGAGACGCTCCACGAGCGGGGGTACGCACCGTGCGTCCCCGAGCCGGGACAGCGCCCAGACGGCGTGGTCCTGGGCGGGCAAGTACGGCTCTCCCTCGTCCGTTACCATGGCCGCCAGCGCGTCGGCCCAGGGGAGGGCCGCGTGACCGCACATGCCGAGGACGCGGGCGGCGAAGAGGCGGTGTCCGGGCTCGGGGTCGGACAGCAGACGGGCGACGGCCGGCAGTAGCGCGGGTACGGCGGAGCGCCGCCGACCCATCGCGTCGGCTGCCGCTTTCAGCGCACCTGTCCGCACGGCCGCGTCCGGATGCGCCAGCAGGTTCCGGATCGCGGCGAACAGCTCCGCCGGGTCGGCGTTCAGCAGGCTGACGGTACGCGCCACGGTCCACGCGGCGTGCGCGGCGTCCGGCTGCCAGGTGGCCGGATCGCTGCCCAGCAGGACCTCGGACACGGTCCGCGCGTACGCGCTGTCGGCCTGCCCCCGCAGGGCCGTGTGCAGCGCCTTCACGGCGGCGAGGCGGACGGCCGGCTCGCCGCCGTCCGTCAGCCTGCGCAGCCAGGCGAGGGACGCGTCCCGCTCCTCGTCGGCGTGAGGCGTCAACGAGCCGACGGAGTCGACGAGTTGGTGCCGTGTCTCCGGATCCGGCTCCACGGCCCACCGGGCCGGCAGCGCCGTGAGCACCTCGTCGGCCCGGTGACGGGCCTCGGCCAAGGCGTCCGCCACGGCCCGGCGGATGGCCGCCTCCGGCGCGTCGAGCCAGGGGAGGAGCCGCGTCACCGCCAGGTCCCAGGCGGCGGGCCAGGCCGGGTCGACGAAACGGGCCTCGGCAGTGTTCCCCGAGTGGGCCAGGCACCCGACCAGCTCGAGGAGTTCCTGACGGACTGCCGGTGCCACGGCCGGGTCGGCCGCGGCCCGGAGCACGTAGGGCAGGGCAGGTGCCGCCGCGGTCTCTACGCAGCCGCCCTGGTGGTGGACATGGGTCAGCAGGTCGTCGGAGGCCCGGGCCGCCTTCTCCGGACGGTACAGGTCCCGCAGCATCACGGGCACGTCCTCGGCCGACCCGTAGGCGTGCCGCAGGGCCGCCCAGTCGATGTCGTCGAGCCCCGCGAGAGCGTCGCCGTTCATGCCACCGCACTCTTCCGGGCCCGGCTCTCGTACCGCAGCGCTGCCCCCGTCACCACCGCGCCGAGCCCCTCCCACAGACCGACTACGAGGAATCCGGCCGGCGCCCGGCCCGTCACGACGGCGAGGGTGAAGACGGCGCAGGTGAGGAGACGGAACGGGACCGTCCAGCGGAAGAACGGCTTCCAGTCCGCGAGCGAGGCCAGGACGTAGTACACGCCCATATTGAGCGCGGCCATCGAGGACGCAGTAAGGAAGACGAGGGTGTGGTCGTCATCCGCGCGGCTCGCTTCCGATGTGGGCTCGAAGCCCATGACGGTGAGCATGGTGTCGGGTGCCACCAGCCCCACCACCCCCAACGCCGCGGCGAGCAGCCCGAAGACGGCCATGGTCCAGCCGGACAGGGAACGGGGCAGTCGCACGGCGGTCCTCCGCAGGGGGTCGAAACTATGCTCGGTTCATGAGTGACCTTGCATACCGTGTCGCGGGGCCCGCCGACCAATCGGCCCTCGCCGCGCTCGACGACTCCTTCACCACGGACTACGTCTACGCAGTCGCCGCCGGGGACGTCGGGTTCGGGCTGCGGCTCGTCGCCGTCGACCCGCCGCTGGTCAAGGTCTTCCCCGCGGACGACGAGAGCGATGGGGACGACTCCGGCGGCGACCTGCACGAGATCGTGGCCGTCGACGGCGACGGGACCGTCGCCGGCTTCGTCGCCGTCGCCGTCGAGGAGTGGAACCGGCGACTCGTCGTCCACCAGATCACCGTCGACCCCGCCCACCGCAGCCGTGGCATCGGCGGCGAGCTGATGCGCCGCGCCCTGGCCCACGGCCGCGAGCGCGGCGCCCGTACCGCCTGGCTGGAGGTCACCAGCGTCAACGTCCCGGCGGTACGGGCCTACCGGCGCATGGGGTTCCGGCTCTGTGGCCTGGACACCACGCTCTACACCGGCACCGAGTCCGAGGGCGAGACCGCCCTCTTCATGGCCAGGCCCCTGGGCTGAAGGGCAGGCGGCGTCACTTCAGCGCCGCCTTCATCATCTTCTGCGCCACCGGCGCCGCCAGCCCGTTGCCGCTGACCTCCGAGCGCGCGGCGCCGGAGTCCTCGATCAGGACGGCGACCGCGACCTCCTTCCCGGTGTCCGCGTCCTTGGCGTAGGACGTGAACCAGGCGTACGGCGTCTTGCTGTTGTTCTCGCCGTGCTGTGCCGTACCGGTCTTGCCGCCCACCTCGGCGCCGGCGATCGCCGCGTTGGAGCCCGTGCCCTTGTCGACCACGGTCACCATCGCACTGCGCAGCTGCTCCGCGGTCGAGGAGGAGACGATCCGCCGGGTGTCCCCGTCCTCGAAGGACTCGAGGGCGTCCCCGTCGGAGTCGACGACCTGCGAGACCATGTGGGGCGCCGCCATGAGTCCGTCGTTGGCGATCGCCGCGGACACCATGGCCATCTGGAGCGGCGTCGCCGTCACATCGAACTGGCCGATGCCGGTGAGCGCGGTCTGCGCCTTGTCCATGTCGGACGGATACACACTCGCGTAGGCGCGGACGGGCACGTCCTGCTCGGCGTCGTTGAAGCCGAACTTCTCCGCCATCGCCTTCACCTTGTCCTGGCCGAGATCGACCGCGATCTTGGCGAAGACGTTGTTGCAGGAGTACTGGAGCGCGGTGCGGATCGTGGCGTTCTCGCAGGGCGCGGAGGGGTTCTCGTTCTCCAGGTACCGAGTGGAATTGGGCAGCTTGTACGGATTGGGGCTGTTCGTCGCCGTGTCCACGGAGCCGTAGAGCCCGTTCTCCAGCGCGGCCGCTGCGACGACCAGCTTGAAGGTGGAGCCCGGGGGCAGCGGCTGCCGCAGCGCCCGGTTGACCAGCGGCTTGTCCTTGTCCGTGGTCAACCCCTGCCAGTCGGAGCCGTCGGTCAGGCCGGCGATCTTCGAGGGGTCGTACGAGGGCGTGGAGACCAGCCCCAGGATCCGCCCGGTCTTCGGGTCGATGGCGACGGCCGCGCCCTTCTTGTCGCCGAGCGCCTCGTACGCCGCCTTCTGGACCGCCGGATCGATCGTCGTGACCACGTCACCGGGCTCCTGCTGCTTGCCGGTGAGGGCGTCCAGCGGGTTCTTCAGCCGCGTGTCGGTGCCGTCCAGGACGTCGGAGTAGATGCCCTCCAGCTGCGTCGCGCCGTAGGCCTGCGAGCTGTAGCCCGTGACGGCCGCGTAGAGCTCGCCGTCGGTGTAGCTGCGCTTGTACGCGAGATCGCTGCCCTGCGTCTCCTTCGAACCGGTGACCGGGGAGCCGGCCACGATGATGTTCCCGAGCGGCTGCGCGTACTGCGCCATGACGTTCCGCCGGTTCTTCTTGTCGTCCGCGAGGGCCTTGGCTTCGTACGCCTGCACCCAGGTCGCCCGGCCCAGCAGGGCGAGCACCAGGAGCAGCGAGAAGACCGAGGCGCGCCTGATCGTCTTGTTCATCCCGTATACGGGACGAGCGGGAGGGGGCGTGGCGTTCCGGGTGTGTTCCGTTTCTCAGGGAACGTTCACCTCCCGGACAGCCTGCTGTGGCCCACCTCACCGGGGCCCACCTCACCGAGGGCTGACGAACCCCGACTCGTACGCCAGGATCACCGCCTGCGTGCGGTCCCGCGCCCCCGTCTTCGCCAGGACCGACGCCACGTGGGTCTTCACCGTCGCCGGGCCCACGCCCATCCGGCCGGCGATCTCCGCGTTCGTCAGGCCCGTCGCCACCAGGCGCAGCACCTCCGCCTCCCGCTCGGTCAGCCGGGCCACCCAGGGCGGCGCCGCCGGGGGACGGCGGCGGGCGTGTTCGGCTGCGAGGCCCCGGACCGCCGCCGGGTAGAGCAGCGAGTCGCTGCGCGCGACCAGCCGGACGGCGTCCACCAGCTCCTCGGCCGCCGCCCGCTTCAGCAGGAACCCGGCCGCGCCCACCCGCAGCGCCTCGTAGACGTACGCGTCGTTCTCGAAGGTCGTCACCACCACGATCCGCGGCGGCTGCGTCATCCCCGCCAGGATCTGCTCGGTCGCCCGGATCCCGTCGATCTCCGGCATCCGCACGTCCATCAGCACCACGTCCGGCCGCCGCTCACGCACCACCGACACGGCCTCGGCGCCCGTCGACGCCTCGCCCACGACCTCCAGGTCGGTCTCCGCGTCGAGGATCACCCGCAGGGCGGTCCGCACCATCCGCTCGTCGTCCGCGAGCACGACCCTGATCACCGGGCATCCCCCAGCGGCAGGCGCACCGCGAGGCGCCAGGTGCCGTCCGCGGGGCCCGCCTCCGACGTGCCGCCCAGCAGGCGGGCGCGCTCCGCGATGCCGAGCAGGCCGCGGCCGCCGTCAGGGCGGGCGACCGGCGCGCGGGCCGGCAGGGGGTTCTCCATCGTGATCTCCAACTCGTCGTCGTGCAGGGCGAGCCGCGCGGTCACGCGCTCGCCGTCCGCGTACCGGGCCGCGTTCGTCAGGCCCTCCTGGACGATCCGGTACGCCTCCCTCGACACCGCCTCCGGAACCCGGTCCAGCTCCCCGGTCACCGACAGCCCCACCCGTTGCCCCGCGCCCTTCACGAGCGCGTCCAGCGCGTCGAGCGTGAGCCCCGGCAGCTCCCCGTCGTCCTCGCCCTGACGGAGCAGGCCGAGGACGGAATCCAGTTCGCCGACCGTGCGCCGGGTGGTCGCCTCGATCGCCGCCAGCGCCTCGCGTACGAACTCCACATCGGTGTCCAGGACCCGCCGCGCCGCGCTCGCCTGGAGCGTGACCGCGCTGAGCGCGTGGCCGACCGAGTCGTGCAGCTCGCGGGCGAGCCGGTTGCGCACGGCCAGCTCGGCGGCGCGCCGCTCGGCCGCCGCCAGCCGGTCCGCAGGGCTCGGACCGAGCAACCGCGGCGCCTGCCGGGCGAGGAACTCCCCGGTGGCCGCCGCGGCGGCGGCGAGCGCGAGGAGCATCAGCAGCCCGGCGGGGACCCCGGCCCACTGCAGCCAGGGCCGGTCCAGACCCCAGAGCGCGGTCAGCTCCGACTTCTGCAGCGACGCCGAGAACGGCAGCGCCAGCACCGTGACCGCGAACGGCGGCAGCGCCAGCGTCGCTCCGCTGACCAGCGCGCCGACGCCCAGGTGGAGCGTGAACCAGCCCGCCGTCCGCGCCTTGGCGCTCCTGCCCCGGGCCGGACCGTCGGCGAGCCGGTCCGCCCGGATCCCGCACAGCGCCCGCGCCGCCGCCACCGACATCGGCCGGGTCAGCGGGAAGAGCGAGGTGAGCGCGGCGAGCGGCAGGCCGATGGCGTACGCCCCGAACTGCACGGTCAGGCTCGCCGTGAACATCGACCCCCCGCCGGTGAGCCATCCCATGACCACGGTGCCGACCAGCCAGTACGGCATGAACAGGGCGCCGCCCAGGATCAGATGGATCCAGCGGAGCCGGGCCCGCTGCCCGAACAGGACGCTCACGCGCTCGCGCTCCGGCGCCGAAGGAAGACGGCCAGGCAACCGGCCAGCAGGAACCCCGTGATCATTTCACCAGCGTAGGTCAGCTGGGCCAGGCCGGTGAACGCCTTGGCCCCATCCCTGTCCGGCATGAACGTCACCAGGGTCATGTACGCGCCCCAGCACCCCACCCCGCCCGAGCCGACCCAGGCCAGGCCCAGCGTCGTACGGACCGACAGCGACCGGGCCCGCTGGAAGACCAGCAGTAGCACGGTGACGACGGCGACGGCGACGAAGAGCGCGCGCATCCACTCCAGGACGTAGAAGTCGCCGGTGCGCCGGGAGATCTGCGCCGCCGAGAGCCCACGCGTCGAGCCGAGCCCCCACATCAGATGGACGGCCATGGGTGCCAGGGCGAGCAGTGAGGCGACGACGGCCGTGACGCGTGCACCGGTGCCGTGGAGCCGGGCGGGCAGGTCGCCCAGGGTGCCGCGCCAGACGTGCGCCCAGCGGTCCCGTGCGTAGAGGAAGAAGAGGGTGCCGAGGGCGAGTCCCTGGACGATGAAGCCGCAGTAGACGACTCCGAAGACCCACTCGTCGAGGAACGGTTCGCTGCTGGACGCGGGTTTCCGCGGGCCGGTGAGGAGAGAGACCGCGATCTGCGCGGGGAAGCCGATCATGATCGGGGAGAGCAGACCGGTCGCGGCCCACACCGGGAAGGCGAGCAGCCAGGCCCGCACCCGCAGGCCCCACGGCTGGGTGAGCAGCAGGGCGAGGGCCACGACCGCGGCGTCCATCACCACCGAGATCGCGTTGACGGTGACCATCAGCCCTCGGTTCTCCAGGAGGACGCTGCCGGCCGGGATGCCGATGTCGCTGCCCGCCACCCAGGCGATCTTGAGCGAGATGTACGGGAGGCAGGCCAACTCGGCGGCGGTGCACAGGATTCGGCGGGCCGTGCTCGGGCGGCCGGGTCGGCCGGTCGGCGCGGGGGTGGGGAGGGGAGCGGTCTGTGTCATGGCTTCACGCTCCCGCGCGGACCCCGCCCCTCACCTCCTGCCCGCCGACGAACCGCCTCCGCCGCACGGGGGAGACGGACCTCCGCCTCCCCGAATTGACCCATGTCTTCCGAGCAGAAATGCACCCCTCGTCAGGTCACTGGCACGCGTAAAGTGATCTTCATGAACACGACGCAGACCTTCGCCCCGCTCCTCACCCGCGCCGCCACCGCCGAGACCACCGCCGACCCGAGCAGCGTGATGACGCTCCTCGCCGACTCCGACACCACCGGCGGGCAGCTCACCAGTTACCGCTCGACCTTCGCGAAGGGTGCCGTCGGCGCCCCGGCGCACTTCCACACCAAGGCGTCGGAGATGTTCTACGTGCTCGGCGGCTCGCTCCAGGTGCTGCTCGGCGAGGAGTTGACCGTCCTGGAGCAGGGCGACTTCCTGCTCGTGCCGCCGCACACCCCGCACGCCTTCGCCGCGGCGCCCGGCGCCGAGGCCGACGTCCTGTTCGTCTTCACGCCGGGCATGGCCCGCTTCGACTACCTGCGGCTGCTCGGCCGTGTGATGCGCGGCGAGGCGAGCTTCGAGGAGATCAAGGAGTCCTCCGAGCGGTACGACAACCACTACGTGGACAGCCCGGTGTGGCAGGCGGCCCTGGCCGCGCGCTGATTCAGAGTCGGCGGGTCGCCAGCGTCAGCCGGTCGCGCGCGTCGAAGAGCGCGTCCTTGATCATCTGCTCGTGGCCGGGAGTGAGCCGGGCGACCGGCACCGAGCAGCTGATCGCGTCCCGCGCCGGGGTCCGGTACGGGATCGCGATGCCGAAACAGCGCAGCCCGAGGGTGTTCTCCTCGCGGTCCACCGCGTAGCCCTGCTCCCGGACGAGGTGCAGCTCCTCGATGAGCTTCTCGCGGTCGGTGATCGTGTGCTCGGTCAGCGCCGGCAGCGTCTCCGGGAGCAGCTTGCGGACCTGCTCGTCGCTGTGGGTGGCGAGCAGCGCCTTGCCGAGCGAGGTCGAGTGGGCCGGCAGCCGACGGCCGACCCGGGTGAACGGCCGCAGATAGTGCTGGGACTGACGGGTCGCCAGATAGACCACGTTGGTGCCGTCGAGCCGCGCCATGTGGATGGTCTCGGTCGTGTCGTCGGAGAGCCGGTCCAGGGTGGGCCGGGCGGCGGCCACGACCTCGTCGCCGTCGATGTACGAGGTGCCGACCAGCAGGGCTCGCACCCCGATGCCGTACCGCGTGCCCGTCGCGTCCGTCTCCACCCAGCCGAGCTCGACCAGGGTGCGCAACAGCATGTACAGGCTGGACTTGGGGTAGCCGACGGCCTCCTGGACGGCGGCCAGCGAGTGCATTCCGGGGCGTCCGGCGAAGTACTCGAGCAGCTCCACGGTGCGCACCGCGGACTTGACCTGGGCCCCACCCGTGTCGGCAGTCGACATTGCCCTCGCCCCTCTTCCTGGCGCCCCTTGTGCAGTCGGCACGCCCGTCAATAGAGTCCTGATTCATCTACAGGAACTCTGTTCAGAATAGCGAACAGGTCGTGAAGAGGGGCGTGGCGGTGGCAGCTGAACCAGTGTGGAGTGTGGACCCCCGGACGGGGAAGCCGCGGGAGCAGGTTGCGGTGGAGGCCACAGTCGAGGAGGTCGACCGGGCCGTCCGCGCCGCGGCCGCCACCCGTGAGGCGCTCGCCGACCGTACGGCGCGGGCCGCCCTGCTGCGTACCGCGGCGGACCTCCTCGACGAGGCCGGACCGCACGTCATCGAGGCCGCCGACGCCGAGACGGCGCTCGGCCCGGTCCGGCTGACCGGTGAACTCGCGCGCACCACCGCCCAGTTGCGATCCTTCGCGGACGTCGTGGACGAGGGCTCCTTCCTCGACATACGGATCGACCTGCCCGACACCACGGCCACCCCGCCCCGGCCCGACCTGCGCCGCTGGAAGATCCCGCTCGGCGTGGTCGCCGTCTACGCGGCCAGCAACTTCCCGCTCGCCTTCTCCGTGCCCGGCGGCGACACCGCCAGCGCCCTCGCGGCCGGCTGCCCGGTCGTGATCAAGGCCCACCCCGATCACCCGGCCACCTCCGAGCTCTGCGCCTCCCTCCTCCGCCGGGCCGCCGCCAAGGCCGGACTGCCCGAGGACGTGGTGGTCCTGGTCCACGGCTTCGACGCCGGCGTGGAGCTCGTCCGCCACCCGTTGGTCGCGGCGGCCGGCTTCACGGGTTCGGTCCGGGGCGGGCGGGCGCTCTTCGACGCCGCTGCCGCCCGGCCCGTCCCCATCCCGTTCCACGGCGAACTCGGCTCCCTCAACCCCGTCGTGATCACCGGCGCCGCCGCCGAGGAGCGGGCCGCCGAGATCGGGGCCGGGCTCGCGGCCTCCATGACCATGGGCCAGGGCCAGTTCTGCACCAAGCCCGGCTTCGTCCTGGCGCCGACGGGGGAGGCGGGCGACCGCTTCGTCTCCGCTCTGACGGACGCGGTGAGCCAGACCGAGCCCGGTGTGCTGCTCGACCAGCGGATGCGGGGCGCGTTCGTCGCCGGTACCGCCGAGCGTGCCGGACTCCCCGGCGTCACCGCGCCCGTCCTGCCCGGTGCGGGCGGCGCGTACACGGTCAACGCGGGCTTCCTGACCGTCGACACCGAGACCCTGCTCGGGGGCGGGCACGGGCCGCTCCTGGAGGAGTGCTTCGGCCCGGTGACGGTGGTCGCCCGCTACGGCTCCCCGGAGGAGATCACCGACGTCCTCGCCCTGCTGCCCGGCAACCTCACCGCCACCCTCCAGATGGCCGAGGAGGACCCCGAGGCCGCTTCCCTGCTCGCCGAACTCACCCCGCTGGCCGGGCGTGTGCTCGTCAACGGCTGGCCGACGGGCGTGGCGGTGGCGGGGGCGCAGCACCACGGCGGTCCGTACCCGGCCACCACCTCCACCTCCACCTCGGTCGGCGCGACCGCGATCGAACGCTGGCTGCGTCCGGTCACCTACCAGTCGACCCCGCAGCACCTGCTGCCGCCGGAGCTGCGGGACGACAACCCGCTGGGGCTGCCGCGCCGCTGACCCGGCCCGGTGCGGTCAGACGCGCACGACGATCTTCCCGGTATGCGTATTGGCCTCCATCAGGCGGTGGGCGTCGGTGATCCGCTCCAGACCCTCGAAGGTCTCGGCGATCACCGGCGCCAGCGAGCCGTCGCGCAGACCGGATCCGATGAATCCGGCCATCCGGCGCCGGCCCTCCTCCGTACGCACCACCGCGCCGTTGGCGTAACCCCGCACGGTGAGCGGCCAGTTCATCGGCATCGTGGCCGGCCGATGGTCGAGCCAGCCGTACAGCACCGCCGTGCCGTCCGGCTCCAGGGCGTTCCCGAGCTCGGCGAACCCCGGCCCGCCGATCGCGTCGAAGACGAGCCGGGCGCCGTGGCCCCCGGTGAACCGGCGCACCTCCTTCACCACGTCCTCGCTCTCGGTCGTGATCACCCGTGCCGCGCCCAGGTCGAGCAGCCTCTGCCGCTTCCCCTCGCCCCGCGTCGTGGCGATCGGTACGGCGCCGATGCGCCGGGCCACCTGGATCGCGGCCGTGCCCACGCCGCTGGACGCCCCCGTGATCACCACGGCGTCGCCCGGACGCAGCCCGCCGGCCTCCACCATGCCGCCGTACGCGGTCGAGTACGTCAGCCACGCAGCGGCCGCCGTCACCGCGTCCACGCCCTCGGGCCGGGGCACCACGTACTCCTCGGGCAGCACCACCCGCTCCGCGTGGACCCCGTGCACCCCGAAGTCGAAGTTGGCGGCCGCCATGACCGGGTCGCCGACGGCGTACGCGGTGACGCCGGCGCCGACCGCCTCGACCACCCCCGCCGCCTCGTAGCCGAGCCGGGAGCCGGGGAGCGTGGCCGGGTAGTAGTAGGTGCCCGCCCGGAACAGGGCATCGGCGCGGTTGAGGCCGATGGCCTCGACCCGGAAGAGCACCTCGCCGGGGCCGGGCGCAGGCAGCGGAACCTCCTCCACGGTCAGTACCTCTGGCCCGCCGATCTCGTGGAACAGCACCGTGCGCGTCATCTGCTGAGTCGTCATGGCATCGACCGTAGGCAGGCACGACGAGACGTTCCATGTTCCAGGACCTCCCCACCATGTCCGTACGTCTCACGGTACGGTGCGGCCATGGACGTACTGAGCGATGCCGTCGCGGCCATGCGCACCGGGCGCCCGCACTCCTCCCGTACCGTCAACTCCGGTCCGTGGGGCGTCCGTTTCCCGCCAAGCGAGGGTGCGGGCTTCCACGTGGTGGTCCAGGGCACGGCCTGGCTGATCCCGCCGGGCGGCGAGGAGCCCGTCGAGCTCCGCCCCGGTGACGTGGTCCTGCTTCCGCACGGCACCGGCCACGGTCTCGCCGACCGGCCCGACACCCCGCTCGCCGACGCCGTACAGGCCCCCGACGGCTCCTGGCCCACCCCGCCCGACCGCGCACCCGCGGGCGGGGACCGGACGCTGCTGCTGTGCGGCGCCTACCAGGTGAGCAGGGCCAGGGCCCATCCCCTCTTCACCGAGCTGCCGCCCTTCGTGCACATCCCCGCCCGGGCCGGCGCCCACCCCCGGCTGCGCGCCGCGGTCGACCTGCTCGGCGCCGAACTCGCGGACCCACAGCCCGGATCCGACGCGCTCGTGCCCGCCCTGCTCGACACCCTGCTCCTGCTGATGCTGCGCACCTGGTGGCTGAGCGAACGCCCCGACCGCGCCGGCGGCTGGTCCGCGGCCCTGAGCGACCCGGCCGTCACCGCGGCCCTCCGCGCGATCCACGCGGACCCGGCCCGGCCGTGGACGGTGGAGGAACTCGGCGCCCAGGGCGGCCTCTCCCGAGCGGCCTTCGCCCGCCGCTTCACCGCGCTGGTGGGCCGGCCACCGCTGGCGTACCTGACGTGGTGGCGCATGACGACGGCGGGACGACTGCTCCGCACGGCCGACACACCCCTGCGCACGGTGGCCCAACGCGCGGGCTACGCCTCGGAGTTCGCCTTCGCCAAGGCGTTCAAGCGCGAGTACGGCATGGCGCCGGGCCGGTACCGCAAGGGGGCCCAGGGCCTGTCCGGCGGAGAGGAGGACGCCCGCCGCTCCTCCTCCGTTCGGATCGCAACCGGCGTCCCGTCCGTCGCGTCCCCGCAGTCATGATCAGAATCGCGACGCCCGACGACCTCGACGCCATAGCCGCCCTGCATCTGGAGGCCCGTGCCACGTACTACCGCGGCCATCTCTCCGAGGCCGAGTACGCCGGACCCGAGGAGCTCACCCGCTCCCGGGGCGGGTGGAGCAGAGCGGTCGAGCGCGGTGACGTGATCTGTGCCGAGCGGGACGGCGTGCTCGCCGGCGTCGCCGCGTACGACAGGGGCGACGGGGGCGACGGGGCGGTGACGCTCACGCAGCTCCACGTCCACCCCGACCACTGGCGCCGCGGCATCGGCACCGAACTGCACACCGCCTGTCTGGACGTCTGGCGCGCCGAGGGGCTCACCGCCGCCCGCCTGCTGGTCTTCGAGAAGAACGAGCGGGCCCAGGCCTTCTACACCGCCCACGGCTGGACCCCGGACGCCGACGCCCCGCGCTCCGGTACGCACCTCGTGCTCCGCCTCACAGTGGAGCCCGGCGCGGAATGAATCCGGCGCCCCGGCGTGTTTCGGCCACGGAAGACCCCACGACCCCGGAGAGAAGTAAGAACATGCGCGTCGAGATCTGGAGCGACATCGCCTGCCCCTGGTGCTACATCGGCAAGGCCCGCTTCGAAAAGGGGCTCGCGGCCTTCGCCCACCGCGACGAGATCGAGGTGGTGCACCGCTCCTTCGAGCTCGACCCGAACCGGCCCAAGGGCGACACCGCCTCGGTGATCGACATGCTGGCGAAGAAGTACGGCCGCACCCTCGAGGAGGCCCGCGCCATGGAGGCCCACGTCGCCTCCAACGCGCACTCCGAGGGACTCGGATACCGCACCGAGGGCCGCGACCACGGCAACACCTTCGACATCCACCGCCTGCTCCACCTCGCCAAGGACCGCGGCCGGCAGAACGAGCTGCTCGACCTCGCCTACCGCGCCAACTTCGCCGAGGAGCGCTCCGTCTTCGACGCCGAGACCCTGGTGCGGCTCGGGGTCGAGGCCGGTCTGGACGAGGACGAGGTCCGGTCCGTGCTCGCCGACGAGAGCGCGTACGCGGACGCGGTACGGGCGGACGAGCGCGAGGCGGCCGAACTCGGTGCGAACGGGGTGCCGTTCTTCGTGCTCGACCGCCGCTACGGCATCTCCGGCGGGCAGCCCGCCGAGGTCTTCACACAGGCCCTGGAGCAGGCCTGGCAGGGCCGGGCGCTGCAGCCGGTCGGCGGCGACGCGGCCGCCTGCGACATCGACGGCAGTTGCGAGGTCTGAGCCCCGGACATGCAGCGGCCGCGGTGGGGCTGCCTCGCCCACCTCGGTCCATGAGCCTCCCCTGGGCCTTCCCCTTGATCATTCCTCGTTGACGGAAGGTCGGGGGGAGCCCAGGCTGGGGCCATGGATGCCATGGATCCCCTCGGCGGCGCCGAGTTCGCGCCGAAGCACACCTATCTGAACACCTCCGCCTGCGCGCTGCTGCCGCGCCGCACGATCGAGGCGATCACCCTGCTCGCCGAGGAGACCGCCGACGGGCGGCCGGAGGGCGCCGGCAGCTTCGAGATCGTCGCCGAGGCCCGCGCGACCTTCGCCCGGCTCATGTCCGTCCACCCGGACCGGGTGGCCGTCGGCAGCTCGGTCTCCGTACACGTCGGGATGATCGCGCAGTCGATGCCCGCGGGGTCCGAGATCCTCTTCCCCGAGGGCGACTTCAGCTCCGTCATCACACCGTTCATGGTCCGCGGCGACCTCAAGACGCGCTTCGTCCCGTTGGAGCGGCTCGCGGAGTCCATCGGTCCCGAGACCGCCCTGGTCGCCTTCTCCTCCGTACAGTCCGCGGACGGTCGGACGGCCGACTTCGCGGCGGTACGGGCCGCGGCGGCCGCGAACGGCGCCCGTACGCTCCTCGACGCCACCCAGTCGGCGGGCTGGCTGCCGCTGCGGGCGGGGGAGTGGGACTTCACGGTGGCCGGCGGCTACAAGTTCCTGCTGTGCCCGCGCGGGGCGTCCTTCCTCACGGTCACGGAGGAGGCCCAGGACTCGCTGGTCCCGATCCACGCGGGGTGGGTGACGGGCGAGGACCTGTGGATCAACAGCTACGGCCCGGTGCGCGAACTGGCCAGGTCCGCCCGGCGGTTCGACGAGCCGCCGGCCTTCCTCTCGTACCACGGGGCCGCGCGTTCGCTCGCGCTGCTCGAGGAGATCGGCATCGAGCGGATCGAGACCCACAACAAGGCGCTCGCCGCACGCTTCCGGGAAGGTCTCGTGGACCTGGGCCACGCGCCGGTGCAGGACGTGTCGGGCGTCGTCGGCGTGCCGGGCCTCGGCGACCGCCGGCCCGCACTTCTCGAGGCCGGCGTCATCGTTTCCGCCCGCTCGGGCAATCTGCGGGCGTCCTTCCACCTCTACAACAGCGCGGCGGACGTGGACCGTGCCCTGGAGGTCCTGGCCGGCTGACGGCCCGCCGGTTCGGCGGCCCCGGTGGCCCTGGGCGCGTCGATCTCCGTGCAGGCGAATTCACAAGGAGTTCGGCCGTTCCTGCTCAAGAAGCAGGACCCGGCCGAGGCCGACAACTTCCGCGGCACCGTCGTCGTCGCCCTCGAAGCGGCCACCCGGGCCCACAAGGGCGAGCCCGGCCCCACTCTGGTCGAGATGACCCGCAAGATCACCGGCCGGGGCTCGCCGTGCCCTGCTCCGGGCAGTCGCCCGCCTCCGCGCACAGGTTCCCCTCGAGCTTGGCCAGCAGCCGTGTGAACTCGGCGCGCTCGGACGGGGCGAGTCCGGCCAGCGTGTACTCCTCCAGGCCCGTCCAGGCGTCCGCGACCCCCGAACGCAGCGCGCCGCCGTCCTCCGTCGCCTCGACCAGGACCGCGCGCCGGTCGGCGGGGTCCGGGCTGCGCCGTACGTGGCCGCTCTGCTCCAGGCGCTGGAGCATCTTGGTGACCGTCGAGGGGTCGAGGCCCATCGCCTTGATCAGCTCCGACTGGCGGACCGGCCCGCAGTCCCACAGGCACATCATCAGGAACTCCTGGCCCGGGTGGAGCCCGACCTCCTTGAGCAGCCGGCCCGCGGCGATCCGGTGCAGCCGGGCCACACGGGCCAGGGCGTGGCTCACCGGACCGCCCTGCGCGGCGGACGGAACCGGGCCGCTACAAGCGGGGTCCGACGGGTGCGCGGACGGGGACTCGGGCATCGCTGGCTCCTTGCGGCACGCTCACGGCGGGCTTCGGCGGGTGATGCCCCCAAGATTACCTTGGTCGGCCAAGTAATGCGTTACAGTGGCGACAGGCCAAATACTTGGCCGACCACATAAATCTTGGGAGACCGACATGACCACCGCATTCGACCCGATCGACCTGGCAGGCGTACGACTCCCCAACCGCATCGCCATGGCCCCCATGACCCGCAGCCGGGCCCACGGCGCGGACCGCACCCCGACCGCGCTGGTGGTCGAGTACTACGCCCAGCGCGCCTCCGCCGGCCTGATCATCACCGAGGGCACCCAGCCCTCCGCCGTCGGCCAGGGCTATCCGGACACTCCCGGACTGCACAGCGCCGAGCAGACCGCCGCCTGGCGCGAGGTCACCGACGCCGTCCACGCCCGCGGCGGCACGATCTTCGCCCAGCTCATGCACACCGGCCGGATCGGCCACCCCGACCTCCTCGACGGCGAACTCCACCCGGTCGGTCCGTCCGCCGTCCGCGCCAACGGGCAGGTCTACACCCACGAGGGCATGAAGGACTTCGTCACCCCGCGCGAGCTGACCGCCGACGAGGTGCGCGCCACCGTCGCCGAGTTCGCGGCCGCCGCACGCAACGCGGTGGAAGCGGGCTTCGACGGCGTCGAGATCCACGGCGCCAACGGCTACCTCGTCCACCAGTTCCTCGCCACCGGCTCCAACCACCGCACCGATGAGTGGGGCGGCTCCGTCGAGAACCGGATCAGGTTCGCCGTCGAGGTGGTCAAGGCCGTCGCCGCTGAGATCGGCCCCGCGCGCACGGGGCTGCGCATCTCCCCGGCCAACACCTACAACGACATCGAGGAGGCCGAGTCGGAGGACACGTACGCGGCCCTGGTCGCGGCGATCGACCCGATCGGCATCGCGTATCTGCACGTCCTGGAGGCCGCCCCGGCCGTCCGCGAACTGACGCTCGCGCTGCGCAAGCAGTTCTCCGGCACCTTCGTCCTCAACCCGGCGACCGACGGCCCGACCGGCGCCGAGTCGCTGGCCCTGATCGAGGACGGGACCGCCGACATGGTCGCGTACGGCGCGCTGTTCATCGCCAACCCCGACCTGCCGGCCCGGCTGAGGAACGACGGCCCGTACAACACCCCGGACCGCACCTCCTTCTTCGGCGGCGACCACCGCGGCTACACGGACTACCCGGCGCTGTGAGGGACCTGCGGGGGCCCCGAGGGGCCCCCGCACCCGGGCTCAGCGCACCGGTGTGAAGTCCCGCGCCCCGATGAACTCCGGTCGCCGCACCGGCGCCGCGAACGGCTCCACCGCCGCGTTCTCCACGCTGTTGAAGACGATGAAGACGTTGCTGCGCGGATAGGGCGTGATGTTGTCGCCCGAGCCGTGCATGGCGTTGCAGTCGAACCAGGTCGCCGAACCCGCGCGGCCCGTGAAGAGCCGGATGCCGTGCGCGTCCGCGAGCGAGGTCAGCGCCTCGTCCGACGGGGTGCCCGCGTCCTGCATCTGCAGCGAGCGCTTGTAGTTGTCCTTCGGAGTGGCGCCCGCGCAGCCGAGGAACGTCCGGTGCGAGCCCGGCATGATCATCAGGCCGCCGTTGGTGTCGTGGTTCTCGGTCAGCGCGATCGACACCGACACCGCCCGCATCCGCGGCAGCCCGTCCTCCGCGTGCCAGGTCTCGAAGTCGGAGTGCCAGTAGAAGCCGGAGGCACCGAAGCCCGGCTTCACGTTGATCCGCGACTGGTGGACGTACACGTCCGAGCCCAGGATCTCGCGGGCCCGGCCCACCACCCGCTCGTCGCGCACGAGCCGGGCGAAGACCTCGCTGATCCGGTGGACCTCGAAGACCGACCGTACGGACGCCGACTTCGACTCGACGATCGCGCGCGGGTCGGCCCGTACCGCCGGATCGGCGATCAGCCGGTCGAGCTCCCGCTTGTACACGGCGACCTCGTCGTCGGTCAGCAGACCGGGCTCGGCGAGGAAGCCGTCGCGGTCGAACGACTCCAGGCCCGGGGCGTCGCTCCACACCACCGGATCACGGCGGGGAGTGAGCACCTCGGCGGCGCCGCGGGTGGGGTACAGGTCCGTCAGTACGTCGGTCATGATCAGCCCTCCTCCGTGAGCAGGGGGTAGACCCCGTTCTCGTCGTGGTCCTCCCGCCCGGTGACCGGCGGGTTGAAGACGCAGACGCACCGGAAGTCGGTCTTGGGGCGCAGGGTGTGCCGCTCGTGGCCGTCGAGCAGGTACATCGTGCCCGGCTCGATCCAGTGCGTCTCGCCGGTCTCGTCGTTCGTCAGCTCGGCCTCGCCCTCGACACACAGGACGGCCTCGATGTGGTTCGCGTACCACATGGACGTCTCGGTGCCCGCGTACAGCACGGTCTCGTGGAGCGAGAAGCCGACACGCTCCTTGGCGAGGACGATCCGCTTGCTCTCCCAGGTGCCGGAGGCGGCCCGCACATGGCGTTCGGTGTTCTCGATGTCCTTGAACGATCGGACGATCACGGTGGTACAACTCCCTTTCGTCTACGGGTGGTTCAGAAGGTCTCGCGGACCGCGCGGGACAGCGTGCGCAGCCCCTCGTCCAGCTCCTCCGGCGTGATGGTCAGCGGCGGGAGGAGCTTGACGACCTGGCTCTCCGGGCCCGAGGTCTCCAGCAGGAGTCCCAGCTCGAAGGCGCGCGCGCAGATCCTCGACGCCCGCGAGCGGTCGGCGAACTCCAGGCCCCAGACCAGGCCGCGGCCGCGGTAGTGCGCGCCGTCGGCGGAGTTCTCCTCGCAGAGGGCGAGGAGCGCCTGCTCGACCTGCTCGCCGCGCGCGAGGGTCTGCTTCTCCATCTGGCCGTCGGCCCAGTACGTGTCGAGGGCGGCCGCCGCGGTGACGAACGCCGGGTTGTTGCCGCGGAACGTGCCGTTGTGCTCGCCCGGCTCCCACACGTCCAGCTCCGGCCGGAACAGGCAGAGCGACATCGGCAGCCCGTAGCCGCTGATCGACTTCGACAGCGTGACGATGTCCGGGGTGATGCCGGCCTCCTCGAAGGAGAAGAAGGCGCCCGTGCGGCCGCAGCCCATCTGGATGTCGTCGACGATCAGCAGCATGTCCTGGCGCCGGCACAGGTCGGAGAGCGCCCGCAGCCACTCGGGCCGCGCCACGTTGATTCCGCCCTCGCCCTGCACCGTCTCCACGATCACGGCGGCCGGCTTGTTCAGTCCGGAGCCCTGGTCGTCGAGCAGCCGCTCGAACCAGAGGAAGTCCGGGACCTGGCCGTCGAGATAGTGGTCGAACGGCATCGGCGTGCCGTGGACCAGCGGGATGCCCGCCCCGGCGCGCTTGAAGGCGTTGCCGGTGACGGCGAGCGAGCCCAGCGACATTCCGTGGAACGCGTTCGTGAAGGACACGACCGACTCGCGGCCCTTCACCTTCCGGGCCAGTTTCAGCGCGGACTCCACGGCGTTGGTGCCGGTCGGCCCCGGGAACATCACCTTGTACGGCAGCGAGCGCGGCCGCAGCACGACCTCCTGGAAGGTCTCCAGGAAGGTCCGCTTGGCGGTGGTCGCCATGTCGAGACCGTGGGTGATCCCGTCGCGTTCCAGATAGTCGATCAGGGCCCGTTTCAGCACGGGGTTGTTGTGGCCGTAGTTGAGCGAGCCGGCTCCGGCGAAGAAGTCGAGGTACTCGTGCCCGTCCTCGTCGGTGAGTCGGGCGCCCTGCGCGCGGTCGAAGACGGTGGGCCAGCCGCGGCAGTAGCTGCGCACCTCCGACTCCAGGGTCTCGAAGACGCTCAGTTCGGGAGGGGTGATGGTCACAGCGATGCTCCGGGGGAGTGGAAGGGGCCGATGCGGTGCAGTACTTCGGGCAGATGGTCGGCGCCGCCCGAGGTGTCGTCCGACGCGTCGGGGAACAGGCCCCCGTCGAAGAGGACTTCGCGCTCCAGGGGGAGCCCGTGTCGTGCGGCGTACGAGGTGAAGAGCCGGCCGGAAGCCGTGTTGTCGGGGGTGACGGTCGTCTCCAGGGAGGCGGGGGCGACCCGCGCGGTGAGCGCGTCGAGAAGTACGCCCGCCAGGCCCCGCCCGCGGTGCGCCGCGTCGACGGCGATCTGCCAGACGACGAGGGTGCCCGGGCGGTCCGGGCGCAGGTATCCGGTGACGAAGGCGACCGGTTCGCCGTCGGCGGCGCGCGCGACCAGCGAGGTGGCGGCGAAGTCGCGGCACCACAGCAGATAGCTGTACGGGGAGTTCAGGTCCAGTACCTCGGAATCGCGGGCGATGCGCCAGATCGCGGCTCCGTCCTCCACGCGTGGGCTTTCCAGTGTCATGGCTGCTTGTGCTGCGGTCATAGCGAGGGAATTTACCGATCGATTTCTCGGATTGCATGTGGCGAAGGGCTGGGCGGGCGCTGCTGTGTGTGTTATTCGCGCGGGCACGAATCTCCGCATGTTTGCCCGTATATATCCTCCCTAATCGGGCGGGATGTGGAGTCGGTCACAAGCTCGGATTGCGTCGGAAACGCTGATGAAACCTTTGCGTTTAGGGCCAGGGAAACCGGGCAGAAGAAGCGCGGAAGGTGCACGGGGAATTCGCTTGGAGAATGCGCGCCGGAATTCAGTGGAAAAGCAGAATGCTCTGGGTTGAATGCTGCACCCGAGCGGGCGACGGGGGCGGAATCGCACGGCGAGGGCAGGATGTGTGCCCGGCCGTTGCCCGCAGGGTGCTTCCGCGACGCCCCGCGGGCCGTGATCCTGGGTCACCGACCTTCGTGACGCTGTCGGAATCAACGGAGATGCCATGCGCGTTCAGGAGCCCGGCCGGGATCGCCGTGAACCGGAGCGGTCGACGCGGCACTCGGCGCCCGCCACCCCCGCGCACGTCCCGGGGACGTTCTCGCCCCAGCACCTCCTCGCCCTGCAGCGCACGGTCGGGAACCGGGCCGTGACCGCGATGCTCGCCGAACGGCGCGGCCACGAGGACGGCCATGCCGACGGCCACGAGCACGGCCACGAGCACGGCCACGGCGACGGTCACGCTCACGCCGCCGATCATGCGCACGGGGCGTCGGTGCAGCGCGCCGCCGCGCACACCGTGCTCCGCTCGTCGGGCCGCGCGCTGGAGGCGCCGCTGCGCACCGAGATGGAGGCGCGCCTCGGTGCGGACTTCTCCGGCGTACGTCTGCACACGGGCGCCGCCGCCCAGCGCTCGGCCGCGGAGCTGGGCGCCCGCGCGTACACCTCGGGCGACCACGTCGTGATCGGCTCGGGGGGCGCCGACAAGCACACCCTCGCCCATGAGCTGACGCACGTCATCCAGCAACGGCAAGGCCCCGTCTCCGGCACCGAAAGCGGCGACGGACTGCGCGTGAGCGACCCGTCCGACCGCTTCGAGCGGGCCGCAGAGGCGAACGCGACGCGGGTGATGGCGGCGCCGCTGCCCTCCGCGCACCAGGAAGGGGCCGACGGGCACACGGGAGCGGGCTCGGGCTCGGCCCGCACGGCAGGGACAGCCGGGACAGCCGGGACGACCGGGACGACCGGGACGACCGGGACGACCGGGACGGCACCAGCGGTGCAGCGCGCCGTCGGGTTCGAGTTCGAGGCCCAGTGGAACGTACGCAGGATGGAGGAGGACTCCGAGGCGGTCCGCGACCTGCGGGCCCAGGAGCGTCTGCGGCTGATCGACGCCAAGATCCTGGAGGCCTTCCTCTCCCCTTGGTCGGCGTACCATCCGCGCCTCGGCGAGGACGAGCGCAACGAGGTGAGAGCGGGCCGCGTGGACGGGCTCCGGTCGCGGTGGTTCGGCGACGACGGACTGTTGAACGCGGCCGGCGAGCAGCGTCTGAAGGACCTCGACGTCAAGGAGGCCGAGCGCACGGGCCTGATATCGACCCTGCTGATCAGAGGGGATGTGTCCGAGGAGCCCCTGGCGGGCGAGAACCTCGGCAAGGGGCGGGTCAACGGACTCGTCGTGAAGGGCACCAAGTTCGACCTGACCGCGGACGCGAGCCCCACCGGCGGCTCGAACCTGGAGTGGATCACCGACCCGCTCACCTCGCTCGCCGACGTCGGGACGGTCATGGACGACGTGACCGCCATGGCCTCCTACCTCGACAGCCGCCGGAGCCATGGGTTCATCCCCTCCGAGGACATCACCGCGGGCGGCGGGACCCCCGTGCCCGACCTGCGGATCTACCCGGACGGCAACCTCCTGAGCTTCGCTCCGCAGGCAACGCTCGGGGCGCGCCTGGAGCGGCTGCCCAAGCTGATCGACTATCTCGACAACCGCAAGCCCATGAGCCTGGTGGAGCGGCTCCCCGTGTTCGGGAAGGGGCGGGTCAAGGGTCGCAAGCAGGCGTCCACCGACCTGTCGGCGGGCGGTCTCGGCGACCTCGCCGCGGCACGGGCCGGTGCCGACACCGCGATCGACGCGCTGGTGCCGCAGCTCGGCTTCGAGATGTCGAGGTCCGACACGAAAGCGCTCACCGGGCTCGTCATGCACCTGGCCGCGTACCTGATGCAGGGGAAGAACCTCCAGGCGGGATCCAACGCCAAGTCGATCGCAGGGGCCTTGATGGCCCGTACGGACTTCGCCCACGCCTTCAGCCTGCTGCCGCCGAACCTCACGGGCCACTTCAAGGCGAACTCGGCCGGCTTCGTCGCGCTGGTCCTGCGGGCCGCGGGCATGGACGGCAACGGTGGCGCCCGGGTCTTCGGCAACGACGTCGAGCGGGGTCTCGCCAACGACCGCACCCGGACCACCATCGATCTGACCCGCACGGAATGGCTGAGCGCGCTGCCGGACGGCATCGATCTGCTCAAGAACTGGGAGCACTTGGCCGAGTCCGAGCAGGGCATGGTCGACCAGGAGAGCGCGGAAGCCGTCCACAAGTCCCTCGGCGCCCTCGGCAAGCAGCAGAACCTCGTCGGCCCCCAGGGCGACCAGGAAGCGATCGTCGCCGAGCTGCGGCGCATGAAGGACAACGTACCCACGACGCAGCTGAAGCGGCTGGCTGTCGCCGTCTTCACGCTCGTCGAACAGCTCAACGCCGAGCAGACGCTGCGCTACGAGAAGGGGCGCTGACCCGGGCGGCTCCCCAGGGCCTGTCCGACCCTGATCCGCCGGACAGGTCCTATCCCCACGCCTCCGTCACCGCGCGCCGGGCGCCCTCCAGGTCCACCGTGCGGCCCGTCTCGCCGAGCGCGGCGCCCAGTGCCGCCAGCGAGGACTGGACCGCGCCCGGAGTCGCGTCCACGCCGTAGTGATTGACCCGGATCATCTCCTTCGACAGCGCCCCGCCGCCCGCGATCAGCGGCAGGGACGGGTCGGCCGCCAGCGCCTTCGCGACCAGCTCCGAGGCGTCCACGCCCGCCGGGGAACGCAGTGTCGTCGCGACCGGAGCCGCGTCCCTCGCCTCGAGGACGTACGGCTCCAGGCCGCCGCCCAGGGCCAGCGCCCCCGCCCGGGTGGCCGCGGCCGCGGCGGCGTGACGGGCCATCAGCGCGGCCAGGCCCTCGGCCTCGATCCGCTCCACGCACGCCTCGAGGGCCAGCATCTCCAGCTGCGCCGGAGCGTGCAGCAGCGCCTTGCGGCCGCCGTCGATCCAGCGCTCCTTCCAGTCCAGGAGGGAGAGGTACGAACGGCGCGGCGCCTGCGGGTTGGCGGCGAAGCGCTCCCACGCGCGCTCGCTGACCGAGACCGCGGAGACGCCTGCCGGACCGCCCATCGCCTTCTGCGCGCCGATGATGCACATGTCGACGCCCCACGCGTCCGGCAGCACCGGCTCGGCGCCGATCGACGCCACCGCGTCCAGGTAGAACAGCGCGCCGTGCGCCCGCACGACCGCGCCGATCTCGGCGACCGGATTGGTGTTGCCGGTGGCAGCCTCCGCGTGCACCAGGGACACGAAGTCGATCTCCGGGCGCTCGGCAAGCGCCCGCTCCACCTGCGCGGCCGTCACCGCGGTGTGGAAGGGCACCTCCAGGTCCACGACCGTGGCGCCGCAGTCCCGCAGCCAGTTGCCGAAGGTCTGACCGTACGGCCCCGTCACGATGTTCAGCGCCGTCGAGCCGGGCCGGGCCCCGCTGCGGATGCACCCCTCCAGGGGCAGCAGCGCCTCGCCCTGGGTGATCACCACGTCCTGCTCGGTCGAGAGCAGGGCGGCGACGCGCCGCTCGATGGACGCGAAGTGCGCGGCGGTCAGCGGGGCCAGGTCCAGAAGCGGGTGTGTCACGGTCACGGCGGTGCCTTCTTCGGATCAGTTCGGTGCTGGTGGAGCTACGGGTGGAGCTATGGGTGGCGCGGAGGGTCGAGCTATCGGTGGTGCGGAGGGTCGAGCGTCGGTTCAGGGTACCGAGCGGTGCTCCGGACCTTCGTGCGACTCCGCTCCGAAACAGGGCATCACGCGCGTACAACCCTGAAGGTGCATCAGCTGTCGAACCACGCGACGGACAAGGGACGGGCCCTTTCCGGACACCCCCGCAGCCGCCCGGATCCTCTGTTGCATCCAGGAGCCGCTCCATGCGCAAGCACCGCAACATCGCTGTCACCGCAGCCACCTTCCTTCTCGTCGCGGGCGCGGGGATCCTCACCGCGCCCACCGCCCATGCCGGGGTCCCCGGCAGCACCCGCGCCGCCGACCGCAACTGCGACTTCGACGGAGACGGCCACGACGACGTACTCGTCGGCGCGCCGGGCGCGACCGTCGGCGGGAAGCGGGGCGCCGGCCTCGTCACCGTCCAGTACGGCTCGTCCCGCGGCATCGGCACCACCCGCGCCGCGGTCCTCAGCCAGAACACCGCCGGCGTCCCCGGCACCGCGGAGACCGCGGACGCCTTCGGCCAGGCCGTCGCCACCGGAGACCTGGACGGCGACGGCTACGACGACGCGATCGTCGGCGTCCCCGGCGAGGACATCGGCACCACGGTCGACGCCGGCGGTGCCGTGATCCTCTGGGGCTCTCCGCAGGGACTCGTCGGCACCCGCAGCCAGGGCCTGGACAGCCTCCTCGGCCCCACGGCCGGGGCCCGCTTCGGCTCGGCCTTCGCCGCGGCCCGCTTCACCGCCGAGTATCCGGGCGACCAGCTGATCGTGCTCGACAGCCGGTACGCGGAGTGGCACCAGTACGCCTCGGCCCCGCGGCCGGGCGCGGCCGCCCGCCAGGGCCGGGCCGTCCGGCTGACACCGAGCGCCGCCCGGCCTTCCCCGGCGGCCGCCGACGACCCGCCGCGCGACATCGTCGCGAAGTCCGTCACGACCGGCGACTACGACAACAACGGCTTCGCCGACCTGGTGATCAGCGGAGTCAGCACCGGCGGCGAACCCGGGTACGGATGGTCCTGGTACTTCTCCGGCCACGCCGACGCGCTGTACCTCGAACGCGAACTGCGCGGCGGACCGGTCACCGCCTCCGGTGACATCGACGCGGACGGCTACGACGACCTCGTCACGGGTGAGCCGCACAGCCCGGACGACGGCGGCGAGACGACGACCGGAGGCATGGTCGGCGTCTACCTCGGCAGCCCGGCCGGACCCGCCGGTGTGGAGGGCCCGGGCACCCCGCCGCGCTGGTGGACCCAGGACTCCCCGGGCGTGCCCGGCGCCTCGGAGCGCGGTGACGGCTGGGGCTCCGACCTCTCCGTCGCGGACACGAACGGCGACGGCCACGCGGACGTGGCGATCGGCGCGCCCGGGGAGGACATCGGTACGGTCGCCGACGCGGGCATGGTGACGGTCCTGCGCGGCGCCCGCGCCGGACTCACCGGCACCGGCGCCCTGTGGTGGACGCAGGACTCGGCGTCCGTGCCGGGCGTGGTCGAGCGGGCCGACCGGTTCGGCGGCCAGGTCCGGCTGGTCGACCCCGACCGCGACGGCCGCTTCGGCATGCTGGCCGCGGCGCCCGGCGAGAACACCGACGACGGTCACGTGTGGGTGTTCTCGGCGGGTACGGGAGGGCCGACGGCGGCGGGTTCGTGGACGTACTCGGCCGGCTCGCTCGGGGGGCCGGCCGTGGACGCCCGCTTCGGCGCGGCGATCGACGAATGACCCGTCTGTAGCGGGGCGCCCGCCCCTCGTAGAGTGCAGACATGAGCGATCGCGTGGTGCTGCATGTGAAGGGGCGGGTGCTCGTCGGCCCGGAGGACGTACGGGACGAGCTGTGGGCCGTCGACGGGCGGATCACGTACACCCGGCCGTCCGGCGACGCGCTGACCGTGGAGGGCTGGGCCCTGCCGGGCCTCGTCGACGCCCACTGCCACGTCGGCCTCGACCAGCACGGCCCGGTCGACGCCGGCACGAGCGAGAAGCAGGCGCTGACCGACCGGGACGCGGGCACGCTCCTGATCCGGGACGCGGGCTCGCCGTCCGACACCCGCTGGATCGACGAGCGCGAGGACCTGCCGAAGATCATCCGCGCGGGCCGCCACATCGCCAGGACCCGCCGCTACATCCGTAACTACGCCCATGAGATCGAGCCCTCGGACCTGGTCGCGTACGTCGGACAGGAGGCCCGACGCGGCGACGGCTGGGTCAAGCTCGTCGGAGACTGGCTCGACAGGGAGTCGGGCGACCTGGGCGCCTGCTGGCCCCGCGCCGAGGTCGAGGCGGCGATCGCCGAGGCCCACCGGCTCGGAGCACGGGTCACCGCGCACTGCTTCGCGGAGGACTCGCTGCGGGACCTGGTGGAAGCGGGCATCGACTGCATCGAGCACGCCACCGGACTCACCGAGGAGACGATCCCGCTCTTCGCCGAGCGGGGTGTCGCGATCGTCCCGACGCTCGTCAACATCGCCACCTTCCCGCAGCTCGCGGAGGGCGGCGAGAAGAAGTTCCCGCGCTGGTCGGCGCATATGCGGCGGCTGTACGAGCGCCGGTACGACACGGTCCGCTCGGCGTACGACGCGGGCGTCCCGGTCTTCGTCGGCACGGACGCGGGCGGCTCCCTGGCCCACGGCCTGGTCGCCGCCGAGGTGGAGGAACTGGTCAAGGCCGGCATCCCCCCGCTCGACGCCCTCTCGGCGACGGCCTGGGGCGCGCGGGAGTGGCTCGGCCGCCCCTCCCTGGAGGAGGGCGCCCCGGCGGACCTCGTCGTCTACGGGGAGGACCCGCGGGCGGACGTCCGCGCCCTGGCGGCGCCCCGTCGGGTGATCGTCAACGGACGCGTGATCGGCTGACCCGGGGGCGCCCCGTGGGGCGCCCCACGGGGCCGTGCGTCAGCGGGTCAGGAACGCCAGCCGCGCCTTCTTCTCCGGGATGAAGACCTCCGGCAGGTCCACCTCCGGCAGCACGACCTCCGGGCCCAGCTCGAACCCGGCGCGCACCAGCAGGGCGATCGCCTTCTCGTTCGCGGCATCCGGCTCGGCGACGATCCGGGTGCGTCCGGTCAGTGTGAAGTCGATCAGCGCGGTGAGCAGCCCGCCGGAGAAGCCGCGTTCGGGGGTGGTGGCCGGTGCGATCAGGATGTGCACCCCGATGTCGCCGGGCCGCACCTCGTAGCACTCGCTGACCCGGTCGGCCTCGGGCTCGTACGTCTGGAAGAGCGCCACCGGCTCGCCGTCGCGGCGGACCAGGAAACCGTGGTGCGTGGTGAGCGAGTCGAGGTGCGCGTAGATGTCCCGCACCTGGTCGACGGTCGTTCCGCCCATGCCCCAGAAGCGGGCGCGGTCCTCGTTGACCCAGCCGTGGATGAGGGCGGCGTCGCGGTCCGGGTCGACGGGGTCGATCCGGACGGTGCCGAAGCCCTCGACGTCCTGGAGGTGAACGGGTCTGCCCGGCTCAGTGGTCGTCATGCGGAAGCTCCTTGCTGAGGTGGTGCCAGTCGGTGGTGACGGCGGCGAGATCGCCGCGCAGCCACAGGGGGAGTTGGTCGCGGTGGTGGGGATCGCCGGCGACGCCGGAGGCGCCGAACGGCACGACCCAGAGGCTGTTGTCGCGGTCGGCGAGGTCCCAGACGTAGCGGGCGGCCGAGGCCCGGGCGGCGCGGTCGGTGAACCCGGGCACGCTGGACGTGGACAGCACGCAGTCGTGGTCCCCGGCCAGGCCCGGCCACCGCGCGTCGGCGGCGTCGTCCGCGTCGGGCAGCGCCTGCCAGGGCGCGAGCCGGTGCGTCACGCCCCATGCGGGCGGCTCCTCCCCGGCGGCGACCTCTTCCAGGGCCGCCCGGACGATCTCCGCGATGTCCTCGGCCGGTACGGGCCCGGCGACGAGCAGCGTCTCCAGCGCGAAGGCCACGCGCGGCCCGAGCGCCAGCCACGGCTGGAACAGCGCGGGATGCGGGGCGGGCTCCCGCAGCGCCGCGAACGCCGCATGCCCGGCGACCCCCCGCACGACGGCCCCGCGCACGGCGGCGTACAGCCCGGCGTCGACGCTCTCCGCGTCCATCCGCCGATCCCAGGCGAGAAGCCGCGCCCGAACGGCGGCCGCGGCGGGGGAGAGCGGCGCGGCCGCGAGAGCGGCCCCGGGCGCCTGCCCGAGCCCCTCCGCCGCGTCGGCGGCCTGCGGGGCGAGCGGAGTGCCGCCCACCGGGGCGAGCCCGTCCGCCGTGTCGGTCTCCGGGCGTTGCCCGCTGCCGGCGGCGTCAGGGGCGAGCGGAGTGCCGCCCACCGGGGCCGCGGCTTCGGAGTCCTGCCCGGGCCCGTCCGCCGCGCCCGCCGCTCGGATCGCTGCCAGCAGGCGCGCCGCCGAGGGGTTGTCGGTGTCCGTGTGGACGGCGGTCATCGCCTCCGGCGTCCAGGTCTTCGAGGCGGCGAGCAGCGCGTCGATCCGCGCCGCGCGGTGCCCGGGGGAGAACTCGACGCCCAGGGGAGCCGCCAGCCCCCGCGCGTTGGCCATGACGGCGTGGCCCTCGACCTCTGCGCGGGGCGTCGCGGCCCGCCCGTCCTGCCAGCTGTGGGCGGCCTCCCAGGCCGGGACCACTCGGAGGGAGTTGGCGCGGTCGCGCACGGGGACGTACCCCGCCACCCGGTGCAGCAGGCCGCCGTCCACGTCCGCCGCCATGAGGACGTTGACCGGCTCGACCCAGCCGTCGACCGCGCGGTCCACGTCCGCGACGGTGCGGGCGGTGAGCAGCGCGGGCAGGACGCCGAAGCCCAGCTCGCCGGTGACCCTCGGCGGGTACCGCAGGCTGATCGCCTCCCAGGAGGCGGGGCCATCGGCGCCATCGCCGCCGGCACCGGCGCCCGCACCCGCGGCCGCGCCGATGATCACCGGCCCCCGCTCCGTCTCGATCACCTCGATCACGACCGGCTCCGCGCCCGCGACCTCCACCGTCTCCACGTGCACCGCCGCCGGGCGCCAGCCCTCCGGGCCGAGGGCCTCCACGCCCCCGTCCGCGGTCTGCCGCAGCCGTTCCCGGTACAGGTCCTGGTAGTCGGCCATCGCGTTGGTGATCGCCCAGGCCACCCGACCCGTGTGCCCGAAGTGGGCGAGGCCCGGGACGCCCGGTACGGCGATGCCCAGCACGTCGTACTCCGGGCACGCGAGCCGGATCTGCTGGTACACCCCGGGCGCCTCGATGAAGCGGTGCGGATCGCCCGCCACGATCGCCGCGCCGCTCGCCGTGCGGTCACCGGACACCACCCAGCCGTTGGAGCCGGCCGTCCCCGGTCCGTCGGTGGCGAACAGCTCCGTCCACTCCTCGCCGAGCCGGCGCGCGACCTCCTCCCGCCACAGCTTGGTGGGGAAGCCCGCGAAGAGGATGTGGGTGGAGAGCCAGACCGCCAGCGGCGTCCACGGTTCCCAGCGCCCCGGTGCGAGCCCCGTCGTCGCGAACTCGGGTGCCCGGCCGGCGCCCTCCGGCAGCCCCGCGTTGACCCCGTCCACGTACGCCCGCACCCACCGCGCCGTCCCGGCGTCGAGCCGGTCGAAGCAGCGGCGCGCGGTGTCGGCCAGCCGGGCCCGCCGTACGAAGGCGTCCCAGCCGGCCTCGCCCGCCCCGAGGAACGACGCCGTGGTGCCCTGCGCCCGGTGCCGTTCCACCTCCAGCTGCCAGGCCCGGTCCACCGCGGTCACCCGGCCCTGGGCGAAGGCGAGTTCCTCAGGATCGGCGGCCCGCAGGTGCGGTACGCCCCGATCGTCCCGGTAGACCTCGATGCTCAATCCGATCCCGATCCCATCCGTGCTTCTTAGGTTAGGCTGACCTAAATTAATCTACAGCTTCACAGGGGAGGAGAGTGCGGTGGGGCATGGCTGGGAGGGTGTGGTCCTCAAGCTGTTCCGGGGGCGGGACTTCACATTCACCGTGACGGGGGCCGAGCGGGTCACCGAGCACTACCGCCGGGTGCACATGACGGACGGCGGGCTCCTCGCCGCCGCCGGCGTCCATCCGACGATGTGGGTACGGCTCTGGTTCGAGAACGCGGGCAAGCCGCACCAGCGCGCCTACACCCTGGTCGACCCCGACCGGGACGCCGGCACCTTCAGTCTGGAGTTCGCCCTCCACGACGGCGCCGCCAGCGACTGGGCCCGCTCCTGCGCCCCCGGCGACACCATCGAGGCGACCCTTCAGGGCACCGGCTTCACCGCCCCGGAGCCGCGCCCCGACAGGATGCTGGTGATCGGCGACCCGGCCTCGCTGCCCGCCATCAACTCCCTCCTCGACTCCGCGCCCGACGTTCCGGCCATCCTCTGGTTCGAGACCTCCCACGACGCCGACGAGGACCTGCCGCTGCGCCTCGACGCGGACCGGCACGAGCTGCGCCGGGTCCCGCGCAAGGGCGGCGGCGCGGCGCTCGTCGAGCGCGTGCGGGCCGAGCTGCCGGAGCTGCTCGGGAGCGACCCGTACGTCTGGATCGCCTGCGACACGGCGACCACCCGCACCCTCGCCACGTACGTGCGCAAGGAGCTCGCGCTCCCCAAGGAGCGGGTGCACTCCCTCGGTTACTGGCGCGCCACCTGAGCCACGCGGGCGACGCCCCCGCCCGCGTCAGGTTGACGGTCCGTTACCCGGCGGCGGCGCATCTCGTTGAAACACTTCACGCGTGCGCCCGCGCGATACGCAACGCGCGGGGCGCGCGGGAACGCGTGTGCCGAAAGAATCGAATATGGGCGCGGAAACCCCCCTTTGGAGTGAACTCACGTCAGGTGTCTGCCGGTTCACTCTCCGTGCGTAAAGATTCCGGTGTCTCAAGTCGCCGACGCCGCGCCGACCCCGTGTCCCCGTGGTGAGCGGCCGGCGACGCCATGTCTCTTGTGGGGGTTCCACCATCTTGAACAGCAACACCTTCCGCATGCCCGTACGCCGTACCGCGGCCGCCGCGACCGTCGCCGCGCTGGCCGTCGGCCCCGTGGTCCTGTTGGCCCCCGCGGCGCACGCCACGGGTGGCGAAGGGCGCGCGACCGCCGTCGTCCTGCGGACCGGCCTCGACGTCTCCCTGCTCGGCAAGTCGGTGAACGTGCCGCTGCGGGCCTCCCTCAATGAGGTCAAGGCGCCGGAGAGCGAGAACAGGACCGCGCTGACCGTGAAGGTCGAGGGTGCCGAGAACGGCAAGCCGATCGACATCCTGCGCGCCGATGTCGCCACCTCGACGGCCACGGTGGAGGGGAACAAGGCCGAGGGGTACGTGAACCTGGCCAAGGCGCGGGTCCACGTCCCGGGCATCCGCGCACTCTCCCTGATCGAGGTCGAGAAGGTCACCTCCAAGGCGGTCTGCGAGTCCGGCAAGCAGCCGGTCGCCGAGTCCAACGTCCTCGGGCACGTGACCGTCTTCGGCAAGAAGACCACCCTGTCGACGGGCGGCCAGACCAAGGTCACCGTGCCGGGCATCGGCGAGGTGACCCTCGACCTGTCCCGCACCTCCACCACCTCGCGCACCGCGGCCGCCACCGCCCTGGAGCTGAAGGTGGAGGTCGACCCGCTGAAGCTCGGCGTGGCCGAGGTCAACGGTGTGGTGACGCTCGCGGAGGCGACCTGCGAGACCCCGAAGGGCACCCAGCCCACCGAGAAGCCGACCGAGAAGCCCACGGAGCAGCCGAGCGAGCAGCCCTCGAAGGAGCCCTCGGCCGAGCCCACCGACGACGGCGGCGTGACGACCCAGAACGGCGGCTCCGACCCGGCCGACCAGAACCTCGCCGCGACCGGCGGCAGCTCGATGACGCCGTACCTGGCCGGCGGCGCCGCCCTCCTGCTCGGCGTCGGCGGCGGAGCGCTCGTCCTGGCGCGCGTCCGCGCCCGCAGCTGACCGAACCCGAGGGGGGAGCGGGGAAGTGGAGGGCGGTGGTCGTGCCACCGCCCTCCACCCATGATCAGCCCGTGATCAACAGGGCCTGGTCCAGGGCCTGCAGGAAACGGTTCGTCGTGACCCGGTCCCGGACCGCGAGCCGCAGCCAGTTCCGGTCCAGACCCGGGAAGGTGTCACCGCGCCGCGCCGCGAAGCCGAGCGCCCGCAGCCGTTCCCGCACCTCGTCCGCGCGGTCGACCCGGATCAGGACGAACGGTCCCTCCGCCGCCTCGACCGTCCGGACCTCGTCGAACTCCGCGAGCCCCGCCAGCAGATGGGCCCGCTCCACCCCGATCCGGTGCGCCGCGAACTCCGCCTCCGCGAGCGCCGCCCGCGACATGCACGCCTCCGCCGCCACCAGAGCCGGCGTCGACACCGGCCACAGCGGCTGCGCCGTGGCAAGGGTCTCGATCGTCTCCGGGTGCGCGAGGACGTAACCGATCCGCAGGCCGGCGAGACCCCAGGTCTTCGTCAGGCTCCGCAGCACCACCAGACCCGGCACGTCCGTGCGCCCGGCCAGCGACTCCCGCTCGCCCGGCACCGCGTCCATGAACGCCTCGTCCACCACGAGCGTCCGCCCGGGGCGCGCCAGCGAGGCGATCGTCTCCGCCGGGTGCAATACCGACGTCGGGTTCGTCGGGTTCCCGATCACCACCAGGTCCGCGTCCTCCGGAACCGCCGCCGGATCGAGCCGGAAGCCGTCCTCCTCGCGCAGCAGCACCCGGCCCACCTCGTGGCCGGCGTCCCGGAGCGCCGCCTCCGGCTCGGTGAACTGCGGATGCACCACCACCGGCCGCCGCACCGGCAGCGCCCGGGCGAGCAGCACGAACGCCTCCGCCGCCCCGGCCGTCAGCAGCACCCGCCCGGCCGGCAGATCGTGCCGCTCGGCGACGGCGGCCCGTGCCGCCCGCCCGTCGGGGTAGAGCGCCAAACTTGTGAGCGAGTCGGCGATCCGCTCGCGCAGCCACTCCGGCGGCGTGTGCGTCCGGACGTTGACCGCGAGGTCGATCAGCTTCTCGTCCCGTACCTCCGCGTCACCGTGGTGCCGCAGATCGTGGACGTCTCTGTGCGCGTGGGTATCCATGGCCGCCGTCGGGTGGTGAGTGGGGGGTGTACGGGGCTCCGTCTGACCAGCGATGTACCCCTGTCCCTGGGGCAACAACCGTACGGCGGAGGCATCTTCGTTCGGACGAAAGGGGAGGGACCGGGCGATAGCGCACGTCACGCGCTCCGTTTTCCGCTTCGGTACGAGAAGTTCGGCACCGGGACCCGCCGCGAGCAGCGCCGCGGCCTCCGCCACCGAAGCCGTCCCCGTCGCCGCCAGCGGAGCCCGGGACGGATGCGGTACGGACACGGCGGCCAGCTCCTCGGCCCCGTACGCCCGCAGAGGCACCCCGAGCCGCTCGGCCGCGCCCACGATCCCCGGCTCCGCCGCCCGCGCCTCCAGCGTGGCGACCGCCGTCACGTCCCCGGCCGTGACGCCCGCCTCCCGCAGCGCCTCCGCGACCAGGGCGAGGACCTCGTCCACCGACACCCCCGAGCGGGCCCCGACCCCCACCGTCGCCCCGCTCACCGCGTGCCCCACACCAGGAACACGGGCGCCACCGGGGCCATCGTCGAGGAACCGTCCGGCAGCGCGAGCAGCCGCTGGGACTGCAGCAGCACCCCCTCGGCCGCGAACCCGCAGGACTCCAGCGCCGAGCGGACCGGCGTCACCTGCTCCAGAGCCGTCACCGCCACCACCACCGCACGCCGCGCGCGCCGGGCCGACGCCAGCACGATCGACTTCAGCTCACAGCCCCCACCGCCGATGAACACCCCGTCCGGATCGGCCAGATGGGACAGCACCGTCGGCGCCGCGCCGTGCACCGCCCGCACCTCCACGCCGTGCGCCGCCGTGTTCGCCCGGATCCGCTCGACACCGGACGCCGTCTTCTCCACGGCGACCGCCGCCGCGCCGAGCCGGGCACACTCGATCGCCACGGAGCCGCAGCCCGTGCCGATGTCCCAGACCAGGTCCCCGGCCTGCGGCCCGAGCCGCGCGAGCGCCAACGCCCGCGCCTCGTACGGCAGCACGGACCCGCCGTCCGCGCCGTCCGCCCCGAACTCCCCGTCCGGCAACGCCCATCGGCCCGGCCCCGCCAGCGGACCCGTCACCATCGGAGGCGGCCCCTCCGTCCGCGACTCGTCGAGGCACAGGATCAGGCTCACCCCCTCCCAGCTCCGGCACATCGCCTCCGCGGGCTCCACCCGCTCGAAGCGCTCACGGAACGGATCGCCCAGCGCCGAGAACACCACCAGCGTCCGGGACCCCACCCGGTGCACCAACTCCCCGCCCAGCTCCGCCGGACCCACCCCGGGCCCGGGCACCACGGCCACCTTCGGATGGGCCCGGCACACGTTCACGGCCCGGTTCAGCTCCGAGCCCTCCACCACGAGCGCGTCGTCCCAGGGCAGACCGAGCCGCGCGAAAGCGAGCCCCATGGCCGTGGGCCCGGGCCGCACCTCGAGCTCCGCAGGCCCGAAGCGCTGCTCCAACGTGCGTACCACCCCGAAGAATCCGGGGTCTCCCAGCACCCGCACGACCACCCGTGTCCCGCCCCCGGACACGTGCTTCTCGACCAGGTCGAGCTCCGTGTCCGTCAACTCGTCGCCCCGTACGTCCACCACCAGGGCCGCCTCGCCCGCCCAGGAGCCCGCGTCGGCCCCCGCACTGCTTCCGATCACCGTGATCATGCGACCAGCCTCCCCACACCGACGCGGCTGATGTGCGCGATGCACGCCCGATCGGATAGCAAGGGCGCATGGCCGTATTCGTCGCGCTCGGCGCGTTCCTCATGACGCTCTTCGGCGGCTGGACGGCGCAGCGCGTCACCGACCGACGGCATCTGGTCCTCGGCCTCGCCGGCGGACTGATGCTCGGCGTGGTCGGACTCGACCTCCTGCCGGAGGCACTGGAGGCCGCGGGCGACAAGGTCTTCGGCGTGCCGGAGGCGCTGCTGCTCTTCGTCGGAGGCTTCCTCCTGGCGCACGTGGTGGAACGCCTGCTGGCGGTCCGTCAGGCCGCACACGGCGTCGACGCGGGGGAGAGGGTCCCCCAGGTCGGCCTCACCGCGGCCGCCGCCATGGTCGCCCACAGCCTCATGGACGGCATCGCGCTCGGCGCCGCCTTCCAGGTCGGCGGCGGCATGGGCGCCACCGTCGCACTCGCCGTCATCACCCACGACTTCGCCGACGGATTCAACACGTACACGATCACCAGCCTGTACGGGAACGCCCGTCGCAAGGCGGTCGTCATGCTGGTCGCGGACGCGCTCGCGCCGATCGTCGGCGCCGCGTCGACCCTGCTCTTCACTCTTCCGGAGGAACTGCTCGGCAGCTATCTCGGGTTCTTCGGCGGCGCCCTGCTCTACCTCGCCGCCGCCGAGATCCTCCCGGAGGCCCACCACGAACACCCGGCTCGCTCCACCCTGCTGTGCACGGTGGCGGGCGTGGCCTTCATCTGGCTCGTGGTGGGCGTGTCCGGCGGCTGATCTCACGCGACGGGCCCGTTCACGCAGTGCTCCACGAACCGCACGGCCGCCTCCGGGGCGCCCGCCCAGTGGGTGTGCACGTAACTCGCGTGCACCCCCTGCTGGACGAACCCCTCCAGCCGCCGCTCCGGCTGCCGCAGCCCCCAGGCCGCCTTCGCCCCGGCGCCCGGCTCGATCACGGTCCGGTGGAACTCGTGGCCCCGCATCCGCGCCCCGGCCGCGGCGAGCGAACTGTCGCTCACCGCCACGGCGTCCCGGTACCCGAGCGTCAGCCGCTCCGACATCCGCGCCTCCGCGTCGAGCACCCCGCACATCGGCGTCCCGTCGAGCGAGCGCGCGAGATACAGCAGCCCGGCACACTCGGCGGCGATCGGCGCCCCGGAGGCGGCGAGCTCGGCAACGGCCTTACGAAGCGGCTCGTTGGCGGACAACTCGGCCCCGTACATCTCGGGAAAACCCCCACCTATGACGAGCCCGGAGGTCCCGGGGGGCAGCTCTTCATCCCGAAGAGGATCAAAGGTCACGACCTCGGCCCCGGCGGCGGTGAGCAGTTCGGCATGCTCGGCATACGAGAACGTGAACGCGGCCCCACCGGCAACAGCGACTACCGGCGTGGTTGTGGGCAACTGTTCCGCTTGGGGGTCCCCCCAGGACGAAGTCCTAGGGGGAGGGTAAGGGTGGGCACCCTGTTCACCGGCGGTCAGCCGCCCCGCGAGGGCAGGATCCCACGCCTCCGCGTGCAGTTCAGGCGCGCTGCGCGCAAGGGCCAAGAGCGCATCCATGTCGCACCCTGCAAGGACCTGCTCAGCCTGCGCAGCCACCGCCTCAACGGCCTGGGCCTGCCGCTCGGCAACCGGCACAAGACCCAAGTGCCGTGACGGAGTCGCCACGGCCGGCGCCCTCCGCAGCACGCCCAGCACGGGCACCCCCGACCCGCCAAGCGCCTCCCGCAGCAGATGCTCGTGCCGGTCCGTCGCGACCTTGTTCAGGATCACCCCGCCGATCCGCACCTCCGGATCCCACGACGCGAACCCGTGCACCAGCGCCGCCACCGAGCGCGACTGCGAGGACGCGTCCACGACCAGGACCACCGGGGCCTTGAGCAGCTTCGCGACCTGCGCCGTGGACGCCAGCTCGCCCTGGTCGGCCGCCCCGTCGTACAGGCCCATGACGCCCTCGACCACCGCCAGGTCGCAGCCGCGCGCCCCGTGCTCGAAGAGCGGCGCGATGAGCCCCGTACCGCACATGTACGCGTCGAGGTTGCGGCCGGGCCGGCCGGTCGCCAGCGCGTGGTAGCCCGGGTCGATGTAGTCCGGCCCGACCTTGTGCGGGGAGACCTCCAGACCACGGCCGGCGAACGCGGCCATCAGGCCGGTCGCGACCGTGGTCTTGCCCGCGCCGGACGACGGCGCGGCGATGACGAGACGTGCTACCACTCGATGCCCCGCTGGCCCTTCTGACCCGCGTCCATCGGGTGCTTCACCTTCGACATGTCCGTGACCAGGTCAGCGAAGTCCACGAGCTCCTGCGGGGCGTTGCGGCCGGTGATGACGACGTGCTGCTGACCGGGCCGGTCGCGCAGTACCTCGACGACCTCCTTGGTGTCGATCCAGCCCCAGTGCAGCAGGTAGGCGAACTCGTCGAGGACGTAGAACTTGTACTTCTCCTCGGCGAGGTCGCGCTTGACCTGCTCCCAGCCCTCGCGCGCCTTGTCCTCGTGGGACTGCTCGCCCTCGGCGACCTCGCGCTGGATCCAGGACCAGCCCTCACCCATCTTGTTCCAGGTGACGGTGCCGCCCTTGCCGGTCTCGCCGAGCGCCTTGAGGGCGTTCTCCTCGCCGACCTTCCACTTGGCGGACTTGACGAACTGGAACACCCCGATCGGCCAGCCCTGGTTCCAGGCGCGCAGCGCCATGCCGAACGCGGCGGTCGACTTCCCCTTGCCGACGCCCGTGTGCACCATCACCAGCGCACGGTTGCGGCGCTGACGGGTCGTGAGACCGTCGTCGGGAACGACGGTCGGCTGTCCCTGCGGCATTAAGCGGCCCTCCTCGTTGCGTGCTCTGCCTGTACGTTCCTGACGAGACCGGCGATCGAGTCCGCGCGCAGTTCGTCCAAGGTCACGGCGGTGCCGCCCAGTTCGCGGGCGAGGCTCCCGGCGAGCCCGAGCCGTACGGGCCCGGTCTCGCAGTCCACGACGACGGCCGCGGTGCCCTCGGAGGCGTGCAGCCGCGCCGCGCGGGCGGCGAGCGCCACGGGGTCGGCGCCGCCGCCGGTCGCCCGGCCGTCGGTCACGACGACGAGCAGGGGGCGGCGCGAGGGGTCGCGCAGCCGCTCCACGCGCAGCACGTCATGGGCCTTGAGCAGCCCCGCCGACAGCGGCGTACGGCCGCCCGTCGGGAGCTGTTCGAGCCGCGCGGCGGCCGCGTCCACGGAGGAGGTCGGCGGCAGCGCCACCTCGGCGTCCCGGCCCCGGAAGGTGACCAGGCCGACCTTGTCGCGCCGCTGGTAGGCATCGAGGAGCAGCGAGAGCACCGCTCCCTTCACCGCGCTCATCCGCTGCCGCGCCGCCATCGAACCGGACGCGTCCACGGCGAAGAGCACGAGGTTCCCCTCGCGGCCCTCGCGGGTCGCCTGCCGCAGGTCGTCCCGGCGGACCACGAGCCCGGGGCCGGTCCGTCCGCGGGCCTTCTGGTGCGGGGCGGCGGCGTGCACGGTCGCGGCCAGATGGAGCTTGGTCAGCGCGCCACGGGGGCGCACGGATCCCGTCGTCCTGCCGTGCTCGGTACGGGCCCGGGAGCGGCGCCCGGCCGCGCCCTCGCCGAGCCCGGGCACGCTGAGCATCTTCGTACGGAACGGCTCGGCGGCCTGCACCGCGGCCCGCTCACCTGCGCCGCCACTGCCCGGAGCGGGCGCGGGGGCCGGGGCCTCGTCCGTACCGTCGGCACGGTCGCTCTCGGGCGCGGAGTCCGGCCCCTCACCCTGCGGCGGCACACCGCCACCGCCACCGGGGCCGCCCGGGCCCTCCGGACCGGGGTCCGGATCGTCGTCCTCGTCGCCCTTGAACTGCTCCAGGGTCTCGTCGAGCTTGTCCTCGTCGAGGCCGGGCGCGTCGAAGGGGTTCCGCCGCCTGCGGTGGGGGAGGGCGAGCAGCGCGGCCTGCCGTACGTCCTCGGACGTCACCTCGGTCCGCCCCGCCCACGCGGCGAGCGCCGTCGCCGTCCGGGCCATCACGATGTCCGCGCGCATGCCGTCCACCTCGAACGCGGCGCAGGTCGCGGCGATCTGGAGCAGCGCCCCGTCGCCGAGGACCACCTGCGGGACGAGTACGCGCGCGGCGACGATCCGGTCCCGCAGCGCGGTCTCCTCGCCGGCCCAGCGGGCGGCGAAGGCGGCCGGGTCGTCGTCGAAGGCGAGCCGGCGGCGCACGACCTCGACCCGCTGCTCGGGCTCGCGGGAGGCCGCGACCTCGACGGTGAGACCGAAGCGGTCCAGCAACTGCGGCCGCAGCTCGCCCTCTTCGGGGTTCATCGTGCCGACGAGCAGGAAGCGGGCCGCGTGCCGTACGGAGACGCCTTCGCGCTCGACGTACGAGGAGCCCATGGCGGCGGCGTCGAGGAGCAGGTCGATCAGGTGGTCGTGGAGGAGGTTGACCTCGTCCACGTACAGGATCCCGCGGTGTGCGTCCGCGAGCAGCCCGGGCTCGAAGGCCTTCACGCCCTCGGCGAGCGCCCGCTCGATGTCCAGCGCGCCGACGAGCCGGTCCTCGGAGGCGCCGACGGGCAGCTCGACCATCCGCGCGGGGCGCGCGCCGGCCGCCGCGGCCTCGTGCGGCCCGTCCGGGCACTGCGCGTCGGGCGCGACGGGGTCGCAGCTGAACCGACAGCCGGTGACGACCGGCACCTCGGGCAGCAGGTCCGCGAGCGCCCGCACGGCGGTCGACTTCGCGGTGCCCTTCTCGCCGCGGACGAGGACACCACCCACCGCCGGGCTCACCGCGTTGAGCAGCAACGCAAGGCGCAGGTCGTCCATGCCGACGACGGCGGTGAACGGATACCGGGTGCTCATCGGGTGGTCACTCCTTCGATTCGTTGATGTCCGACGGTTCGCGTGGTCACGGCGCACCCGGCGGCACGAAGGGCAGCCCGGCCGGCGCGCCCTCCTCGATCAGCCGCAGCAGCGCGTCGGTGTCCGCGTGTTCCTCGATCAGGTCGCCGAGGCGGTCCAGCTGCTCCTCGCGCAGCGCGCCGAACGAGGTGTCGGGGGCCGGGACGAAGCGCCGTCCGGACGCCGCCGCGACCTCCCGCAGGAACGCCCGGCGGAAACCGTCGCTCTCCAGGGATCCGTGCCAGTGCGTCCCCCAGACCGCGCCGACCCGGCATCCGTCGAGGAACGGTTCGCCGCCCAGCACGTCCGCGACGCCGTGGTGGATCTCGTACCCCTCGACGCGCTCGCCGAGCGCCTCGCCGACGGGCCGGGCGAGGGTCTTCTCGGCCGCGAACCGGACCCGTACGGGCAGCAGTCCGAGCCCGTCGACCGTGCCGGCCTTCGACTCGACCTCGTCCTCGATCCGCTCGCCGAGCACCTGGAAGCCGCCGCAGACGCCCAGCACCGGCCGGCCCTCCGCCGCCCGGCGTGCCAGCGCGTCCGCGAGGCCGCGTTCCCGCAGCCAGGCCAGCGCCTTGACCGTCCCCCGGGTCCCCGGCACGACCACCAGGTCCGCGTCGACGAGCTCCTCGGCCCGGTCCACGAACCGCACGACCACGCCCGGTTCGGCCGCCAGCGCGTCCACGTCCGTGAAGTTCGACATCAGCGGCACGGCGCACACCGCGACCCGCAGCACGTCCTCGCCGACCGGCGGCGCCACGACCGACTCGCGGACCGCGCCCCGCAGCGAGACCCGCAGGCCGTCCTCCTCGTCGATGCCGAGCCCGTGCGCGTACGGCAGGACACCGTACGTGCGGCGCCCGGTGAGCCCGTGCAGCATGTCGAGGCCCGGCTCGAGAAGGGTCACGTCACCGCGGAACTTGTTCACGAGATAGCCCGCGATCAGCTCCTGGTCCTCGGGCGCGAGCAGCGCCGTCGTGCCGAAGAACTGGGCGAACACCCCGCCCCGGTCGATGTCGCCGACCACGAGCACGGGCAGCCGAGCCGCCCGCGCGATGCCCATGTTCACGATGTCCGTGCGCCGCAGATTGATCTCGGCCGGACTGCCCGCCCCCTCGCAGATCACGGCGTCATACGTGCCCCGCAGCTCCTCCAGGCACGCCAACACCGGCTCGAAGAGCTCCTTCTGCCGCCCTCCGTGGTAGCCCCGGGCGCTGAGTTCGCCCACCGGCTTGCCCATCAGGACGACCTGGCTGGAGCGGTCGCTCCCCGGCTTCAGGAGCACCGGGTTCATCAGCGCGCTCGGCTCGACCCGAGCCGCCTGCGCCTGCATGGCCTGCGCCCGGCCGATCTCCGCGCCCTCCCTCGTCACGAAGGAGTTCAGCGACATGTTCTGGCCCTTGAACGGGGCGACCCTCACGCCCTGCCGGACCAGCCAGCGGCAGATGCCCGCCGTGACGACGCTCTTGCCCGCGTCGGACGTGGTCCCCGCGACCAGCAGTCCGCCACCCGGTCCGCCCCTCATGCCCGCCTCCGCTTCATGGCCCTTGCGGCCAGCCGTCCACCCACACACACCGCCAGCGTCAGCGCGGTCACCCGGCGCGAGAGCCGCACCGCCCGCTCGATGTCCCCGACCTCCACGGCCCGGCCCTCCCCGTTGAGCACGGGCCGGTGCTCGACCCGTCCGCCGTACGACAGCGTGCCCCCGAGCCGTACGCCGAGCGCCCCCGCGAAGGAGGCCTCCACCGGACCGGCGTTGGGGCTGGGGTGCTGGGCCGCGTCCTGCCGCCAGGCCCGCGCCGCCCCCCGCGGGTCGCCGCCCGCCACCGTCACGAGCGCGGCGGTCAGCCGGGCGCCCGGCCAGCCGACGACGTCGTCGAGCCGGGCCGAGGCCCAGCCGAAGCGCCGGTACGTGGGGGACTTGTGGCCGACCATGGCGTCCAGCGTGTTCACGGCCCGGAAGCCGACCAGGCCCGGAACCCCCGCGACCGCGCCCCAGACCAGGGCACCCACGACGGCGTCGGACGTGTTCTCGGCGACGGACTCCACCACCGCGCGGGCCATCGCCGGACCGTCCAGGGCCTGCGGATCACGCCCCACCAGATGCGGCAGCCGCTCGCGGGCCACCTCCAGGTCTCCGGCGGCCAGGGCCCCGCCGATGGCGCGCGCCTCCCGGCCCAGGGTCGTACCGCCGACGACGGCCCAGACGGAGGCGGCGGTCAGGGCGACCGCGGCGCGGGGGTGGTCGCGTACGGTACGGGCGGCCAGCGCCGCGACCGCCGTGGCACCGCCGGCGCAGACGGCGGTGTGCAGCGCGCCCCACCCTCGGTGGTCGCGCCGGAGTAGCTTCTCGACGGAGCCGGCGGCCCGCCCGAACGCGGCGACCGGATGGCCGCGGCGGGGGTCGCCGACGATCAGGTCCGCGGCCAGACCGGCGGCGGCGCCGTACGCGAATACACCTGTGGCTGCACTGCGGCCGGGCATGGCGCTGTGTCCTCACTCAGGGTCCGCGCCCTGGCTCGACGTGACCGGCGGTGAGAGTTCCTGGCTCCCGGGGATCGACTCCCCGGTCACAGTGGCGGGACCGCGCCGGATTCGCACCGGACTTCCTCTACTGCCGCCGTAATGGCCCCGGAAGTCCACCACGCTGTGCGAACACCCGTCAACTCACCTTTGACCTGCGGCGGGACAGTGTGCGAAGCCCCACACGGACCCGCGGACACGACGACGGGCGGGCCGCACCCGAAGGTGCGACCCGCCCGGTCGACGATGCGTGTCCCGTCAGGCCACGATGAGATAGATCCCGTACGCGACGGCCGCCGCGCACAGCGCGAAGGCCGCGTACGCGCCGGTGCGAGCCAGGGTGGCCGAGCCTCCCTGGGAGGCGGCCTGCTCCTGCTTGGAGAGGCCGACGATGCCGAGGGTGAAGAGGCCCACGAGGGCGACGGTCGCCACGAGGCTGACTCCGAAGACGGAGCCGAGAGCTGCCCAGTCGATCTTCATGTCGTTCGTTCCTTACACCGCGGCCGAGGCTGCGGGGGCTGCCGGGTCCGCGGGGGCCGGCGAGGGGATGGTGGTCTTCAGGTCCTCGTCCGCGACGGCGGCGACGGAACCGGCCGGCGGCGGGGTGACGGCCGCGATGGCGGTGGTCACGACGCCCGCGGGCTCGGTCTCGACGTCGTTGACGTTGGTGTGGTCGACCACCTGGCGGCGGGAGACGACCCAGATGGCGACGCAGGAGGCGACCAGGAAGGCCGCGACGGCGTAGACGCCCCAGTCGCCCTGGCTGGCGACGTACTCGGCGCCGGCCCCGACCAGGCCGGCGGCCGGCAGGGTCAGGCCCCAGGCGACGAACATCCGGGTGGCGGTCGACCAGCGGACGACACCGCCCTTGCGGCCCAGGCCCGCGCCCATGACGGCGCCGGAGCAGGAGTGCGTGGTCGAGAGGGAGAAGCCGAGGCTGGAGGAGGCCAGGATGACCGTGGCCGCGCTGGTCTGGGCGGCGAAGCCCTGCTGCGGCTGGAGGTCGGTGAGGCCCTTGCCCATCGTGCGGATGATGCGCCAGCCGCCGAGGTAGGTGCCGAGCGCGATCGCCGTACCGGCGGAGACGATGACCCAGACCGGCGGGTTGGAGCCGGGGGCGATGATGCCGCCGGCGACCAGGGCGAGGGTGATGATGCCCATGGTCTTCTGGGCGTCGTTGGTGCCGTGGGCGAGCGAGACGAGACCGGCGGAGGCGATCTGACCGGCCCGGTAGCCCTTGTCGGTCGTCTTCTTGTCGGCCTTCTTGTCGAGGCGGTACGTCAGGCGGGCGGCGAACATCGCGGCCAGACCGGCGACCAGGGGGGCGGCGACCGCCGGGATGAGCACCTTGCTGACGACGGTCCCGCCGTTGACGCCGCTGACGCCGATGGAGGCGATGGTCGCGCCGATGAGGCCGCCCATCAGGGCGTGGGAGGAGCTGGACGGCAGGCCGACCAGCCAGGTCACCAGGTTCCAGAGGATCGCGCCGACGAGCGCGGCGAGGATGACCTCGGGTTGAATGCCCTCCTCGTTGACGAGTCCCTTGGAGATCGTCTTGGCAACCTCCACCGACAGGAACGCGCCGACCAGGTTCAGCACGGCGGACATGGCCACCGCCGTCTTGGGCTTGAGGGCACCGGTCGAGATGGTCGTCGCCATCGCGTTGGCGGTGTCGTGGAAACCGTTCGTGAAATCGAACACGAGAGCTGTCACGACCACAATCGCGAGCAGCAGCGTGATGTGTTCCATTTACCCAGGCAATCGTTTGACGTCAGTGGCTGGACGAACGTAGGCAACCTGAGTGAACGGAAGGTGAACTGGGTCGGGCTGCATGGTGTCTCTATCCGGCGTCCGGACATTCCGCTTAGCGTCCCGGGGCAGGTTCTGTCCACGATGCGGTCACCCCGCAACCATGGGTAAGCCGTGCTGTTGCGGGACAGAAGCGACTTCCTCCACTTGCGTCGCTCTCGTCGCATGTCACCCCCTGGACACCCCCGGGCCCGTGTCAGCCGACCGAGGGACCCGCCGAGGAGATCCATGTCACTCCCGAGTGGCCCCGTGCGGGTCCGGTCCCGTGCGGGTTCGGCCCCGTGCGGGTCTGTCCGGTGGCAGCCCGCTCCCGCCCTGCCGACACTGGGACCGTGCGCCCGGCTACAGCGACGGCAGCGGCCGTCACCACTCTGCTCGGTGTCGGCGCGGCCGCGTTCGCGGCCGGCCGGTACGCCAGCGATGCCGCCCTCAAGGCGGCGTCCGGACCCCCACTGCCCGGTGACCCCCGGCTGACCGTGCACGCGACCGGTTCCGACCGGGTCACCCTCACGCGCAGCCTTGCCTCGCTGCGCCCCGGTACGTACGGGATGGAGGGCCCCGGCGTCCACGCCGTCGTCGGACCGGTCCTCGACCGCGTGCCGCACACCGCGGACACCGTCGTCCGCCGCCTGGAACGGGTCGAGCTCGGCACCCTGGAACCCGGTGCCAAGGTCCGTCTCACCCCCGAGCTCCACAGCGGCACCCCGCGCACCGCGCTCGGTGTCGACTACGAGGACATCGAGATCCCCGGCGAACTCGGCGCCCTGCCGGCCTGGCTCGTCCCCGGCGCCCGATCCACCTGGGTGATCGCCCTGCACGGCATCGGCACCACCCGCCGGCACCCCCTCAACCTCGTCCCCTTCCTCTCCCGCCGGCAGATCCCCGTCCTCTGCGTCGCCTACCGGGGAGACGAGGGCGCGCCCCCCTCCCCGGACGGCCTCGGCCACCTCGGCGACTCCGAGTGGCGCGACGTCGACGCCGCCATCCGCTACGCCGTCCGCAAGGGCGCCCAGCACGTCGTCCTGCACGGCTGGGGGACCGGCGCCGCGATGGCCCTGCACGCCGCCGCCGACTCCGGCCTGCGCGACATGGTCCACGGGCTCGTCCTGGACTCCCCGGTCCTCGACTGGGAGACCACCCTGCGCAACCTCGCCGCCGCCCGCCGCGTCCCCGGCCCGCTGCTGCCGCTAGCCGTCCGCTCCGCCCAGGGCAGGACCGGGCTGCACGGCGCCCACCTCCAGGAGGTCGCCGACCCCGCCGGTCTGCGCGTGCCGACGCTGATCTTCCACGGCCCCGACGACACGATCGCCCCTTGGGAGCCCTCCCTCGAACTGGCCGCCCGCCGCCCGGAACTGGTCACCCTGCACACGGTCCGCGGCGCCCCGCACGCCTCGATGTGGAACGCCGACCCGGTCCCCTACGAAGAGGCCCTGCGCCGCTTCCTCACCCCCTTGCTCTGACCCTCCTCTCGGGGCGCCATCCCCCTGCGCCGACCCTTCCTCTCGGGGCGCCATCCCCCTGCGCCGACCCCTCGTCCGGCGGCGCTCCACCGGCGCTGTCGATTCCGATTGGGCTTTCGGGCCGTCAGCGGGAAGACTGCCTCCGTGACGTCTCGAAAGCCTGATGAGCAATTGGCGCGCAACTCCAGACTCCGACTCGTCCGTCCGCGGGCACTCGCCACCGCCCGACGGGCCGTGACGACCCGGCGCACCCGGCCGGCGCCGCGGCCGCCCGAGGGCACTCCGCCCCGGTCGGAACTGGCCCGACAGGCACGGATCGTCCTCGCCGACGCCGTACGGATCGCCCGCTGGGCGGCCGTCGACGGCGGCGCCGAGGCGACCCGCACCGCACCACGCACCGCACCGAGCACCCCGACTCGCACCGCAGGCGACCCCGAGGCCGTCCTGGCCCAGGAACGCGCCGCCGCCGCACTGGACCTGACGCCCGGCCAGATCCGGGCCGGCTGGGACCGGGCCAGGCTCGCCGGACTCGTCGAACTCCACGGCGGCACCGCACGCCCCGGCTGGCGGCTGCACGCCTGGGACCGCGACGACTCCGCCGTGCTGCGCGGCTGGGTCGCCCTGTTCGACGCCTGGTCCCTCGTGCACCCGGCTCCCGAGGACGTGGCGCCCAGCGCCGTGGCCGAGGTCGTCGAGGCCGTCCCCCAGGTGCTCTCCCTCCTCCAGCTCTCCGCCGGACCCGTGCACGTCCCCGCTCTTCTCGACCTGCTCCAGCAGCGGGTCGAGGAGCTGCGCGAGGAGCGCTGCGAGGTCCCCGTCGAGGGGGCGGGCACCGACACCGACAGCGTGTCCCCGGCCGGCACCGACGGGCTCTCCGCGCTGCTCGACTGGGCCCTCGAAGGCCTGGCCGCCGTAGGCGCCCTGACCCTCGGCGAGGGTGCGGACCGCGGCCAGGCCACCCTGACCCCGCTCGGGAACTGGGCGGTCTGGGTCAAGCTGGAGCAGATCTGCGTCGCCGCCCAGAGCCCGGCCGGAAACATCGAGCAGTCGGCCGAGGACATGCTCCGCGGCTGCGCCGGCCTCACCCCCGGTCCGGCCCGTGACGAGTACCGGGCCTGGCTCGCGGCCCGCACGCTCTCCAGCGCGGTCACGGAACTCCTCGCCGTCGCCCGCGGTGAGGACGCCCTGCTGCGCGGTCTCGCCTTCGAGGCGCTCCGGGTCGTCGGAGCCCCCGCCGAGGCCGAGGTCCGGGCCGCCGCGGAGGAGGCGTCGCTCCGGCCCTACGCCCTGCTCTGGCTCGCCGAGTACGACGGCGCCGACCCCGACGACGCCCCGGACGTGCTCACCCGCGAGGAGGCCACCTGGCTCTGGGTGGACACCGCCGCGGCCGTCGCCGACCACGGCGAGAGCACGCTGCTCGTCCGCCACCTCGACTCCGCCGTACAGGGCACCGTCCCGGCCCTCCTCGACGAGGTCCGGGCCATCGGTCACCCCCGTACGGTCCAGGTCCTGGTGGCCCTCGCCGCCGCCCACCCCGATCCGGCCCTCGCCAAGGCCGTCCGCAGGGCGGCCTTCCAGGTCCACACCGGGGGAGCGTGAGGGTCGGCTACTCCGCGCCTCCCGGGAGGTACGTACCGAAGCTCCAGATGTTGCCCTCGGCGTCGCGGGCCATGTAGTCCCGCGAGCCGTAGTCCTGGTCCTTCGGCGGCATGACGATCTCGATGCCGTGCTCCACCGCCCGCGCGTGGTGTACGTCCACATCGTCCACGTGGACGTACACCCCGACGGGGCCGGAGCCCTCCATCAGCTTGTCGAACTCGCTGCCCGTCCCCTTGCTGCCGAGCATCACCATGCCGTTCCCGTACGACAGCTCGGCGTGCGCGACCTTGCCGTCCTCGCCCTCGTACACCGCGGTGCGGGTGAAGCCGAACGCCTCCGTGAGCTGTTTGATCGCGGCGTGCGCGTCGTCGTAGGTCAGGGTCGGACAGATGTGGGGTGCCTCAGCCATCCCGATCACTCCTTCTCGCCTGATACGCCTGAAACCCTCGGAATGTGACCTGGGTCTCAGTCTGGCATCCGGCACCGACAACGACGCGGCTCAGCGGAAGGTGTTGCACTGCGCCATGTCGCCTGTCTTGAAACCGGTGGAGAACCACTGTTGGCGCTGCGCGGCCGAGCCGTGCGTCCAGTTCTCCGGCGTCACCCGGCCCTGGAACTTCTCCTGGATCCGGTCGTCGCCCACCGCGGCCGCCGCGTCCAGGCCGTCGCGGATGTCGGCCTCCGTCAGGCTCGTCAGCAGGGGTCGCCCCGTCTTCTCGTCCGGCGTGGTCGTCGCGTGGTGCGCCCAGACCCCGGCGTAGCAGTCCGCCTGCAGCTCCACCCGCACGGCGTTGGAGTTCGCGCCGGCGCGCCCGTCCTGGGCGCGGGCCAGCGTGCCCATCATGTTCTGCACGTGGTGGCCGTACTCGTGCGCCACCACGTACGCCTGCGCGAACGGGCCGCCGCTCGATCCGAACGTGCTCCGCAGCTCGTCGAAGAACCCCAGGTCCAGATAGACCTGCCGGTCCCCGGGGCAGTAGAACGGCCCGACCGCCGAGGTGGCCGAGCCGCAGGCGGTGGCGACCCGGTTGGAGAACATCACCGTGCGCGCGTCCCCGTACTGTCCGCCCCGCCGTTCGTACTCCGCCCGCCAGAAGTCCTGCACGCTGTTGACGACCGCCACGATCCGGCAGTCCTCGCGGGTGTTCGCGTCCGCGCCGGTCCGGCAGGTCTGCTGGACCTGGGCCAGCGAGGAGGAGGTCGCCACGGGCTCGGGGTCGCCGGAGGTGAGCCCGAGCTGTTCGGGGCCGACGCCGAAGAGCACCCCGAGGATCAGCGCGATGATGCCGACGATGCCGCCGCCGACGGTCGCCCTGCCGCCCGGGACGCGACTGCCGCGGACGTCCTTGACCTCCGAGGTGTCCAGGTCGGCGTCGTCGTCGAACTGCATGGGCCACCACCCTCTGCCGTCTCTGCCGCGGCAGTGGCCGCCGCACTCCGCCCGAGTATCGGCGAATCCGTCAGGGCTTGCCCCTTTTGTCCGGCATGGGCGGTAAGGGGTGTGATGTACGTCGTGTGGGCATGGCCGAAAAGCAGTTGCAGGGGCCCGTTAGACTGGCCGTATGGCCATTCTCCTCGTGCACTAGCGGCGTCGAACCGCCCGAGAGCCCTTCCGCCGTCCACCCCCGCCCTGGAGTCTGTCCGTGATCACCGCTTCCGGCATCGAGCTGCGCGCCGGCGCCCGCATCCTCATCGAGTCCGCTTCCTTCCGTATCGCCAAGGGCGACCGCATCGGCCTCGTCGGCCGCAACGGAGCGGGCAAGACCACCCTCACCAAGTGCCTCGCGGGCGAGGGCATGCCCGCCGCCGGGCAGATCGCCCGCTCCGGCGAGGTCGGCTACCTCCCGCAGGACCCGCGCACCGGCGACCTCGACGTCATGGCCCGCGACCGCATCCTCTCCGCCCGTGGGCTCGACGTCCTCATCCGCAAGATGCGGATGAACGAGGAGCGCATCGCGACCGGCTCCGGCGCCACCCGCGACAAGGCCATGCGGCAGTACGAGCGCCAGGAGACCGAGTTCCTCACCAAGGGCGGGTACGCCGCCGAGGCCGAGGCGTCCACCATCGCCGCCGCCCTCGGGCTGCCCGACCGGGTCCTCGGCCAGCCGCTGCACACGCTCTCCGGCGGTCAGCGCCGCCGGGTCGAGCTGGCGCGGATCCTGTTCTCCGACGCCGACACCCTGCTCCTCGACGAGCCCACCAACCACCTCGACGCCGACTCCATCGTCTGGCTGCGCGACTACCTGAAGACCTACCGCGGCGGTTTCATCGTCATCTCCCACGACGTCGACCTCGTCGAGACCGTCGTGAACAAGGTCTTCTACCTGGACGCCAACCGCTCGACCATCGACGTCTACAACATGGGCTGGAAGCTCTACCAGCAGCAGCGCGAGGCCGACGAGAAGCGCCGCAGGCGCGAGCGCCAGAACGCCGAGAAGAAGGCCGCCGCCCTCAACTCGCAGGCCGACAAGATGCGCGCCAAGGCCACCAAGACCGTCGCCGCGCAGAACATGGCCAAGCGCGCCGAGCGGCTGCTCTCCGGCCTGGAGGCGGTCCGGGTCAACGACAAGGTCGCCAAGCTCCGCTTCCCCGAGCCCGCGCCCTGCGGCAAGACCCCGCTGACGGCGGAGGGCCTGTCCAAGTCGTACGGCTCGCTCGAAATCTTCACCGACGTGAACCTCGCCATCGACAAGGGCTCCCGCGTCGTCATCCTCGGCCTCAACGGCGCGGGCAAGACCACGCTGCTGCGCCTGCTCGCCGGGGCCGAGACCCCCGACACGGGCGAGGTCACCCCGGGCCACGGCCTCAAGCTCGGCTATTACGCCCAGGAGCACGAGACCCTCGACCCCGAGCGCACGGTCCTGGAGAACATGCGCTCCTCCGCGCCCGACCTCGACCTCGTCGACGTGCGCAAGACGCTGGGCTCCTTCCTCTTCTCCGGCGACGACGTCGACAAGCCGGCCGGGGTCCTCTCCGGCGGCGAGAAGACCCGGCTGGCCCTGGCCACCCTGGTCGTCTCCTCGGCGAACGTGCTGCTCCTGGACGAGCCGACGAACAACCTCGACCCCGCCAGCCGCGAGGAGATCCTCGGCGCGCTGCGCACGTACAAGGGCGCGGTCGTCCTCGTCACCCACGACGAGGGAGCGGTCGACGCGCTCGAGCCGGAGCGGATCATCCTGCTCCCGGACGGCGTCGAGGACCTGTGGGGCCCGGACTACAAGGACCTGGTGGCCCTCGCCTGATCATCTCGGTATGGATCATTCGGCTCATGGGTGATCCTTCATCTGAGTGAGTGCGTCTCATACCCCCCGGCGCGACCCCTGAGGAATCCTTCCGCCAGGGGTCGCGCCGACCTCGTTCCCCCGGCGCGGCGCTGACCTGGTACTTCCCGGCCTGAGCGCTTCCGGGCCGTGCTCCCAGCGCTGCGGAATATGGGATTCCGGTCGTGGCGGGACCTTCCGCGTCCGCAAACCTTGTGGCACGGACCTTGTCGAATGGGTGGCCAGGACGTCCGTGAGGGGTGATCATGAGAAGTCCAGAGCGCACTTCCCATGAGGAGGCACGGGTGGCCGAGACTCTGAAGAAGGGCAGCCGGGTGACCGGCGCCGCGCGCGACAAGCTCGCGGCAGACCTGAAGAAGAAGTACGACTCCGGTGCGAGCATCCGGGCGCTGGCCGAGGAAACCGGCCGCTCCTACGGATTCGTCCACCGGATGCTCAGTGAGTCCGGAGTCACGCTGCGTGGACGCGGCGGGGCGACACGGGGCAAGAAGGCCGCCTCGGCCTGACTGGGGCGCGGTTCGTCGGGTCCACCGGTTCTCATGGTGGCCACCCGGTCGTCCGTGTGGTCGACCGGGTGGTTACTGTGCAGTCACTTAGCCTTGCAGTGCTGCACCGGAACCGGAGGCGCCCCATGACTTCGCTCGACTCTGTGCTCGTGTTCGACAAGGACGGTGTACGGCTCACCGTCGAGGACGCCGTCGCCACGGTGACCCTGACCAACCCGGCGAAGCGCAACGCCCAGTCTCCCGCTCTGTGGCGGGCGTTGACGGAAGCCGGACGGTCATTGCCGGGCAACGTGCGGGTCGTGGTCCTGCGTGGCGAGGGCAAGTCCTTCTCCGCCGGGCTCGACCGGCAGGCGTTCACGCCCGAGGGCTTCGACGGAGAGCCGTCCTTCCTGGACCTGGCACGCGGTTCGGACGAGGACCTGGACGCGGTCATCGCCGAGTATCAGGAGGCGTTCACCTGGTGGCGCCGCAGCGACATCGTGTCGATCGCGGCCGTCCAGGGGCATGCCATCGGTGCCGGCTTCCAGCTCGCCCTCGCCTGCGACCTGCGGGTCGTCGCCGAGGACGTGCAGTTCGCCATGCGTGAGACCAGCCTGGGTCTCGTGCCGGACCTGACCGGCACGCACCCGCTCGTCTCCCTCGTCGGCTACGCCCGCGCGCTGGAGATCTGCGCCACGGGCCGCTTCGTCCACGCGCAGGAGGCCGAGCGCATCGGCCTCGCCAACATCGCCGTGCCCGGCGACGAACTCGAGGCCGCGGTACGGGACTTGAGCGCCGCCCTGCTCGCCGCGCCGCGCGATGCGGTGATCGAGACCAAGGCGCTGCTCCAGGGTGCCGCCGGCCGTTCCTACGAGGACCAGCGCACCGCCGAACGCGCCGCCCAGGCCCGCCGCCTGCGCGACCTGGCGGGCCTCGGCGACTGACCCACCGGCCTCGCCCGTTCGGCCGCGTGCGGGACCTGGCGGGCCTGACTCACAGGGGCCCGGCGTGCGGCCTCCTGTGCGGGGCCTTACCCACCGGACCGCCGTGCGGCCGCGTGTGCGGGCCTGACCCACCGGACCGCCGTGCGGCCTCCTGTGCGGGCGTGACCCTCCGGACCCGGCCGTTCGGCCTCCTGTGGGGCCTGACCCATCGGACCGCCGTGCGGCCGCGTGTGCGGGCCTGACCCACCGGACCCGGCCGTTCGGCCGTCTGCGCGGGCGGACGCGGTCCGCCGGGTGGTTCAGCCGGGTGGGTCGTACGCCCTCCGTGAACCGGCGGCGTCAGCCGACCGCTGAGACCAGGACCGTGACCGCCGTCGCCTCCGGGGCGACGGCGGTCGCCGCCGTCCGGGCCGCGCGGGCCACGTCCAGCGCGCGGTGGCCGGGGGAGACCGCCAGCTCCAGGCGGAGCAGGCCGGGCGCGCGGTGGAGCGGGGCGCCCAGGGTGTCGGTCAGGGCCGCTACGCCGTCGACCGCGAGCACCGCCAGGGCCGTCGGATCCTCCGAGGCCGACGCGGATCGCCCGGGTGGGGGAGCGGCGGCCGACGAATCCGGCTCCGCCTGCCCGCTCTCCGCGAGGCCCGTCACGCGCAGGTCCACCTCCACGACCGCGAGGCCCAACTCCCGCTCTGCCGAGGCGAACAGGGCCTCGCGCACCGCCGCCGCGAGCGCCGGCAGCGGCCTGCTCCACTCCGCCCCGTACTCCGCCGCGAACTCGGCCGAGATCGCCAGGGTCCCGGGCGGCAGCCCGCCCGGCGGTACCGGGAACGGCTCCTCCCCGCCCGCTTCCGCGAGCCCCACCCGCAGCTTCCCCGGCACCACCCCTCGTACGGCCGCCACCGCCCGGAGCAGCACCACCCGCGCCGCGCGCTCCGTCAGCCACGCGCCGTCCGCTGCCTCCCCCAGCGGCAGCAGCCGGCCCGGGCCGAGCCGCTCGCGCACCGCCGCCGCCCATCCCGTCCCTGCTGTCGTCGTCATGTCCCCAGCCTGCCGCATCCCCGGCGCGAGACCGGGCAAGCGCACCTAATGTGGGCAAAGGAGTACATATCCGCAGGGAAGGGATGGAAGCCATGAACGACCCCGCGCACCCCAGGGAACCGAACGTGACCAAGCGAGGCGGCGGTGACCCGGCCTCCCGCGGCCGGACCACCATCGCCGACGGGGTGGTGGAGAAGATCGCCGGCCTTGCCGCCCGCGACGTCGTGGGCGTCCACGCCATGGGCAGCGGACTCTCCCGCACCCTCGGTGCCGTACGCGATCGGGTGCCGGGCGGCGGCGGGGCCAAGTCGAGCGCCACGCGCGGCGTGAAGGCCGAGGTCGGTGAGGTGCAGACCGCGCTCGACCTGGAGATCGTCGTCGATTACGGCGTCTCCATCGCCGACGTGGCGGGGGCCGTGCGCGAGAACGTCATCGCGGCCGTCGAGCGGATGACCGGCCTGGAGGTCGTCGAGGTCAACATCGCGGTCAGCGATGTGAAGCTGCCCGACGAAGAGGACGAGGAGCAGTCGGAGCAGCGGCTCCAGTAGTCGCTGTCGACCCGGCGGAAAGGGCTCAGCATGAGCATGGCGGTGGTCGGCCTTTTGGCCGGAATGGGCCTCGGTTTCGCCGGGTACTTCGGCGGCTTCGGGGCGTTTGTGCTGGTCGCGGCGTTGGGTGCGGTCGGCTTCGTCGTCGGGCGGTTCGTCGAGGGCGACCTCGAACCCGGCGACTTCTTCCGAGGTCGCGAACGCGGCGAACGGCGGCGGTGACGCGGGGTGGCAACAGAGCCGGTGGGCCCCGCCGGCCGCGGGGCGACGACGATCGCCGACCGGGTCGTCGCGAAGATCGCCGCGCGGGCGGCGCGGGAAGCGCTCGACGTCGTACCCCCCGGGGGATCCAAGCCGCACGCCTCGGTCGTCGTGCAGCGTGACATCGCCCGGGTCTCGGTGAGTCTGGAGCTCGGATACCCCGCCGACCTCGGCCGCCAGTGCGGCGCGGTCCGCAGCCAAGTGGTCCGACGTGTACGGGAACTGGTCGGCATGGAGGTGCCCGAAGTGGCTGTCCACGTGGAGCGCCTGCACTCGCCGCGCACGGCGCGCGAGTCGGCCGGGCGGGGGCTGCGATGAGCACGGCGCCCCGAACGGACACCGGCAACGACGCCGTACCCGTACCCGTACCAGTACCGAAGGCGCGCCGCTTCTGGGCCGTACGGCGGATCCCGGCGGCGCTGCTCGCCCTCCTGATCCTCGGCGGCGCCGGGCTGCTGCTCTACGACGTGGCCGCGGTACGGGCCGACCGCACGGCCATGGCCTGGCGGCGCGAGACCGCCGACGAACTCGCCACCCGGCCCCTCGACAACGCCTGGGTCCTGGCCGGCGCGATCGTGGCCGTCCTCCTCGGTGCCTGGCTCCTGCTGCTCGCGTCCACCCCCGGGCTGCGTGCCGTCCTCCCCATGCGGCGCGACCACGCCGACGTACGGGCGGGCCTCGACCGCGATGCCGCGGCGCTGACCCTGCGGGACCGGGCGATGGAGGTCTCGGGCGTGCAGTCGGTACGGGTACGGATGAGGCGCAAGAAGGTGGCGGTGCGGGCGGTCTCGCACTTCCGCGAACTCGACAAGGTGCGCGCGGACGTGACGGGCGTCCTCACCGCGGGCATCGAGGAACTGGGGCTCGCCCGGCCGCCGGCGCTGACCGTACGGGTGGGCCGCCCGCCGAGGAAGGGGTGAAGCGGTGACCGTCATTCTCCGGCGCGTCAACCGGGTGCTGCTCGGACTCGTGGGCCTGCTGCTCGTCGTCGGCGGCGGGGCGGTCCTGGCGGCCGGCTTCGATCTGGCGGTGCCCTCGTGGTGGCCGTGGTCGGGGCCCTCCGACGTCCTGCTGAGCGATGCCGACCGGCGTCGGTGGCGCGACGAGGGCTGGTGGTGGCCGGTGGTCATCGCCGCCCTCGGGCTCGTCGTGCTTCTGGCCCTGTGGTGGCTGATCGCCCAGTTCCGCCGGGCCCGGCTCGCGGAGGTGCTGGTCGACACCGGTGACGGTGAAGCCGCGACGGTACGGGGCCGGGCCCTGGAGAGCGTCCTGGAGGCGGACGCGGTGGCGCAGGACGGGGTGGCCCGCGCCCGGGTCGCCCTGACGGGCCGCCGCACGGCGCCCCGCACCCGCGTCCGACTGCTCCTGGAGCCGTACGCCTCTCCCGGCGAGGCTCTTGCCTCCCTGACGAACGAGGCCCTCGCCGCGGCCCGCACCTCGACGGGCCTCCGGTACCTCCCGACGGAGGCCCGCCTCAGAGCGCTCAAACACCGCGCCCGCCGAGTGACGTGACCCGCCGCCCCGCCCAGCGGGCGAATGCCCACACGGGCGCACGGGAGCGGGCCGTCAGAAGCCGTGGCGGGCGCCGCCGTCCACCGGGATCATCACGCCCGTGACGTACGACGCCGCCGGCGACAGGAGGAACGCCGCCGTGCGGCCGAACTCCTCCGGCGTGCCGTAGCGCCGCAGCGGGATGCGGGACTCGCTCGCCGAGCGCGCCGCGTCCGCGTCGCCGGACATCGCGTCGAGCGACCGCACCCGGTCCGTGTCGATCCGCCCCGGCAGGACGCCCACGACCCGGATGCCCCGCGGCCCCAGATCGCCCGCGAGGGACTTCGCGAAGCCGGCGAGCCCCGGCCGCAGGCCGTTGGAGATCGTCAGGCCCGGGATCGGCTCGTGGACCGAACCCGAGAGCACGAAGCCGATGACCCCGCCCTCGCCCAGCGTCTCCGCCGCCGCCCGGGCCATCCGTACCGCCCCCAGGAAGACCGTGTCGAACGCCGCCGCCCACTGCTCGTCGGTGTTGTCCGCGCCGAAGCCCGGCGCCGGGCCGCCCACGCTGACGAGAATGCCGTCGAAGCGCCCGAAGCGGGCCCGCGCCTCCGCGATCAGCCGGCCCGGCACCTCGGGGTCGGCGTTGTCGGCGGCGAGACCGGCCGCGTCCGGGCCCAGCTCCTCGACCGCCTCGGCGACCGACTTCTCCTCGCGCCCGGTGATCAGCACCTTCGCGCCCTCGGCGAGCAGCGCCTCGGCCGAGGCCCGGCCGAGCCCGCGCGTCGCGCCGGTCACCACGTACACACGGTCCTTCAGTCCAAGATCCATGGGCCTATCCTGCCGCGTCCTCCCACGGCAGCGCGAGGGCGGTACCCACCAGGCCGATGTGGCTGAACGCCTGCGGGAAGTTGCCCAGCTGCCGCCGCGCCACCGGGTCGTACTCCTCCGCCAGCAGCCCCACGTCGTTGCGGAGGGCGAGCAGTCGCTCGAAGAGCTCCCGCGCCTCCCTCTCCCGCCCGGTCATCCGCAGCGCGTCCGCGAGCCAGAAGGAGCAGACGAGAAACGTTCCCTCCCCGCCGGGCAGGCCGTCGACCGAGACCCCTTCGGTGCTGTAGCGGCGGACGAAGCCGCCGTGCGTCAACTCCTTGCGCACCGCGTCGACCGTCCCCACCACCCGGGGATCGTCCGGAGGCAGGAACCCGACCCGCGGGATCAGCAGCGTCGCCGCGTCCAGCTCCCGCGAGCCGTACGCCTGCGTGAAGCTGTTGCGCTGCGGGTCGTACCCCTTCGCGCACACCTCCGCGTGGATCTCGTCCCGCATCACCCGCCACCGCGCCACGTCACCGCGCAGCGAGGGATCCTCCTCGAGTGCGCGCACCGCGCGGTCGGCGGCGACCCAGGCCATGACCTTCGAGTGCACGAAGTGGCGGCGCGGCCCGCGCACCTCCCACAGCCCCTCGTCCGGCTCCCGCCAGGTCGACTCCAGGAAACCCAGCAGGCTCAGCTGCAGGTTCCAGGCGTGCCGCTCGGCCGGGATCCCCGCCGCCCGCGCCATGTCGAGCGAGTCCATGACCTCGCCGTACACGTCGAGCTGGAACTGCTCCACCGCCGCGTTCCCGATCCGTACCGGCGCCGAGTCCGCGTAGCCGCGCAGCCACGGCACCGACATCTCGGGCAGCCGCCGCTCGCCGGCCGGCCCGTACATGATCTGCAGATCGGCCGGATCGCCCGCCACCGCACGCAGCAGCCAGTCGCGCCACGCCGCCGCCTCGTCGACATAACCGGCCGACAGCAGCGCGCCGAGCGTGAGGGTCGAGTCGCGCAGCCAGCAGGAGCGGTAGTCCCAGTTCCGTACGCCGCCCAGCTCCTCCGGGAGCGAGGTCGTGGGCGCGGCCACGATGCCGCCCGTCGGCGCGTACGTGAGCGCCTTGAGCGTGATCAGCGAGCGCAGCACCGCCTCCCGGTACGGCCCCTCGTAGGTGCAGCGCGCCGACCAGTCACGCCAGTCCGTCAGACACTCGTCGAGCGCGCCGAAGGGGTCGATCAGCTCCGGGCGCGGCTCGTGCGAGGGATGCCAGGTGAGCACGAACGCGACCTTCTCGCCCTCGTCGACCGTGAACGACGAGCAGGTGGCGAACTGCTGCCCCCAGGTCTTCACCGACGGCTCGCTGCGCAGCCACACCGAGTCGGGTCCCGCCACGGCCACCCGATGGCCGTCGCTGCGCCGGACCCACGGCACGATCGAGCCGTAGTCGAAGCGCAGCCGCAGCACGGCGCTCATCTCGACGCGGCCGCTGACGCCCTCCACGATCCGCATGACATCGGGCGCCTTGTCGCGCTGCGGCATGAAGTCGACGACCTTCACGGTGCCGGTGCGGGTCTCCCAGTACGTCTCCAGGACGAGGGAGTCGCCGGCGTAGCCCCGGCTGGTGCAGGTCGTGGCGCCCTTGGGCGCGATCCGCCAGTGACCGTTGTCCTCGTCGCCGAGCAGCGCGGCGAAACATGCGGCCGAGTCGAAGCGCGGCAGACACAGCCAGTCGATCGACCCGTCGCGGCCGACGAGCGCGGCGGTCTGCAGATCGCCGATGAGGGCGTAGTCGTCGATACGTTGCGTCACGCTTTGGCGTGTTCCCGGAAGAGACGACGGTCAATCAGCGGGGCTTGACGGGCCAGGGCCCGTCCTAGACGGCCGCGGGTTCCGGCTCCGGGGTTCCCGCGCTCTCGTCGGTCCGCGCCGCGGCCTCCCGGTCGCGCTTCTCGCGACGCACCAGGATCACCCAGCCGACCGGCACACCGGCCGTGAAGAGCCACCACTGCACGGCGTACGCCATGTGCGCGCCGATCGAGTCGTGGTCCGGCTCGGGGACCAGCTCGGGGGTGTTCCCCACGGGTTCGGGCGCCGTCTGCTCCAGGTAGCCGCCGAGGACCTCACGGCCGAGCAGCTCGGCCTGCTGCGCGCTGTTGATCAGCATCACCTGACGGTCCGGCAGCCCGCGCAGGTCCTTGATACCGCTGGCGCCGGTCGTCTCGTCGGCCTTGAGCCGGCCGGTGACGGTGATCTCGCCCTTGGGGGCGGGCGGCACCTCGGGGTACGACTTCTGGTCGGGGGCGGCCGGGACCCAGCCGCGGTTGACCAGGACGACCCGGCCGTCCTTCAGGACCAGCGGGGTGAGCACCATGACGCCCTGACGGTCGTCGGCATTGGTACGACGCCTGACGACGACCTCGTGCGCGGTGTCGAAGGTCCCCGTGGCGGTGGTCCGGCGCCAGTAGTCGGCGCGCGGGACGGTGTGGCCGGGGGAGGTCAGCTCCTCGACCGGGAGCGGCTTCGCCTTCAGGTTCTCCGCGATCAGGGCGTTCTGGGCGACGCGGCGCTCATGCCGGTGGAACTGCCAGAAGCCCAGCTCGATCATCGTCGGGACGAGGACGAGGGCGACGAGGGTGAGGATCACCCACTGCCGGGACAACAGGAAGCGGTACACCCCATGACCGTACAACTGTGGTCATGGGGTGCACGCACGGGGGTTCCGGTCGCCCGGGGCGGGCGGGACTCAGACGTGGTCGACGATCCCCACCTTTCCCTCCGCGCGGGCGCAATGCCCGCCGCAGTACCAGCTGCCCTCGACCTCGACGCCCTGGCCGATGATCTGGACCTTGCAGTGTTCACAGATGGGCGCCATGCGGTGAATGGCGCAGGAGAAGCAGTCGAAGACGTGCACCGCGCCCTGCGCGTGCACCTCGAAGGACATGCCGTAATCGTTTCCGCAGACCTCACAACGTGCCATGCGCCACAGGGTGCGACGTGCGCCGGGCGAAGCGCGGGCGGCACGCCCGGTGCGTCACCCGTCTGCCGGGGCCACGTCCCGCAGCAACTGGGTGAAGGCCGCCTCGTCGACGATCGGCGTACCGAAGGACTTGGCCTTCACCGTCTTGGAGGTGACGGAGTCCGGGTCGTTGGTCACCAGCAGACTCGTCAGCCGGGAGACGCTCGTGGCGACGTGGAGGCCCGCCTCGACCGCGCGGTCCTCCAGGAGCTCGCGGTCGATGGAGGTGTCGCCGGAGAACGCCACCCGCATGCCCTGCTTGAGCGGAGCGTCCGTTTCGTACCGTCCGGGGTTGGGATGCGGGCACGGCGGTCGCTTCCGCGACGGGCGCCAGCTGTTCGCGTGGTACGAGGCCTGGTAGCCGATCCGCGGCGCGGCCGGCGTGGACACCCATTCCGTCAGCGGCCGGCACTCGAGCAGCGGGAGTCGTACGTTCCGCTCCGCGGCGGTGTGCAGACTCGGCCGGAACGCCTCGGCCAGCACCCGCGCGTCGTCCAGCGCGTTGTGCGCCCGCTGCTGCACGACGCCGAAGTGCGCGGCCAGCGACTCCAGCTTGTGGTTGGGCAGCGGAAGCGACAGCTCCTTGGAGAGGGCGATGGTGCACAACCGCTGCCGCACCGGCGCGGTGCGCTCGGCCCGCGCGTACTCCCGGGCGATCATCTGCCAGTCGAAGATCGCGTTGTGCGCCACCAGGACCCGGCCGTCGAGCCGGGCGGAGAACTCGGCGGCGATCTCCGGGAAGAGCGGCGCACCCTCGAGGACGTCACTGGTCAGCCCATGGATCCAGACCGGTCCCGGATCCCGCTCCGGATTGACGAGCGTGTACCAGTGGTCCTCGACGTTGCCCTGGGCGTCGAGGCGGTAGACGGCAGCCGACACTATCCGGTCGTCGCGGGCGAGTCCGGTGGTCTCCACGTCGACGACCGCGTACCCCTGTGGGTAGGCGGCCGGCCACGTTGCTGCTGTCGTACGGTCGTCGAGCATGGTCACTGAGAATACGGGCCGCCGCCGACAACGCCGCCCCCGGTCTCCCCACCGGCACCCGGAACCGGCCATCCGGTCGACGCGCGACGGCCACGGCTCCCGTCCCGTGGGGGAGTTCACCGGAGCCGCCGCGCGCGGTCACCCGAGGCTCGCCACCAGGTCCCCGGCCGCGGCCTGTTCGAGACCGCAGCCGTCCACAGGACCCGGCAGCAGGCGGTAGACCGTCCCGGTCGAGCGGTCCGGCACCACGTCGCCGTCGAGGAGGGCGAGGAAGGCATGCCGGCCGCTCGCGCCGGCCGCCGCCACCGCCCGTCCGTCCTCGGCCGCACGCCGCGCCTCGGGCGAGCCCGCGGTACGGATCCGGTCCGCGAAGGACTCCACCGGCTCCTCGTTCCGCCGCCGGTACTCCCACACCTCGTCCGGGCCCTCGCCCGCCCGCCGGAGGACGGTCACCGCGTCGGTCCGCGCGGCGGCGTGCCACACCGCCAGATCCCACAGCGTGGTCCGCCCGGCGGTGAAGTACTGGTACAGGTCCTTGCCGACCCGGCCCAGGTCCGCGCTGTGCGCCCAGACGCTCTGGAACCCCTCGGACGGCGGCAGATGCAGGTCCGTCCAGAGGAAGGTGCGGTGCACCAGGTCGACCAGCATCGGCACATGGATCTGGGAGTCGCCCACGAGGTCGTACCGCTGACGCACGGTCCTCGGGTCGTACGCAGCGCCCCTGCCCTCCCTGGAAGGGAGGGCCATGAAACCGGCGAAGGCGTCCAGGAGCTGTTCGAAGGGCACGTTGTTGTAGCTGAAGACGATCGGCATCGCGAACCGCACTCCGGCCTCGGCGAGCGCCGCGAGGTCCAGATCGGCGTACTCGGTCGCGCCCTTGGGCGCCGGGGCCGAGGTGAGGTCGCCGGAGTGGACGACGGCCCGCTCGCCGTAGACGAGGTTGGTGTAGTCGCACAGCCCGACGTACGACCAGTCCGCGTCGAACAGGGCGACGGACAGGTCCAGGTCGACCCGCGTCCTGGTGGGCTGCGTCCAGTGCAGGAACATCCGCAGCACCTCGCCCCGGGGCAGCGGCTGCGTCGACCCGCGCGGCACCGACACCAGGGCCTTGACCGCGGCGCCCTCCGAGGACGGCACGGCGAGGCCCGCCAGTGCGGAGTCCAGGACGGCGGTGTCGAAGCGCGGCGCGGCGCCGAGCCTGCGCAGCAGCTCGCTCTCCAGCAGGTCGACGACCTCTTCGGTCAGCTGGGCCGGCAGCGGCGGGCGCCGGTCGTCCAGGGTGAAGGCGTGCGTCACCCGGCCGCGCGGGAAGAACACCCGCCGGTCGCCCGGCAGATGGCGGATCCGCAGCTGCCCGAGCGCCGCGAGCAGCGGTCCGGGTCCCGCGCCGGGAAGGGCCCGGCGCAGGACCTCGGCCACGCGCGCGTGGAGCGTGTCGGAGCCGTACAGCCGCAGGAGATGGTCCAGACGGCGCACCAGTTCGCCCGGGCGCTGGGCGAGCAGCGTGAGCGCGGTGTCCATGTCCCGTGCGGCGAGGGCCGTTTCGACGCGGCCGGTCCAGGTGTGCGGCTTGATGCGACCGCCGTCGATTCGCACCGCGCGGGGGTGCTCGGCGGCGGTCCGCCGCAGCTCCTCGCCGTGCGGGACGGCCGTCGTGTCGGTGGAGCGCAGCACGGCGAACGCCATCGCCGCCCTCGGGTGCCGGTCGTGCCGCTCGAAGGGGTGAAGGGTCTCGGCGGCCTTCTTCCACAGACCCGGGTGACGCGACAGGTCCTCGACGAGCGAGGTGACGTCGAGCCCGTCCAGGACGGCGAGGAGCCGGCGGCGCAGCGGGCGCGGCAACGAGCGGAAACGGCGGGGCTCCAGCAGGTCCGCCTCACCACCCGACCAGACGGCGAGCAGCCGCAGGACGTCGGTCGCGGTGGTCAACCGGACGTCCAGCTCGGGCAGCACGGTCTCCCGGGTGGCCGGGTCGCGCAGCAGCGTGCCCAGAAGCAGCGCCTTGGTCTCGCGTACCGGGATCTCGGCGGGCAGCCAGTCGAGCGTGGTGGGCGCCGCGGTGAGCAGCACCTTCAGATCGTCGCGGTCGTCCGGGGACAGCGGTGTGCGCCGGGCGAGCAGCGTGAGCAGGGCCTTCGCCGCGTCCGCGGACCGGTCACGGCCGAGTGCGAGCAGCCGCAGCGGACCGGCGGAGGACTCCTCCTCGTCCTCCTCGGCCGGGGGCGTCGCCGGGGTCGGCCGCAGGAAGGGGTCCGCGGGGTCGATCCGGCGGTGGCAGATGGGGCAGCCGTCGTACTGCGCACCGTCCCAGCACCGACGGCACACGAGGTGGGCGCAGGGCGAGACGGGATGCACCGTGCCCGCCGTACCGCACAGCACGCACGGCTGCGTCGGCCACTGGAGCAGCAGGGTGAAGACCCGGTCGACGTAGAGCCCGAAGGTGTCGTCGGGGACGGAGGCCGGGAAGGACCGGAACAGCGGCATGTGCGGGCGGTCGGCCCCCAGTTCCGCGTCGAGATGGCGCAGCACCTGCTTGCCGGCGTCCGCGAGTCCGGCCGGTCCGAGCCAGGCGAGTGCGGCCCGCAGCTCGGCGGTGGGGGCGAAGCCGCGGTCCAGGAGCTCGGCCTCCAGCGCGGTGAGTCCTTCGGCGGTGGACGGGTCGCCGGGGCGGGGCCCGGCCTGATCGACGTAGACCGTACGGAGACGGCGGAGCAGGACGGACGACACCACAGACAAAAAGGGATCTCCAGGAGGGAGGGGAAGAGTGAGGCGGGGACGGAGAGTGAGCGCGCTACGGATGTCAGAGAAAGTGAGAAGGAAGCACGCTTGCGGAGCCGTCCCCGCGAGCGCTCACCCTAGGACGGCCCCACGCGCGCGTGCCACCGAATTAATCCGCCCCGTCGCCTGACGGCCGATGGGAGCCCAACAGGCCCTCCACCAAGGCCCGTACGGAGGTGGTGAAGAGGCGCTCCGTGTCGACAGGGCGGGCCAGGGCACGGGCGAGGGCGGGGTCGTCCGGGTCGGTCGTCTCCGTCTCCCAGAGCTCCTCCTCGGCGGGGGACTGGACCGGGGCCCGTTCGCGGTTGCGTTCCACGAGCACGTAGCCGACGACCTGGATCTGCACCGCCCTGACCACCTCCGCCGCCCGCGCGCCGCGCAGACCGGCGGCGTGCACCTCGTGGGCCAGCGCGCGCTGGGCGGGCAGGAACATCCGCTCCGTCAGGCCCCGTTCGTGGACCATCGCCACCAGATGCGGGCGCTCGCGCAGATCGCGGCGGAGCGCGCGGGCCACCGAGACGATCCGGGCGGCGGGCGTGCGGCCGCGCGGGGTGATCGCGGAGAGATCGGCGACCGTCCGCTCCACCAGCGCGTCGAGCAGGGACTCGCGGTTGCCGACGTGCCAGTAGATCGAGGTGACCGCGGTGCCGAGCTCGGCGGCGAGCTTGCGCATGGTCAGCGCGTCCGGGCCGTGCTGCTTCACCAGAGCGGCGGCGGTCTCCAGGACCTCCTCGCGGGTGAGTGCGGTGCGCGCCATCCCTTCCCCCATTCTGTTGCGTGCACGGCTCTTTACCCTTCATCGCCGCCGGTGTAACTGTGTTACAGACCCGACCCCTTGAAGGGTGGTACGTCATGGCACGAGTACGGTACGGGGCGCGCACCGAGGCCGAGATCACTGCGGCCCGCACGAAGAGCGCGAAGCTCCCCGACATCTGGTCCACCGGAGTGGTCGCCGTCTGGGAGACCGATCCGGACGTGGTCGCGGCGGTCCTGCCGCCCCCGCTGAAGCCCACCGAACGGCCCCTCGTCCGGGCCAACATCTCCCAGGTCGACCTGCCCGGCTATCCCCTCGGCGCCGGTTCGGTCGCCGTCGCCGCCGCCCACGGCGACCAGGAGGGCTGGTATCCGCTCGTCATGCCGATGACCCTGGAGCGCGCCCTCATCGGCGGCCGCGAGGTCTTCGGCGAACCGAAGAAGCTCGGCGAGGTCGTCGTCGAACGCGACGGCCTCGTCGTCCGCGCCTCGCTCGGACGGCACGGCATCGCCTTCGTCGAGGTGCGCGGCGCGGTCTCCGGCCCGCTGCCCCTGCCCGAGCCCGCCGAGAAGACCGACTTCTACTTCAAGTTCCTGCCGGGCGTGGACGGCACGGGCTTCGACGCCGACCCGGTCCTCGTCCACTGCGTTCGGGGCGAGAAGGTGCGCAAGCTCGAGCAGATCACCGGCGACATCGTCCTGCGCGAGTCCATGTACGACCCGGTCGCCGACCTCCCCGTCCGCCGGATCGTCGAGATCACCATCGGCGAGAAGACCACCGACCAGAAGGGCCGGGTCGTGGAACGGGTGAGCGCCCAGGCCCTCCTGCCGTACATCCACCAGCGCTACGACGACCCGCAGCAGATCCTCGACGGCCCGCCGGAAGGGAGCGTGTGATGGAGCTGCGGCAGGGACAGGTCGCGGTCGTCACCGGCGCGGCGAGCGGCATCGGACTCGCCATGGCGCGTCGCTTCGCCGCCGAAGGGCTCTCCGTCGTCCTCGGCGACGTGGAGGAGGCCGCGCTCGCCAAGGCGGCCGGCGAACTCATGGAGGGTGGCGCCCGGATCCTCGCCCGTACCGTCGACGTCAGCGACGCGGAGTCCGTACGGGCCTTCGCGGACGCGGCGTACGACACCTTCGGCGCCGTGCACGTCCTGTGCAACAACGCCGGGGTCGGCTCCGGCGCCGAGGGCCGGATGTGGGAGCACGAGCCCAACGACTGGAAATGGGCCTTCGCCGTCAACGTCTGGGGCGTCTTCCACGGCATCCAGGCCTTCGTCCCCCGCATGATCGCCGGCGGCGGGCCCGGGCACGTCGTCAACACCTCCTCCGGCGACGGCGGGATCGCCCCGCTGCCCACCGCCTCCGTCTACGCCGTCACCAAGGCGGCCGTCGTCACCATGACCGAGTCGCTGTACGCGCACCTGAAGGCCGAGCACGCGCGCGTGGGGGCGTCCGTGCTCTTCCCCGGCCCGCACATGCTGCGCACCGGCCTGTGGGAGTCGCACCGCAACAGGCCCGAGCGGTACGCCAAGGAACGGCCGCGCAAGACCCCGTACCGCAGCCTCGACCAGTGGGAGGCGGCCATGAAGGACGCCGGTCACGAGGTCGCCTTCACCCCTGTCGAGGAGGTCGCGGAGCACGTCGTGGACGGCATCCGCGCCGACCGGTTCTGGATGCTCCCGGCGAGCGAGCACAGCGACCGGCAGATCCGGGCGCGCTCGCAGTCGATGCTCGACCGCGCCAACCCGTCGTACCTGGAGAGCTTCATCCTCGACTGAGGGGCCCAGCCATGACCTATGAGGACCCGTACCTGATCATCTCCTCCGACTGCCACGCCGGTCTGCCCACCGAGCGCTACCGGCCCTATCTCGACTCCCGTTTCCACCGCGCCTTCGACGAGTTCCTCGCCGGACGCGACGCCCGCCGCGAGGCGATGACCCGGCTCGGGGTGCGCAACGAGGACTTCGCGAACAAGTGGTTCAGCGACAACGAGGAAGGGCTGCGGGGCGGCTGGGACGCCGCCCAGCGGCTCAAGGAGCTCGACGGCGACGGGGTCGCGGCCGAGGTCGTCTTCCCCGACGCGGACGCCGTGGACAGCCAGACCGCCGCGCCCTTCGGGGTGGGCCTCGGACTCTCCGGCGACCAGGACCCGGAGCTCGGCATGGCGGGCGCGCAGGCGCACAACCGCTGGCTCGCCGAGTTCGTGGGGCAGAACCCCGAACGGCACTGCGGGGTGGCGCTGCTGCCGATCACGGCCGAGCCCGCGAAGGTCGTCGCCGAGATCCACCGGGCCAAGGAGTCCGGGCTCGGCGCGCTGATGATCCCCTCCATGTGGGTGGACAAGGAGCCCTACCACGACCGGTGTTACGACCCGATCTGGGCGGCCGCCGCCGAGACCGGGATGCCGCTGGTCACCCACTCGGGCGCGGCGCCCCGCGAGGAGTACGGCGACCATCTCGGCATCTACGTCAGCGAGGTGACCTGGTGGCCGGCCAGGCCGCTGTGGTTCCTGCTCTGGTCCGGGGTCTTCGAGCGCCACCCGGGGCTGAAGTTCGGCGTCGCCGAGTCGGGCTGCTGGTGGCTGCCGAACCTGCTGTGGTTCATGGACCGGCTCTACCTCGGCGCCCACGGCGGAAAGAAGCTGTCCCCGTTCGCGGAGCTGAAGCGGCCGCCGAGCGAGTACCTGGACCGCCAGGTCTTCGTCTGCGCCACCAACACCAAGCGGCGCGAGCTGGCCCAGCGGTACGAGATCGGCGTGGACAACATCCTCTGGGGCTCCGACTTCCCGCACCCGGAGGGGACCTGGCCCAACACGCGCGCGTGGCTGCGGAACACGTTCCACGACATCCCGGTGGCCGAGACGCGCCGGATGCTGGGTCTCGCGGCGGCCGAGGTCTTCGGATTCGATGTTCACATATTGGATCCAATCGCCCGCCGTATCGGCCCGACCCCCGCCGAGCTCGGCCAGTCGCCCGACCAGGAAGCCGTCGAGGCGTCCTGGGCGCGCTCGCGCGAGGTCGGCCGCCACTGGCTGACGAACCACGACTTCCCGACCCTGGGACCGACCCCGGGAGTGAGCTGATGGACCGCTACACCGTCATCTCGGCGGACTGCCACGCCGGCGCGGACCTCCTCGACTACAAGCCGTACCTGGAGAAGAAGCACCACGACGCCTTCGACGCCTGGGCGGCCGGATACGTCAACCCGTACGAGGACCTGCTCGCCGACACCGCCGACCGCAACTGGAACTCCCGGCGCCGGCTGCGCGAGCTGGAGGCGGACGGGATCGTCGCGGAGGTCGTGTTCCCCAACACCATCCCGCCGTTCTTCCCCTCCGCCTCCCTGATGGCCCCGGCGCCGACCCGCGAGGAGTTCGAGCAGCGCTGGGCCGGGCTGCGCGCGCACAACCGCTGGCTGGCCGACTTCTGCGCGGACGCGCCCGGCCGGCGGGCGGGCGTGGCGCAGATCCTCCTCAACGACGTCGACGAGGCGGTGAAGGAGATCCGCCGCACCAAGGAGGCCGGCCTCACCGGCGGCATCCTCCTGCCGGGCGCCCCTCCCGGCAGCGGGATCCCCGAGCTGTACTCGTCGACGTACGACCCGATCTGGGGGGCTTGCGCGGAGCTGGACGTCCCGGTCAACCACCACGGCGGCTCCGCCTCACCGCCGCTCGGTGACGAACCGGCGGCGCGCGCGGTGTTCATGGTGGAGACGACGTGGTTCTCGCACCGGGCGCTCTGGCACCTCGTCTTCGGCGGTGCCTTCCGCCGCCACCCGGACCTGAAGCTCGTCCTCACCGAGCAGGGTTCGGGCTGGATCCCCGGGGTCATCGAGATGCTGGACTACTACCACGCCCGTCTGGTGGCGGCGGCCTCGCGGGCCGCCACCGCCGAGTCCAAGTTCGGGGCCGGACTCGCGGAGTCCATGGGCAAGGGGCCCAGCGAGGTCTGGCGGGACAACTGCTTCGTCGGCGCGAGCTTCATGCGCCCGCACGAGGTGCCGCTGCGCGACCGGATCGGCCTCGACAAGATCATGTGGGGCAGCGACTACCCGCACGACGAGGGCACGACCCCGTACTCCCGCGAAGGCCTCCGCATCGCCTACGCGGGGCTGCCGAGGGAGGAGGTCGCGGCGATGGTCGGCGGCAACGCGGCCCGGGTCTACGGCTTCGACCTGCCGTTCCTGGACTCCCTTGCGGCCGAGCACGGCCCGACCGTCGAGGAGATCGCCGAGCCCCTGAAGGAGGTGCCGGCGGAGGCCACGAGTCCGGCCTTCGCCCCGGGCGGGTCGGTCCGCGTCTGGTGAACGACCGGGTGAGACCCTCCCCGGGTGACTGAAGCACCCACCCACGACGAGGCCCACGGCGGAGATCTCGGCACCCGTCTCAACTGGCTCCGGGCCGCCGTGCTCGGAGCCAACGACGGAGTCGTCTCCACGGCGGGCCTCGTCGTCGGTGTCGCCGGCGCGACGGAGTCGCAGGCCGCGCTCCTGACCGCCGGTCTGGCCGGCCTGCTCGCCGGTTCCATGTCGATGGCGGCGGGGGAGTACGTCTCGGTCTCCACCCAGCGCGACTCGGAGAAGGCGGCCCTCGCCCAGGAGCGGCGCGAGCTGCGCGAACAGCCGGAGGCCGAACTGGCGGAGCTGACCGGGCTGTTGTCGGACCGCGGCCTCTCCCCGGAGGTCGCCCGCGAGGCCGCGGAACAACTCACCGAACGCGACGCCCTGCGCGCCCACGCGCGCGTGGAGCTCGGCATCGACCCCGACCGGCTCACCAACCCCTGGCACGCGGCCGCCGCCAGCTTCCTCGCCTTCACGGTCGGCGCCCTGCTCCCGCTGCTCGCGATCGTCCTTCCACCCGCCTCCATCCGTCTCTGGGTCACCGTCCTGTCCGTCCTCGCAGCCCTCGCCGCCACGGGCTGGTGGAGCGCCCGCCTCGGCGCGGCCCCACCGGGCCGAGCCGTCCTGCGCAACATGGCCGGCGGGGCGCTGGCGATGGCGGTGACGTACGGGGCGGGGTCGCTGCTGGGGGCGGCGGGGGTCTAGTACCGCCCGCGGGCAAGTCCCCGCCCCGGGCACTTTTCGACCGGTCTTGTCGGAAGGTGCCAAAGCTTGCTGACAAGCCGTCTCGCATACTTGTTGGTAACAACGTCTAGCCGCGCCCGGCCCGCGCCTCTACCGTCGTCCCCATGCCGAACCTGCCCGATGTCGTGCTCTGGTCCATACCGGCGTTCGTCCTGCTCACCGTCCTGGAGATGGTCAGCTACCGGCTCCATCCCGACGAGGACGCCGCCGGGTACGAGACCAAGGACGCCGCCACCAGCCTCGGCATGGGGATCGGCAGTCTCGTCTTCGACTTCCTCTGGAAGATCCCGATCGTCGCGATCTACACCGCGGTCTACGAGCTCACCCCGCTCCGCGTCCCCGTCCTGTGGTGGACGATCCCGCTGATGCTGCTCGCCCAGGACTTCTTCTACTACTGGCAGCACCGCGGACACCACGTCATCCGGATCCTGTGGGCCTGCCACGTGGTGCACCACAGCAGCCGCAAGTTCAACCTCACCACCGCGCTGCGCCAGCCCTGGACCAGCCTGACGTCCTGGCCGTTCTATCTGCCGATGATCGCCCTCGGCGTGCACCCGGCCGCCGTCGCCTTCTGCTACTCGATCAACCTCGTGTACCAGTTCTGGGTCCACACCGAGCGCATCGACAAGCTCCCCCGCCCCTTCGAGTACGTCCTCAACACGCCCTCGCACCACCGCGTCCACCACGCCTCCCAGGGCGGCTATCTGGACCGGAACTTCGGCGGCATCCTGATCGTCTGGGACCGGATGTTCGGCTCCTGGGTGGGGGAGACCGCCAAGCCCGTCTTCGGGCTCACCAAGAACATCGAGACCTACAACCCGCTGCGCGTCGCCACCCACGAGTACGCCGCCATCGCCCGTGACGTACGCGCCGCGACGAGCTGGCGCGAGCGCGCCGGGCGGGTCTTCCGGGGCCCCGGCTGGCAGCCCGGGCCGCAGCCCCCGAAGGCCACCGGCCCCGCCGCCGCGGAACCCGCCGCGTGAGCGCCCGTACCCCGGGTGCGGCCTCCCCGGCCCTCGGCGCCGCCGGCACGCTCTCCCGTACCCTCCTCGCCGCCTTCGCGCTCGCCGTCGCCGTCGACCTGGTCTCCCTCCTCGCCGACGCCGAGCTCGGGCACCGCATCGCCAAGCCGCTGCTGATGCCGCTCCTCGCCGCGTACGCCGCCACCCGCGGCGCCCCGAAGCTCCTCCTCGTCGCACTGCTCTTCGGCTGGGGCGGGGACGTCTTCCTGCTCTCCGACGCCGACTGGGCCTTCCTCGTCGGCATGGGCTCCTTCGCCGCCGGCCACGTCTGCTACCTCGTGCTCTTCGGACGACGGCGTACGTCCGTCCCCCTCGGGACCGCGTACACCGTCGCCCTCGTCGGCACCGTCGCGCTCCTGTGGCCCGACCTCCCCGCCGAGCTGCGGATCCCCGTCGCCTGCTACTCGCTCCTGCTCACCGCGATGGCCTACCGCGCGAGCGCCCTCGGGCTCACCGCGGGGGCCGGCGGCGCGCTGTTCCTGCTGTCCGACACCCTCATCGCGACCGGGGTCGCCGAGTGGCCCCAGCTGCCCGTCCCCGACTTCTGGGTCATGGCCACCTACATCGCCGCCCAGTACCTGCTGACCGCGGGAGTGCTCACGCGGGCGTACGGTGAAGGTCGTACAACCGACTGACAGCAAGGACCGTCCCCCATGCGCGCCACCACCATCCACGCCCCGTTCGACATGCGCGTGGAGGACGTGCCCGACCCCGTGATCCAGGACCCCACCGACGTCGTCGTCCGGGTCCTGCGCGCCTGCATCTGCGGCAGCGACCTGTGGGCCTACCGCGGCGAGTCCGCCCGGCAGCCCGGCCAGCGGATCGGCCACGAGTTCCTGGGCATCGTCGAGGCGGCGGGCGCGGACGTCACCGGCTTCACCGCCGGAGACCTCGTCGTCGCCCCCTTCGTCTGGTCCGACGGCACCTGCGACTACTGCGCCGACGGCCTGCAGACCTCCTGCCCGAGCGGCGGCTTCTGGGGCTCCGTGGGCTCCGACGGTGGCCAGGGCGAGGCCGTCCGCGTCCCCTTCGCCGACGGCACCCTGGTCCGGCTGCCCGCCGAGGCCGCCTCCGACGACCACCTGCTGACCGCGCTCCTCGCGCTCTCCGACGTCATGGGCACCGGCCACCACGCCGCCCTCGGCGCGGGCGTCCGCAAGGGCTCGACCGTCGCGGTCGTCGGCGACGGAGCCGTGGGCCTCTGCGGCGTCCTCGCCGCCAAGCGCCTCGGCGCCGAGCGGATCATCGCGCTCGGCCGCCACACCGCCCGTACCGACATCGCCCGGACCTTCGGCGCCACCGACGTCGTCGCCGAGCGGGGCGAGGCCGCCGAGGCCGCCGTCCGCGAACTCACCGGCGGCCAGGGCGCCCACGCCGTCATCGAGGCCGTCGGCACCGAGCAGTCGATGCGCACCGCCGTCGCCATCGCCCGCGACGGCGGCTCCATCGGCTACGTCGGCGTCCCGCACGGCAGCGGCACGGGACTCGACCTGTCCGTCATGTTCGACCGGAACATCGCCCTGCGCGGCGGCGTCGCGCCGGTCCGCGCGTACATCCCCGAGCTGCTCCCGGACGTCCTCGACGGCCGCATCGACCCGTCCCCGGTCTTCGACCTGACGGTCGGCCTCGACGGCGTCCCGGGCGGCTACAGGGCGATGGACGAGCGCACGGCGCTGAAGGTCCTCGTCAAGCCCTGAGCCATACGGGGTCGTCCCCGCCCTGAAGGCCCGGCGGTCGCGACCAGCCCGCCGGGCCTCCCTCGTACGAGACGGGCGACAGCGCGTGCCGCAGCCGGCCCAGCGGGCCGTCCGTCTCGGTCAGGTACCGCTCCGGCTCGTAGCAGGGGAGCGTGTGCGTCAGCCAGTGGCCCGTCTGGGCCAGCGCGAGGCGTACGAGACGGGTACCGCCGTCCCGGTCCTGCTCGGTCAGGGAGCGCAGCACCGCCGCCGCGAGCAGATAGCCGGTGCCGTGGTCCAGCGCCTGCGCAGGCAGCACGCCCGGCTCGGCCTCCGAACCCTCGGTCACGGCGATCCCGGTCGCCGCCTGCACCAGGCTGTCGAAGCCCCGCCGCTCGCCCCACGGACCGTAGTCGCCCCACGCCGAGAGCCGGGCGATCACAAGACCGGGCCGGTGGAGGCCGTAGCGGTCCAGTGCGCCGGGGCGGTAGCCGGTGACCAGCACGTCCGCCGCGTCCAACAGCTCGTCGAACGTACGGCGGTCCGAGGGGCGGTCCAGGTCGAGCGCGGCCGTCCGCTTGCCGATGTCCGTTTCCGCGTGCTGGTCGGGCAGTTCGGGGTTCTCCGGCGGGTCGATCCGCAGCACGTCCGCCCCCAGCAGCGCGAGCGTCCGGGTCGCGACCGGACCCGCGATGACCCGGGTGAGATCCAGCACCCGGAGAGGACCCGAACGCCGCCTGGGCGCCGCGTCGTCCAGCCGCTCGCGCGTCAGCAGGGGCCGTGCCGCCACCGCCCGGCCCTGCTCGGACGCCGCCCACTGCTCCGGTGTGCGTACGGCGACGGCGAGGCCCCCGGCCGCGTACACCGCCGTCTCGACGTCGACGGCCTTCCGCTCGGCGATGGCCGCGGCCACCGCCTCCGGCGACTCCTCCCGTACCTCCAGCGCGCGCAGCAGCGCCGCCCGGTGGTGCGGATAGTTGGCGTGCGTGCGGATCCAGCCGTCGGCGGCCCGGAAGAAGCCGGACAGCGGAGCGAAGGTCACCGGGGCCCGTCCGTCCACCCGGAGATGACGCTCGCTCACGAACGCGGTGGCCACCGCCCCGTCGTCCACCCCGACCCCGCCCGGCCGGCCCTCCCGCTCGACGGCGGCGAGGCCCGCGACCGCGACCGTCGCCCGGGCCAGGTCCATCACCGGCAGCCGGGCCGACAGGAGCCCGGAGGGGCCGACGAACGACACGCGGTCGACCAGCGCGGGATCGCCGCCGAGGGCCGACCACAACAACTCCGTACCCGTACGCACTGTGTTGTCCATGAGCGCATGATGGCACTCAGTGCCATGCGAAGGGGCCCTGGTGTGGCACACCACACCAGGGCCCCGTCACGCGTTCCTACCGGCGGACGGCGTCCAGCGCGTCCACCAGACCGGCCCCGTAGAAGCCGTTCTTGTTCTTGCCACCCTCGCATACGGCGTCGATCTTGCCGTCACCCTCGATGTCGTACGGGTTCGTGCAGGCGCGGTCGTCGGCCTGCGCGTACAGCAGGGCCTTGAGCGCGGCCGGGCTCGCCTTCGGGTGCGTCGACTTCAGCAGCGCGAGCACACCGGCGGCGTGCGGCGCGGCCATCGACGTACCGGCCTTGTAGTTGTAGCCGCCGTTGACCGTGGTCGACAGGATGCGGCCGTTGACCGCCGGGGCGTCCGGGGTCTGGTACTCGGTGCGGTCGCCGCCGGGCGCCGAGATGTCGACGACGCCGAGACCGTAGTTGGAGTACGAGGCCTTCAGGTCCTTGGCGCCCGTCGCGGAGACCGTGACCACGCCCGGCAGCATCGCCGGGTAGTCGAAGCACACCTTCGGGTCGATGACGCGGGTCACCGGCGTGGTGTCGTTCGGGCTGGTGACGTCCGTGATCTCGTCCGCCGCCAGGTCCATCTTGGAGTTGCCGGCCGCGGCGACGTTGACCGTGCCCTTGCGCTCCGCGTAGCGGGTCGCGCGGGTGACCGCCTCGATCAGCGCCTTCTGGTCGTCGTCGTTCTTGCACGCGAACAGCCACGGGTCGGTGTAGTAGCTGTTGTTGGTGATCTCGACGCCGTGCTCGGCCGCCCACACGAAGCCGCAGACGACGGCCTCGGTGTAGAAGAAGCCGTCGGGGGTGGACACCTTGATGCCCGAGACCTTCACGCCCGGCGCGACACCGGTGACACCGATGCCGTTCTTGGCGGCGGCGATGGTGCCGGCGACGTGCGTGCCGTGGTCGCTCTCGCCCGGGTTCGGACGCCACGAGCCGGGGGTGGTGTCCGGCTTGCCGGTCACGCAGTTGGCGGAGGCGCGGGCGTTGAAGTTCGGCGCCAGGTCGGGGTGGGTGTCGTCGACACCGGTGTCGATGACACCGACCGTCACGTTGCTGCTGCCGAGCGTCTTCTGGTGGGCCTTGTCCGCCTTGATGGCGGGCAGGTCCCACTGCAGCGGCTCGAGCGGGTCCTGGTTGTCCGTGGCGTCGGCCGCGGAGGCCGTGGCCTCGGCAGCGGTGAGCGCCTGGCCGCCCTCGCCGACAGAGGTGTCGGTCTGGACGGAGAGCGGGGCGGTGCGCGTCGAACCGGCGGACACCACGCCCTCGGCCTGGCGGATCGTCTTCGCGAACTCGGGGTTCTGCGAGTGGACGACTATCACGCCGATCTGGTCATAGGAGATGACCACCGTGCCACCGGCCGCGGCTATCGCCTTCTTCACCGAGGCGGCCGTCCAGCGGCCACCCTCGATGTTCACGACGTACGACAGCTTGGGACCGTCCGTCGAGACGGCGGTCGTCGCCGGGGCGTCACTCAGCTCCGCGGCGGATGCGCCGGTCGGAAGGAAGCCGAGGGAGGCCGTGAGCGCGAGACCGGCAGGCAGAGCGAGTACTCGGCCGCGTCTCGATCCCAGATGAGCCATGGGTTCTCCACATCATCCGTATGTACTGCCCGCGCGCGGGTTGCGGACGGGCAGGTGCATGACGAGTGAAGTTATCGCTGATCATCCCGACCCTTCAATGATTTGAGAGGACTTGATGAAGATCCGGAGGAAGGTCCAGGGGAGTAGAGATTCGCGGTGAACCGCTTCGCCCCGCCCTCCGTGCCGTTGTGCAGGGGAGGTGCTCCGGCCGGAGCGCTCTTCCCCCACCCCCAGTGAGGCCCCTTTGTCCATGCCCACCGCACCCGCGTCACGAGGAGAGTCCGTGGCTACCGAAGCACCGCCGCCGCCCGGAAGCGGCACGTACGCCGACCAGACCGGCCCCGTCCAGCCCACGACCGAGGCGTTCGTCGAGGTGCAGGAGAGCGCGGAATTCGGCGAACTGCGCCGCACGTACCGCTCCTTCGCCTTCCCCCTCACGATCGCCTTCATCACCTGGTACCTGCTCTACGTGCTGCTCTCCAACTACGCGGGCGGCTTCATGGGGACCAAGCTCTTCGGCAACATCAACGTGGCGCTCGTCCTCGGCCTCGGCCAGTTCGCCACCACCTTCCTCATCGCCTGGCTCTACTCGCGGCACGCGGCGAACCGCCTCGACCCGAAGGCCGAGGCCATCAAGTCCCGTATGGAGGCCGACGCGTGAGCAGCATCCACCAGGCCGTACAGCTCGCGGCGGGCAACGCCACCAGCGAGCACCGGCCGCTGATCATCACCCTCTTCGGTGCCTTCGTCGTCGCCACCCTCTTCATCACCGTCTGGGCCGGCCGCCAGACCAAGAGCGCCGCCGACTTCTACGCCGGCGGCCGCCAGTTCACCGGCTTCCAGAACGGCCTCGCGATCTCCGGCGACTACATGTCCGCCGCGTCCTTCCTCGGCATCGCGGGCGCCATCGCGCTCTTCGGCTACGACGGCTTCCTCTACTCGATCGGCTTCCTGGTCGCCTGGCTGGTCGCCCTGCTCCTGGTCGCCGAACCGCTGCGCAACTCAGGCCGGTTCACCATGGGCGACGTCCTCGCCTACCGGATGCGCCAGCGCCCGGTCCGTACCGCCGCCGGCACCTCCACGATCGTCGTCTCGATCTTCTACCTGCTCGCGCAGATGGCCGGCGCCGGTGTCCTCGTCTCGCTGCTCCTCGGCATCACCAGCGACGGCGGCAAGATCGCCATCGTCGCCCTGGTCGGCGTCCTGATGATCGTGTACGTCACCATCGGCGGCATGAAGGGCACCACGTGGGTGCAGATGGTCAAGGCCGTCCTGCTCATCGCGGGCACGCTCCTGATCACCTTCCTCATCCTGCTGAAGTTCAACTTCAACCTCTCCGACCTGCTCGGCGCCGCCGCCACCAACAGCGGCAAGGGCCAGGCCTTCCTGGAGCCCGGGCTCAAGTACGGCCTCACCAGCATCTCGAAGCTGGACTTCATCTCCCTCGGCATCGCGCTCGTCCTCGGCACCGCCGGCCTGCCGCACATCCTGATCCGCTTCTACACGGTGCCGACCGCCAAGGCCGCCCGTAAGTCGGTCAACTGGGCCATCGGCATCATCGGCGCCTTCTACCTGATGACGATCGTCCTCGGCTTCGGCGCCGCGGCCCTGCTGAAGAACAGCGACATCATCGCCTCGAACAAGGCGGGCAACACGGCCGCCCCGCTGGCGGCCCTGGAGATCGGCGGCGGCGCCGACTCCACCGGAGGCGCCATCCTCCTCGCGGTGATCTCCGCCGTCGCCTTCGCCACCATCCTCGCGGTCGTCGCCGGACTGACCCTGGCCTCGTCCTCCTCCTTCGCGCACGACATCTACGCCAATGTCATCCGGCGCGGGAAGGCCACCGAGAAGGAGGAGGTCCGGGCCGCCCGCTGGGCGACCGTCCTCATCGGCATCGTCTCGATCGCGCTCGGCGCGCTCGCCCGCGACCTGAACGTCGCGGGCCTGGTCGCCCTCGCCTTCGCGGTCGCCGCCTCCGCCAACCTGCCGACGATCCTCTACAGCCTGTTCTGGAAGCGGTTCACCACCCAGGGCGCGCTCTGGTCGATCTACGGCGGTCTGATCTCCTCGGTCGTCCTGGTGCTGTTCTCGCCGGTCGTCTCCGGCAAGCCCACCTCGATGTTCAAGACCGTGGACTTCTACTGGTTCCCGCTGGAGAACCCGGGCCTCGTCTCCATCCCGCTGGGCTTCCTGCTGGGCTGGCTCGGCTCCCTCCTCTCGAAGGAGGAGCCGGACAAGGGCAAGTACGCGGAACTCGAGGTCAAGTCGCTCACCGGTGTCGGAGCGCACTGAGCCGCACACGGTGCGCGACCACGGACCGGCCGCGTCGTAGAGTCCTACGACGCGGCTGCGTCGGTCCTCGTTCCAAACGGTCCCTGCTGGTTGTCGGTGCTCTCGCGTAGGCTCGCTGTATAAATCACCGAAAGACGCGGAGGGGGCCCACAGTGCTCATCGACACCTACGGCCGGGTTGCCACTGACCTGCGCGTCTCGCTCACCGACCGGTGCAATCTCCGGTGTACGTACTGCATGCCGGAAGAGGGCCTGCAGTGGCTGGCGAAGCCCGACCTGCTGACCGACGACGAGATCGTCCGGCTGATACGGATCGCCGTCACCGACCTCGGCGTCACGGAGGTCCGCTTCACCGGCGGTGAGCCCCTGCTCCGCCCCGGCCTCGTCGGCATCGTCGAGCGGTGCGCGGCGCTGGAGCCCCGCCCCAAGATGTCCCTGACCACGAACGGCATCGGGCTCAAGCGCACGGCCGCCGCGCTGAAGGCAGCGGGCCTGGACCGGGTCAACGTCTCCCTCGACACGCTGCGGCCGGAGGTCTTCAAGACCCTGACACGCCGCGATCGTCACCACGACGTGCTCGACGGCATGGCCGCCGCCCGCGACGCGGGTCTCACCCCGGTCAAGGTCAACGCGGTCCTGATGCCCGGACTCAACGACGACGAGGCCCCCGACCTGCTGGCCTGGGCGGTGGAGAACGCGTACGAGCTCCGCTTCATCGAGCAGATGCCGCTCGACGCCCAGCACGGCTGGAAGCGTGACGGCATGATCACCGCCGGGGACATCCTGGAGTCGCTGCGCACCCGCTTCACCCTGACCCCCGAAGGCGCGGACGAGCGTGGCTCGGCCCCCGCCGAGCGCTGGGTCGTGGACGGCGGACCGCACACGGTCGGCGTCATCGCCTCCGTCACCCGCCCGTTCTGCCGGGCCTGCGACCGGACCCGGCTCACCGCCGACGGGCAGGTGCGCACCTGCCTCTTCGCGACCGAGGAGACCGACCTGCGGGCGGCCCTGCGCTCGGACGCGCCCGATTCCGAGATCGCCCGGATCTGGAAGCTGGCGATGTGGGGCAAGAAGGCCGGTTCGGGCCTGGACGACCCGAGCTTCCTCCAGCCGGAGCGCCCGATGTCAGCGATCGGCGGCTGAGTCCCCGGCCGGCCCTCCGGCCGACTCCCCGGGCGATTCCCACTCCGCGATTGGCACGACGTCCTTGAGGAAGCCCCGTACTCCCAGGAACTGGGAGAGATGTTCGCGGTGCTCCTCGCAGGCGAGCCAGGTCTTGCGGCGCTCGGGCGTGTGCAGCTTGGGGTTGTTCCAGGCCAGCACCCATACGGCGTCGGCGCGGCAGCCCTTGGCGGAACAGATCGGGGTCTCGTCACTCACCTGATCATTGTCCAGCAATGGCGATGCCGAGCAGCCACGGGGGGAGCTGCCCGGCATCGGTCCGTCGCTCCGACGGGGGATGCGGAGCGCGTAGGAAGTATGTCACGGGGAATGGGGTGTGGTGCACCGGAACTTCATGATTGATCTGAGCTTTTCTTGAGCTTTTAGGTCGCTGTGGTGATCAACTTTGACCGTACGAACGTTCCGTACGGGCTTCCGCGGGTGCTTCCTCAGGGGTGTCCCCGGCGGTGAGTTCCGGGCGGGTCGGTGCCGGCACGAACGTGGACGGAAGGGTCGGCGGCTTCTCCCGACCTGCGTTGGCGATGACCACCGCGACATAGGGGAGCAGTCCACCCAGCACCAGGGCCACGACGGCCACATGGCGCTCGACGTTCCACAGCAGGACCGCGGCGATGACGGACAGCGTCCGCACCGCCATCGAGATCACGTACCGTCGCTCCCGGCCGCGCACATCGTCGGACAGGCCCTGACGGGCTCCGGTGATTCGGAAAACCTCTGTTCCGCCATGCTTCCGCATCGCATTCCACCACCAGTGTCCACGCCGGACTCTCCCCGGTCCGGACCTGTCTCCACGGTACGCCCGACGTCCGAGACCGAGGAGGCCGGGGCACGTATGGCGCCGTCCGACATGCGCCGTATGGCGCATGGGCCGAGACTGGGCCCACATGCGCAGATCGCGCCGCATGAGGAGGCGACCATGAGTTGGTTGTGGGCAATCATCGTGGGCTTTGTGCTCGGTCTGATCGCCAAGGCGATCATTCCGGGAAAGCAGCAGATCCCGCTGTGGTTGACGACCGTTTTCGGAATCATCGGCAGTGTTCTCGGCAATTCCGTCGCGAGCTGGATCGGCGTCGAGGACACCCGGGGCATCGACTGGACGCGCCACCTGCTCCAACTCGTCGGCGCCGTCGCCGTGGTCGGCGTCGGCGACATGCTGTGGACCTCGATCAAGGGCAACAAGCAACGGGCCTGACGGCGGCCCGCGCCCGGACACGGCGGAGGCCGGTACGCACATCACGCGCGTACCGGCCTCCGTCACGTCATGCCCCGGGGCGTCAGCCCTCCGCGCCGACCTCGATCGCCGCCAGGTTCTTCTTGCCCCGGCGCAGAACCAGCCAGCGGCCGTGCAGCAGCTCGTCCGCCGACACCTCGGCGTCCTCGGCGGTGACCTTCACGTTGTTCACGTACGCCCCGCCCTCCTTCACCGTCCGGCGCGCGGCCGACTTGCTCGGCGCCAGACCGACCTCGGTGAACAGGTCCACGACCTGCCCGAGCTCCGCCACACGCGCGTGCGGCAGCTCGGAGAGCGCGGCGGCGAGCGTGGGCGCGTCCAGCTCGGCCAGGTCGCCCTGCCCGAACAGCGCCTTCGAGGCGTTGATGACGGCCGCGCACTGCTCGGCGCCGTGCACCAGCGTCGTCAGCTCCTCGGCGAGCGCCCGCTGGGCGGCCCGGGCCTGGGGCCGCTCGGCGGTCTGCTGCTCCAGCTCCTCCAGCTCCTCGCGGGACTTGAAGGACAGGATCCGCATGTAGGTGGAGATGTCCCGGTCGTCCACGTTCAGCCAGAACTGGTAGAACGCGTACGGCGTGGTCATCTCCGGGTCGAGCCACACGGCCCCGCCCTCGGTCTTGCCGAACTTGGTGCCGTCCGCCTTGACCATCAGCGGGGTCGCCAGCGCGTGCACCTCCGCGGCCGGCTCCAGCCGGTGGATCAGGTCGAGCCCCGCCACCAGGTTGCCCCACTGGTCGGAGCCGCCCTGCTGCAGCGTGCAGCCGTAGCGCCGGTACAGCTCCAGGAAGTCCATGCCCTGGAGCAGCTGGTAGCTGAACTCCGTGTAGCTGATGCCCTGCTCGGACTCCAGGCGCCGGGCGACGGAGTCCTTGGTCAGCATCTTGTTGACCCGGAAGTGCTTGCCGATGTCCCGCAGGAACTCGATCGCCGACATGCCGGCGGTCCAGTCCAGGTTGTTCACCATGACCGCCGCGTTCTCCCCCTCGAAGGAGAGGAACGGCTCGATCTGCGTCCGCAGCCGGTTCACCCAGTTCGCGACCGTCTCCGGGTCGTTCAGGGTGCGCTCGGCGGTCGGCCGCGGGTCACCGATCTGGCCGGTGGCCCCGCCGACCAGCGCCAGCGGCCGGTGACCGGCCTGCTGGAGCCGGCGGACGGTGAGCACCTGGACCAGGTGGCCGACGTGGAGACTGGCCGCGGTCGGGTCGAAACCGCAATAGAACGTGACAGGACCGTCCGCGAGAGCCTTGCGCAGTGCGTCCTCGTCGGTGGACTGGGCGAACAGCCCGCGCCACTTGAGCTCGTCGACGATGTCCGTCACGATTCTCGGTCTCCTTGATTGATGGTCGTCACGCCGTGACTCAGTCTATGGGGGTCAGACGCCCTTGCTGACCGAGCTCATGTTGAAGTCCGGCACCCGCAGCGCCGGCATCGCGGCCCTGGTGAACCAGTCGCTCCACTCGCGCGGCAGCGTCTTCTCGGTCCGTCCCGCCTCCGAGGCCCGCGACAGCAGGTCCACCGGCGACTCGTTGAACCGGAAGTTGTTCACCTCGCCGACCACCTCGCCGTTCTCGACGAGGTAGACGCCGTCGCGGGTCAGCCCGGTCAGCAGCAGCGTCGCCGGGTCGACCTCGCGGATGTACCAGAGGCAGGTCAGCAGCAGACCGCGCTCGGTGGAGGCCACCATCTCCTCCAGCGAACGCTCGCCGCCGCCGTCCAGGATCAGGTTCCCGGCCCCGGGCGCCACGGGCAAGCGAGTAAGCCCCGCCGTGTGCCGGGTGGTGATCAGATGCTCCAGCTTCCCCTCCCGCACCCAGTCGATCGGTGCGAGCGGCAGACCGTTGTCGAAGACGGAGGAGTCGTCGCCCGAGGAGTGCGCGATCACGAACGGCGCGGACTCCAGACCCGGCTCGTTCGGATCGCTGCGCAGGGTCAGCGGCAGCGGGGAGAGCGTCTCGCCGAGCCGGGTCCCGCCGCCCGGCTTGGAGAAGACCGTACGGCCCTCCACCGCGTCCCGGGCCGTCGAGGACCAGAGCTGGTAGATCAGCAGGTCGGCCACGGCGGTCGGCGGCAGCAGCGTCTCGTACCGTCCGGCCGGCAGCTCGATCCTGCGCTCCGCCCAGGCGAGCCGCTGCGCCAGGTCGGCGTCGAGGGCGGCCGGGTCGACGTCCTTGAAGTCCCGGGTGGAACGCCCGGCCCACGCGGAGCGCGAGCGGTCGGGGGACTTGGCGTTGAGCTCCAGTGTGCCGTTGGGCTGGTCGTGCCGCAGCCGCAGCCCCGTCGACGTACCGACGTAGGTCGAGGTCAGCTCGTGGTTGGCGAAGCCGTACAGCTCGCGCCCGCCGGCCCGGGCGCGGGCGAATGCCTCGCCCAGCGCCGGCGCGAAGTCCGCGAAGACGGCGGAGGTGGTCTCGGCGGGCGCGTCCGTGAAGTCGGGCGAGGCGTCGACGCCCTCGACCAGCGGCTGCGCGTCCTCGGCGGGCCCCGCGGCCCGGGCGGCGGCCTCCGCGGCCCGTACCAGCGGCTCCAGATCGTCGACGGTCACCGCCGAGCGCGAGACGACACCGGACGCGGTGCCCTGCGCGCCGTCCACGGTCGCGACGACCGTGAGCGTACGGCCGCGGGTGACACCGTTGGTGGTCAGCGCGTTGCCCGCCCAGCGCAGGTTGGCGGAGGACTCCTCGTCGGCGATGACGACACACCCGTCCGCGCGGGACAGCTCCAGGGCCCGCTCGACGATCTCGTACGGCTTGCTGACGCGGCTCATCGACCGGCCTCCTGCGTCGTGTTGAGACTGTGCTTGCCCGGGGGACACTGCATCCGATTGCCGCTTCGCCGCGGGCCGGACCCCCAGCAGATTTCGTGGCGCGCGCTCATCGACCGGCCTCCTGCGTCGTGTTGAGGATGTTGACGCCCCTGAAGAGGGCGGACGGGCAGCCGTGGGAGACCGCGGCGACCTGGCCCGGCTGGGCCTTGCCGCAGTTGAACGCGCCGCCCAGGACGTACGTCTGCGGGCCGCCGACCTTCTCCATCGAGCCCCAGAAGTCCGTCGTCGTCGCCTGGTACGCGACGTCCCGCAGCTGGCCGGCCAGCTTGCCGTTCTCGATGCGGAAGAAGCGCTGCCCGGTGAACTGGAAGTTGTACCGCTGCATGTCGATCGACCAGGACCGGTCGCCGACCACGTAGATCCCCCGCTCGACGCCCCCGATCAGGTCCTCCGTGGACAGCCCGCCCGGGTCCGGCTGAAGGGAGACGTTCGCCATCCGCTGCACAGGCACATGGCCCGGCGAGTCGGCGAACGCGCAGCCGTTCGACCGGCCGAGGCCCGTGAGCTTCGCGATCCGGCGGTCCAGCTGGTAGCCGACGAGCGTGCCGTCCTTCACCAGGTCCCACGACTGCGCCTCGACGCCCTCGTCGTCGTACCCGACGGTCGCGAGTCCGTGCTCGGCGGTGCGGTCACCGGTCACGTTCATGATCGACGAGCCGTACGCCAGCTTCCCCAGCTGGTCGAAGGTCGCGAAGGAGGTCCCGGCGTACGCCGCCTCGTAGCCCAGCGCCCGGTCCAGCTCGGTGGCGTGGCCGATCGACTCGTGGATCGTCAGCCAGAGGTTCGAAGGGTCGACGACCAGGTCGTACGTCCCCGCCTCCACGCTCGGCGCCCGCATCTTCTCGGCGAGCAGCTCGGGGATCCGCTCCAGCTCGGCGTCCCAGTCCCAGCCGGTGCCGGTCAGATACTCCCAGCCGCGCCCGACCGGCGGCGCGATCGTACGCATCGAGTCGAACTCGCCGGTCGTCTCGTCCACGGCGACCGCGGTGAGCTGCGGGTGCAGCCGGACCCGCTGCTGGGTCGTGACGGTGCCCGCCGTGTCCGCGTAGAACTTGTTCTCCTGGACGGTCATCAGCGAGGCGTCCACGTGCGCGACGCCCTCCGCCCGCAGCAGCCGCTCGCTCCAGTCGACGAGCAGCGCGCTCTTCTCCGCGGCGGGGATGTCGAAGGGGTTGATCTCGTACGAGGAGATCCAGGTCCGCTCCGCGTGCACCGGCTCCTCGGCCAGCTCCACCCGCTCGTCGGAGCCCGCCGCGGCGATCACCTTGGCGGACAGCTTGGCCATGGCCACGGCCTGCGAGGCGACGCGCGCGGCCCCGTCCATGGTGAGATCGACCCCGGAGGCGAACCCCCACGCCCCGCCGTGCACCACGCGCACCGCGTACCCGAGGTCCGTGGTGTCCGAGGAGCCCGAGGGCTTGGCGTCCCGCAGCCGCCAGGAGGCGCTGCGCACCCGCTCCAGACGGAAGTCGGCATGGCCGGAGCCGAGGGCACGTGCGCGTGCGAGCGCGGCGTCGGCAAGCGCCCGCAGCGGCAGCGCCGTGAAGGCTGCGTCGATGGAATGAGGCACGGGATGTCTCCTGTCGTGTGAGACCGGTCGCCCCCGATCATGTCGCGCTTTCGGGCGCCACGCCCAGAGCTTTATGTAGGGACCCGACAGTGACTTCCGTACGCCACTGTCAGGGGTCGATTCCTCGGCGAAGGGGCCGGACCGATAGGTTTTCGGTATTCAGACCGCTATCGAAAGGGTGATCCGTTGAGCCGCTCGGTTCTCGTCACCGGAGGCAACCGGGGCATCGGCCTCGCCATCGCCCGCGCGTTCGCCGAAGCCGGCGACAAGGTCGCGATCACGTACCGCTCCGGGGAGCCGCCGGCCGCCCTGACCGATCTGGGCTGCCTCGCCGTCAAGTGCGACATCACCGACGCCGAGCAGGTGGAGCAGGCGTACAAGGAGATCGAGGAGAAGCACGGTCCCGTGGAGGTGCTGGTGGCCAACGCCGGCGTCACCAAGGACCAGCTGCTCATGCGGATGTCCGAGGAGGACTTCACCTCCGTCCTCGACACCAACCTCACCGGCACCTTCCGGGTCGTCAAGCGCTCCAACCGCGGGATGCTGCGGGCCAAGAAGGGCCGCGTCGTCCTGATCTCCTCGGTCGTCGGACTCCTCGGCTCGGCCGGGCAGGCGAACTACGCCGCGTCCAAGGCCGGCCTGGTCGGCTTCGCCCGGTCCCTCGCCCGTGAACTCGGATCGCGCAACATCACGTTCAATGTCGTCGCGCCCGGGTTTGTCGACACCGACATGACCAAGGTGCTCACCGAGGAGCAGCGCGCGGGCATCGTGTCCCAGGTGCCGCTGGGCCGCTACGCGCAGCCCGAGGAGATCGCCGCCACGGTGAAGTTCCTCGCCTCCGACGACGCCTCGTACATCACTGGAGCCGTCATCCCGGTTGACGGCGGATTGGGCATGGGTCACTGATCACCATGAGCGGAATTCTCGAGGGCAAGCGCATCCTGATCACCGGTGTGCTGATGGAGTCCTCCATCGCCTTCCACACCGCGAAGCTGGCCCAGGAGCAGGGCGCGGAGATCATCCTCACCGCCTGGCCGCGGCCGACGCTGACCGAGCGCATCGCCAAGAAGCTGCCCGAGCCCGACAAGGTCAAGGTCCTGGAGCTCGACGTCTCCAACGACGAGCACCTCGCCCGCCTCGAGGGCCAGGTCCGTGAGCAGCTCGGCGACCGTCTCGACGGCATCGTCCACTCGATCGGTTTCGCCCCGCAGGACGCGCTCGGCGGCAACTTCCTCAACACGCCGTTCGAGTCGGTCGCGACCGCCATGCACGTCTCGGCCTTCTCGCTGAAGTCCCTGACGATGGCGCTGCTGCCGCTGATGAGCGAGGGCGGCTCGGTCGTCGGCCTCACCTTCGACGCGCAGTTCGCCTGGCCGCAGTACGACTGGATGGGCCCGGCCAAGGCCGCGCTGGAGGCCACCAACCGCTACATGGCCCGTGACCTGGGCAAGCAGAACATCCGCTGCAACCTGATCTCGGCGGGCCCGATCGGCTCGATGGCCGCGAAGTCGATCCCCGGCTTCTCCGAGCTGGCCGCGGTCTGGGACAGCCGTTCCCCGCTGGAGTGGAACCTCGCCGACCCGGAGCCGGCGGGCAAGGGCGTCGTGGCCCTGCTGTCCGACTGGTTCCCGAAGACCACCGGCGAGATCGTGCACGTCGACGGCGGTCTGCACGCGATCGGCGCGTAAGCGGTCGTACGAAGGCCGGGCGCCCCTCACGGAGGGGGGCCCGGCCGTAGTAGTTCCCCGGGTCGGTACCGCGCCCGGCTCCCCCAGTCGAAAAGTA
>NZ_JBHWJZ010000024.1:0-142107 GCF_042731085.1 Streptomyces sp. NPDC059875
ACCGAGGCCCCGAAGGCACCGACGAAGGCCGCGAAGCCGGCCTCGCAGGAGTAGCCGGCCCGCCGCCGCGGGGGGGGGGGGCCCCCACGCGGGGGCCCCCCCCCCCGCGGGGCCCCCCCCCGCCGGTCTCGGTCCGTACAGAGGTACGGATTACAGCGCGAGGCCCGTCAGGACCAGGACGCGCTCGTAGGTGTAGTCGTCCATCGCGTACTTGACGCCCTCGCGGCCGACGCCGGACTTCTTGGCGCCGCCGTACGGCATCTGGTCGGCTCGGTAGGACGGGACGTCGCCGATGATCACGCCGCCGACCTCCAGCGCGCGGTGGGCGCGGAAGGCGGTCTGCAGGTCGTGGGTGAAGACGCCGGCCTGGAGGCCGAAGTCCGAGTCGTTGACGGCGGCGAAGGCCTCGGCCTCGCCGTCGACCTTGGCGATGGTGAGGACCGGGCCGAAGACCTCGGCGCGGGCGAGGGTGACATCGGCCGGGAGGTCGGTGAGCACGGTCGGGGCGTAGGTCGCGCCCTCGCGCTTGCCGCCCGCCAGGAGCTTCGCACCGGCCGCGACGGCCTCGTCGACCCAGGCCTCGACGCGCTTGGCGGCGTTCTCGTCGACCAGCGGGCCGACGTCGGTGCCGGCGTCGCTCGGGTCACCGGTGACCTGGGCCTCGACGGCGGCGACGACCTTCGGGACGAGCCGGTCGTAGACCGAGGCGTCGGCGATCACGCGCTGCACGGAGATGCAGGACTGGCCGCCCTGGTAGTTGGAGAAGGTGGCGATACGGCTCGCCGCCCAGTCCAGGTCCTGCTCGGACGCCCAGTCGCCGAGGACGACGGCGGCGGCGTTGCCGCCGAGCTCCAGGGTGCAGTGCTTGTGCGGCACGGACTCCTGGATGGCGTAGCCGACCTTGTCGGAGCCGGTGAAGGAGATGACCGGGAGGCGCTCGTCCTTGACGAGGGCGGGCATCCGGTCGTTCGGCACGGTCAGGACGGACCAGGAACCGGCCGGCAGGTCGGTCTCGGCCAGCAGCTCGCCCAGGATCAGGGACGAGATGGGGGTGGCCGGGGCCGGCTTGAGGATGATCGGGGCGCCGACGGCGATGGCCGGGGCGACCTTGTGGGCGCTGAGGTTCAGCGGGAAGTTGAACGGCGCGATGCCGAGGACGACGCCCTTGGGGATACGGCGGGTGATGGCCAGCCGACCGACGCCACCGGCCTCGGTGTCGAGGCGCTGGGCCTCGCCGCCGTTGAACCGGCGGGCCTCTTCGGCGGCGAAACGGAAGACGGAGACGGCGCGGCCGACCTCGCCGCGGGCCCACTTGATGGGCTTGCCGTTCTCGGCGGAGATGACCTGGGCGATCTCCTCGGTGCGCTCGGCGAGACGCTTCGACACGTGGTCGAGGGCGGCGGCGCGGACGTGCGCCGGGGTCGCGGCGAACTCGTCGACGACGGCGTGCGCGGCGGCGACGGCCTCCTCGACCTGGGCCTCGGTGGGCACGCTGACCTTGCCGACCAGACGTCCGTCGAAGGAGTTCGTGACGTCGAAGGTGGCCTCGCCGGTGGCCTCGCGGCCGGCGAGCCAGAAGGCGTGGGTGGCAGTCATTGCGTCCCGGCCCTTTCCGTATCGGGGGTGCGAGCGATCGCTCTCGTGCCACGTTAGGGCGAAGCGGGCGGAGTGGCGCTTGTCCGCCGTGGAGTGGTGCGCGGGGACTCCTGTCCGCTTTGGCGGAAGGAGGCCCCGGCCCTCACCGGCCCACGAGGATCAACCCCGTCGTTCCGTGGAGACGATGAGACAGACGCCGGCGACGACGATCGCGCCGCCGAGCACGATGGGCCAGGTCAGGGCCTCGTTCAGAACGAGGGCGCCGAGGGCGACGGCGACGACCGGGTTGACGTACGCGTACGTGGCGACGAGCGAGAGCGGGGCGGCCTGGAGCAGCCAGGCGTACGCGGTGAAGGCGAGCAGCGAGCCGAAGACGATCAGGTACCCGAGGGCGGCCCAGGAGCGGCCGGAGACGGCGGACAGTTCAAGCCCGTGCTGCTCGCCGCGCACCAGGCCGACCCCGAGGCCCGCGAGACCGCCGGCGATCATCTCGTACGCGCTGGCGGTGAAGGGGTTGGTGGGCATCGGGATCCGCGAGGACGAGAACGACCCGACCGACCACAGCAGGGTCGCGACCACCACGAGCATCACCCCGCCGGCCTTCACGTCACCGCTGAGTCCCGGGAGCGTGAGTACCGCGAGCCCCGCGAGCCCCAGGAGCACACCGGCGACGCCGCCGGCGCTCGGGCGGTCGCCGAAGCCGGCCTTGAGGAGGACCACCCAGGCCGGGACGACGGCAATGAGCAGCGCGGCGAGCCCGGAGGGCACGGAGGTCTCGGCGAGCACGACGAGCCCGTTGCCGCCCAGGATCAGCAGCAGACCGATGACCACGGCGGAGGCGAGCTGCTTCGGGCTCACCTTGAGTGCGGCGGGGCCCTGCCGCCAGGCGATGATCCCGGCGAGGATCAGCCCGGCGGTGACGAACCGCGTACCCGCGGACAGGAACGGCGGCATCGTCTCGACGACGATCCGGATCCCGAGGTACGTGGACCCCCAGACGACGTACACGATCCCGAGCGCCGCCCACACGGCTCCGGAGATCCGCCGGGTCGCGCGTCCGGGGGCGGCGGGGTCGGGCGTGCGTTCCTGGGAGGCGGGATCGACCGCGGGGCTTGTCATGCCCAGGAGATTAGGGAATCCGGGTGCGGATGACCAAGGAATTTGCCCGGGATCGGGCAGGGGGAGCCGAATTCGGTGCGGGCGGGGCCATGCTGGGCCTCCGGGAGGCCGGGGGCGCGCCGGGCGTCGCGGCGCACGGTCTTCGCTCCCTGCGAGCCCCCGGGCCTCCGGGCCTCCGGGCCTCCGGGCAGGGCACGCCTCCGGCGCACGCCGCCCGTACCCGCTACCGCTCCTCCGCGTCCGCCCCGGTCGCCTTCAGCGCCAGCCACAGCTCCATGCGGACGTCCGGGTCGTCCAGGGAGCGGCCCAGGATTTCCTCCACGCGGCGCATCCGGTAGCGCAGGGTGTGGCGGTGGACGCCGAGGTCCGCCGCCGCCGCGTCCCACTGGCCGTGGCGGGACAGCCAGGCCCGCAGGGAGGCGACGAGGTCGCCGCGGCCCGTCGCGTCGTGCTCGTACAGCGCGCGGAGCATGCCGTCCGCGAAGGCGCGGACCGCGTCGTCGGCCAGCAGCGGCAGGACCGAGCCCGCCGCCAGGTCCTCGTGCTCGACCAGTGCCCGCCCGCGCCGCCGCGCCACCGAGAGGGCCTGCTCGGCCTGCTTGTACGCGGTCGCCGCCGCGATCGGCCCCGCCGGGGCCGAGAGGCCGACGACGACACCGGCCTCCTCCGCGTCCCGCTCGGTGTACGCCTCGCACGCCGTGACGACCGCGCCGCCGTCCCCGGCCAGGACCAGCAGCCGCTCCTCGCCCTCGGGGACGGTGAGCACGGTCTCGCCGGACCGGGCCGCCGCCGACTCCAGGGCCTCGGCGAGCGCGGGCAGCGGCGGTTCGCCCTCCCGCTCCCCCGGCACCGGCTCGGCGATCAGCAGCCGGAAGGGCGCGTCGAGGAGCCCGCCGTACAGGTCGCCCGCCACCGCCCGGGCGTGGTCCGGCTGGCCGGACAGCATCATCCGCAGCACCGCCGCGCCCAGCCGCCCCTCGGCCGCCTGCAGCGAGCGCGAGCGCTCCGTGGTCAGCGTCAGCAGGGCGATCGCCGAGTGGACGGCGTACCGTTCCGCCGTCCCGAGCGGTGCCCCCGTCCCGACCGCCAGCGCGCCACGGACCCGTCGCCCGGTCCCCAGCGACTGGAGCTCGACCCGGTCGTCCGTGCCCCCGACCACCGCGCTCGCGGGCGCGGGGCGCTCGCGGAGCCGTTCGACGTCGGGCGTCAGCCGGGCGGCCCGGCGCGCCGCCCACTCGGGCGACACGGCGATGACGCTGCCGGAGGTGTCGTACAGCGCCGCCCAGCCGTCCACATGGGCCGCGAGCCGCGCGACCACCGCGTCCGGGCCCTCCGCGAGCGCGGCGCGGGTCAGTTCCCGCTGGGCCTCGAAACCGGCCGTCACAGCCCGGTACTGGTCGGCCGCGATGGCCGCCGAGACGGCCTTGCTGATCGCCAGGAACGGCGTGCGCCGCGGTACCTCGAGCAGCGGCAGCCCCTCGGCACGGGCCGCTTCGACGAGGGTCGGCGGGATGTCCTCGTAATTGACGCCGACGGCGAAGCCGAGCCCCACGACGCCCGCGGCGAGCAGGCGCCGGACGTAGCGGTGCATCGCCTCGGAGTCCTCGGCGTCCAGGGTCAGCGCGGTGGTGAGCAGCAGCTCACCGCCCTCCATGTACGGGACGGGGTCGGCGAGCTCGCTGACGTGCGCCCAGCGCACGGGGGTGTCGAGGCGGTCCTCACCCGCGCGCACGGTGAGCTTGAGCGCCGAGTGCTGGACGAGGGAGGCGAGGGTGGGCGGCATTGGGGACCGTCGGACCTTTGAGCGAGGAGTCGCCGCTCAGCCGAGCGGCGCCCCCGATTGTGCCAGGGCACGGGAGCCCCCGCTTCAGCTCCGCAGATCCACCAGCAGCGGTGGCGTGTGCTCGCCCCGCACATGGGTGAGGGACAGCACGGCGTGCCCGGCGGGGACGGCGTGCGCGAGGTCGGAGGCCGACCAGCGCTCGCGCTCCACCTCCCGTACGGTCACGGCCTCCGCCGTCGCCGCCTTGCCGGTCACCAGCCGCCGCATGAAGTGCAGGGCCTTGGTGAGCGGCTCGTCGGAGACGATCTGCCGGTTGGTGACGTCCCGGGTCTGCACCCATTCGGTGCCCCAGGTCTCGGCGAACCGTCCGCCGTCCCAGGGCGCGATCCCGGCGAACGCCATCCGGCAGCCGACCGCTCCGAGCAGCGGCCCGCGCAGCGCCTCGGGCACGTCCTCCAGGCTGCGCAGCGCGAGGACGACGCCGGCGTTGGCGGAGCGCAGCCGCTGGACGGCCCGTACGGAGTCGCCGGTGACGGTGTACGTGGCGTCGTCGAGGACCAGGCAGGCGAAGAGGGAGCGGTCGCGGCGGGCGAGGGCGGCCTCGGCGAACTGGGCGAGCAGCAGCCGGGAGACGATCCGGGAGGCTTCGGCGTGGCCGCGTTCGGGGAGGTCGATGCGGACGCGGAGCGGGTGCTCGACGGCGCGGAGGGAGAACTGCCGCTCCGCGCCTTCCGTGCGGAAGAAGCGGGCGAAGGCGGGCCGGTCGAGGAAGGCGATGCGTTCGGCGAGGAGGACGCCGCTGTCGTCACCGCGTTCGGCCTGGCGCTGCCGGGCGTCGAGCTCGCGCAGCTGGGCGGGGTCGCCGGCGACGGCGGCGCGCAGCGCGGCGAGCGCGTCGGGCGTCCCGCCGAGCAGCTCGCGCAGCTCGGGCACACCGGGGAAGCGCCCATGGGCGACCTGGAACGGCCCGATCAGCTGGGCGAGCGCGGTGGCGGCCCGGCGGCTGTCGGCGACGAGGTCCCCGACGAGCGCCTCGGCGAGGATCCGGGCGGCCTCGTCGGGGTCGTCGGCTCCGCCGTACAGGTCGAGGTCGTGGGTGGACTCGGGCCGCCCGACGGAGACGACGACGTCGAAGGCCTCGTCGGGGCCGACGGCGGCGCCGTGGGTGGTGACGGCGACGACGGCGGCGCGGTTGGCGAGGGCCTGCAGACAGAGCGACTCGACGACGGGCCGCACGAGCCGCACGGTCTTCCCGGCCCCGGCGGGCCCGACGGCGAGCAAGGAGGTCCCGAGCAGGCCGGGATCGAGGGCGAGGCCGGTGGTGCGGCGGGCGTAGGGGTTGCGGGGGTGGTCGGCGGTGGTGCCGATGAGCACCTGGTCGGTGGCCAGGTCGTGGGTGGCGGTACGGACGGGCAGGTCGCGCAGGCCCGAGGGGTGGCCGCAGGCGGCGGCGCCGCGGGTGCGCACGGCCTCGGTGAAGGCGGCGAGCCGCTCCGGCCGCGTTCGTACGCCCTGCCAGGCGCGACGGATGCGGGCGTAGTCCACGTCGCCGAGGACACCCTGCCGGGTGGCCTCTGCGAGCTGTGCCGCGGCCTCGGTCAGCCCGGCGTCGCGCAGCTCGGGCCACTCGGCGGGGTCGGCGGCCGGTGGGGGCGGCGGGGGCGGGGTGTCCTTCGGGCGGGTGTAGCGGCGCCAGATGTCCGGCACGTGGCCGATGCGGGCGAAGAAGACGAGGAAGGCGCCGCCGACGAGGGCGTAGTAGGTGTAGCTGGCGGCGGCCCAGACATCGGCGTCGGAGCGCCAGCTGTCCGGGGTGAGGACGAGCAGGGGCCAGAGCCAGTAGCGCCCGAGGTAGCCATTCCAGAGGAGGGACCAGAGCAGCCAGCCGCTGAGCAGCGAGACGAGGGCTCCGACGAACAGCCGGCGCGCGGGCACGTCCTCGGGCTCCTCCTGGGGGCGGGGGCGGTGCCCGAGCCGCCAGACGCCGGGCTCGGCCGCCGGCCTGGGGATACGGAGCCATTCGGCGACCCCGACGCGAGTCGGCGCATGCGCCGGCGGCGGTGGGACCGCAGGTCCGTGGGCCGTGGGGCCCGGGGTCGGCGGGACCGCAGGGCCCTGGGGTGGGGGGGCGGACGGGGTCGGGGGCACGGGCGGGCCCGCCGGGCGCGGGACCGCGCCTCCCCGGGTGTCGCGTGACTCGTACGTGCCTTCGGTCTCCATGAAACCCCTGCCCCCTGACCAGCCAGGTCGCCGCATCTGTGCCACCGTCAATCTAGTGGGAGCGGACCGCCCCGGAGCGGTTTCACCCCCGCCATGTCCACCACGGACAACGACACACCCCCCAACACTCCCGATCGGCGCATGCCCGTGCCCCTCCCCCGCGCCTAGCCTGCGGAAGAAACCCACAAGTGCGTCCAGAACATCCCAGGAGCCCCGCATGAACGCTGTCCCGCAGGAGCGGCGCGTCGTCACCGCCATCCCCGGTCCGAAGTCGCAGGAGCTGCAGGCCCGCCGCCTCGACGCCGTGGCCGGCGGCGTGGGCTCCGTGCTGCCCGTCTTCACCGCGAAGGCCGGCGGCGGCATCATCGAGGACGTCGACGGCAACCGCCTGATCGACTTCGGCTCCGGCATCGCCGTGACCTCCGTCGGCGCCTCCGCCGAGGCCGTCGTCCGCCGCGCCGCCGCCCAGCTCGCCGACTTCACGCACACCTGTTTCATGGTGACGCCGTACGAGGGCTACGTCGAGGTCTGCGAGGCGCTGTCCGAGCTGACCCCGGGTGACCACGCCAAGAAGTCCGCCCTGTTCAACTCGGGCGCCGAGGCCGTCGAGAACGCGGTCAAGATCGCCCGTTCGTACACCAAGCGCCAGGCCGTCGTCGTCTTCGACCACGGCTACCACGGCCGTACGAACCTGACGATGGCGCTGACCTCGAAGAACATGCCGTACAAGCAGGGCTTCGGGCCGTTCGCGCCCGAGGTCTACCGCGTCCCGGTCGCCTACGGCTACCGCTGGCCCACCGGTGCCGAGAACTGCGGCCCCGAGGCCGCCGCCCAGGCGATCGACCAGATCAGCAAGCAGATCGGCGCCGAGAACGTCGCCGCGATCATCATCGAGCCGGTCCTCGGCGAGGGCGGCTTCATCGAGCCGGCCAAGGGCTTCCTGCCGGCGATCGTGAAGTTCGCCAACGACAACGGCATCGTCTTCGTCGCCGACGAGATCCAGTCCGGCTTCTGCCGCACCGGTCAGTGGTTCGCCTGTGAGGACGAGGGCATCGTCCCGGACCTGATCACGACCGCCAAGGGCATCGCGGGCGGTCTGCCGCTCGCCGCCGTCACCGGCCGCGCCGAGATCATGGACTCCGTCCACGGCGGCGGCCTGGGCGGCACCTACGGCGGCAACCCGGTGGCCTGCGCCGGTGCGCTCGGCTCCATCGAGACCATGAAGGAGCTCGACCTCAACGCCAAGGCGAAGAAGATCGAGTCGATCATGAAGTCCCGCCTGGTCGCCATGCAGGAGAAGTACGAGATCATCGGCGACATCCGCGGCCGCGGCGCCATGGTCGCGATCGAGCTGGTCAAGGACCCGGCGACCAAGGAGCCGAACCCGGAGGCCGCGGGCGCGCTGGCGAAGGCCTGCCACGCCGAGGGCGTGCTGGTCCTGACCTGTGGCACCTACGGCAACGTGCTGCGTTTCCTGCCGCCGCTGGTGATCGGCGAGGACCTGCTGAACGAGGGTCTCGACGTCATCGAGAGCGCGTTCGGACAGATCTGACACCCCTTCGGCACGGCGTGTGAAGAAGGTGTGGGGGGCCGATGGCGGGATGGAGATCCGGCTGTCGGTCCCCCTTTCTCTGCCGTACGGTTTCTGCAGATGAGAGAAACACCCCGCTCACAGGGAACTGCGGGCGACAACAGGGCGGAGCCTCCCCAGCCCCGCCTTGACCGTGCCTTTGCGCACACCACTGGAGCCTCTGGCTCTGGAACTCCTCACCGATCGGATGGCCGCCCGCCCCACACCCCCCGGGGCGCGCGGCAGCCCGGTCAAGGCGGCCTCCCCGGAACCACCCCCCCTGTTCCGGGGAGGCCGGCTGTTTTCTCGGCGGTCGTTCTGCTCGCCGTCGTCACCTGGCAGGTCCTCGTCGAAGGGCCGCTCGCACGGCTGGACGAGCGCGTCTCCCGCGCCGTCGTGGACACGGTCCCCCGCCGGCTCTCCGAACTCGGCGCCGATCTCGGCAATATGACGGTCGCGCTCCCGGTGCTCGCATGCGCGATGGCGTACGCGGTCTTCCGCGGCCGTCGCGCCCAGGCGCTGTACGCGGGCCTCGCGATGGCTCTCGTCCCGGCCCTGGTCATCCCTCTGAAGGAGTGGGCGGCCCGCCCGGGCCCCCTGGAACCCTGGGCCGCGGGCTACTACCCGTCGGGCCACACGGCGACGGCGATGGTGGCGTACGTCGGCGCCGCGTTCCTGGTCTCGAACCGGCTGATCCCCGTCGCCGCCGTCCTGACGGCGCTGACGGCGACGGGCCTGATCCTGCGCGGCTACCACTGGCCCTTGGACGTGCTGGCCTCGGTCGCCCTGTGCGTGCCCCTGCTCACCTGGCCTGTCGTGGCCGAGCGGTACGGTCGCCCTCCACGTTCGTGACCGACGATCCGGAGAGCAGGATGACGATTCAACGGCCGGGACTGCCGGGAGACTTGCCCTCCCCTGAGCTGCTGTGGGCGCGGTGGGCCCTGGTGGCCGTGCTGGAGGCGACGACCGAGGCGGAGGCGAGCACGGGGTACCCGACCGGCTGCTGGATCGACGACGAGGGGCTCCACCTCGACGACTGCGGCTGCACCTGGTGGACGTTCTCCCGCGTCGGCGAGGGTCGGTACGTGCTCTTCGGCGAGGACGAGTCGAGCGGCTGCAAGTGGCACCGGCCGCCGGTCGACATGCTGGCGGGCGGCCCGGACTGGCTCCCCTACGACGAGCTGCGCGACCGGCTCGAGGGGAACGAACTGGGCTGCGTCTACTGGTACGAGAACGGCGCCTGGGCGCGCGCCCCGTACCCCGAGGACCTGGACGACGACGGGCTCGACTGCGGGATGAGCCGCTTCGTCGACCGGGACGACGCCCTGAGCCTGCTGGACGAGCACGTCCGGCACGAGGGCTCGGGTGCGGAGATCCTCATGGACCACGCCGAGGGGTACCGACTGACGGCGGAGCTGCTGGAGCGCTACGCCTCCCCCGCGGACGGGAGCGCCCCGGACCTCCCGGCCATGGGCCGCGCCCTGCGCCGGGCGGAGCTGATGCCGCGTACGGCCACGGCCGGCTGAGCTCGAGCCCCGGGCGGCCCCCGCGAGCGGTCGCGTGGCCGGCCGGGCAGGTCGTCTCTGGCCGTCAGCTCCAGGGGTAGGCGTCGAAGTTCCGGCTGAACTCCCACGCGTTGAACCGGTCCCAGTTGATCGACCAGGTCATCAGGCCGCGCAGCGCGGGCCAGGTCCCGTGGGTCTGGTAGGTGCCGCAGTTCGTCTTCTTCGTCAGGCAGTCCAGGGCCTTGTTCACCTCGGACGGTGTCGTGTGGCCGTTGCCCGCCTGGGTGGAGGCGGGGAGGCCGATGGCGACCTGGTCGGGGCGGAGGGCTGGGAAGACACGGTCGGTGTTGCCGGCGACCGGGAAGCCGGTGAGGAGCATGTCGGTCATGGCGATGTGGAAGTCCGCGCCGCCCATGGAGTGGTACTGGTTGTCGAGGCCCATGATCGAGCCCGAGTTGTAGTCCTGGACGTGGAGCAGGGTGAGGTCGTCGCGCAGGGCGTGGATGACCGGGAGGTAGGCGCCGGCGCGCGGGTCCTGGCCGCCCCAGGGGCCGGAGCCGTAGAACTGGTAGCCGAGCTGGACGAAGAAGGTCTCCGGGGCCATCGTCAGCACGAAGTCGGAGCCGTACCTCGCCTTGAGGGACTTGACCGCGGAGATCAGGTTGACGATCACCGGGCTGGTCGGGTTGCGGAAGTCCGTGTCGCCGGTCTGCAGCGACAGGGAGTGGCCCTCGAAGTCGATGTCCAGGCCGTCGAGACCGTACTCGTCGATGATCTTCGAGACGGAGGAGACGAAGGTGTCGCGGGCGGCCGTCGTCGAGAGCTGCACCTGGCCGTTCTGGCCGCCGATGGAGATCAGGACCTTCTTGCCCGCCGCCTGCTTGGCCTTGATCGCCGCCTTGAAATCGGCCGCGGACTCGACGTTCGGGCATTCGGTGGCCGGGCACAGGCTGAAGCGGATGTCACCGGAGGTCACCGAGGTCGGTTCGCCGAAGGCGAGGTTGATGACGTCCCAGGAGTCGGGGACGTCGGCCATCCGGGTGTAGCCGGAGCCGTTGGCGAAGCTGGCGTGGAGGTAGCCGACGAGCGCGTGGGCGGGGAGGTCTCCGCCGTTCCCGCCGCCGGACGTCGTGGTCGCCGACACCGCCGTGGACTTCGCCGACTCGCCCGCGCTGTTCGCGGCCGAGACCTGGAAGCTGTACGAGGTGGAGGGCGCGAGGCCGGTCGCCGTGTACGAGGTGCCGGTGACGGTCGCCACCAGGACTCCGCCGCGGTAGACCTTGTAGGAGGTGGCGCCGGGGACCGCGGGCCAGGACAGCGGCACGGAGGTGGAGGTCGGGGAGCCCGCGGCCAGACCGGTGGGGGTGGCCGGGATCTGGACCTGTTCACCGCCGGGGCCGATCAGGGAGAGGTCGTCTGCGTGGTAGGCGCCGGTGCCGTACCAGCCGTGGGTGTAGATCGTCACCGAGGTCGTCGAGGCACCGGTCGTGAACGTGGTGCTCAGCTTCTGCCAGTCGGGGGCGGACTGGGTCCAGGTGGAGACATCGGTGGTGCCGGTTCCGGACGCGCCGAGGTAGACGTAGCTGCCGCGCACCCAGCCGCTCAGCGTGTAAGCGGAGTTCGGCTTGACCGTGACGGTCTGGGAGCACTTGGCGTGGTCGCTCCCGGCGGGGGTCGCCTGCAGCGCCTTCGTCCCGCCGTGCACGGGTGACGCGACGACGGCTCCGCTGCCTGCCGTACAGCTCCAGCCGTCCAGTCCGGATTCGAAGCCGCCGTTGCGTGCGAGCTCGGGGTCGGCGGCCTGGGCCACGGGGGTGAGGGCGACGAGTCCGCCGGCGGCGAGGACGCCGGCCAGCGCGAGAACGAGAGGTCTGGTGCGTGAGGGGGTGCGGTCCACAACTGCCTCCGGGCATGGGGGAATCGAGGTGGAGCGCGCCACAGCATGGTCCAGACCAATCAAGTGGTCAAGACCTCTGTTCCCGTCCCCCTCGCGCCAGTTGACCCGCCGCCTCGTGCATCGCCAGCTCCAGGAGCGAGGCGTCGTTGAGCGTCCCGCTCCCGTCGGGCGGGATCAGCCAGCGCACCCCGCCGGCCGCGCGCCCCGGGTAGGGGACGACGATCCAGGTGCCGCGACCGGCGCTGCGCACACCCGTTCCGAGCCAGCGCGCGGCCGTGCCGGGCGGCACGAAGAAGCCCGTACGGGCCTCGCCGAAGTCGGCGAGGACGGGCCCCGGCCGCGCCACGAGCCGGGTCAGCACGTCGAGCGTGGGATGGCCGAGCTCCCCCGGCAGGATCAGCACGTCCCAGCGCCTGCCGGCGGGCAGCAGCGCCACGCCGAGCGGGTTGCGCTCCCATTCCCACCGGCAGGCGTCGGGATCCGGCGCCACCGATACCAGCCATTCCACTGCGATCTTGGCCCCCGAACCAGTCATTGCCCATGGCCTCCATTCCGTGTGCGAACGCGACGTCCACACGCAGAGAGCGGGGTCGGCGACGATCATTACGCGGGTTCGGGCCACCAGTTGGTAGTGAACTGGGTCACACCGCCGTCGACTGGTGTGCGCCGGGGGCGCACACCCGGCGCATCAGCACCCCTCGGGCGCGCCCGATCGGGTGGACAGGGGCGCACGGCGTCGGCGGCCTCCCCTTCGTGCCCGTCCGCGCGTGGTCGTATGGGCCTCCGTACGCGCGCCGCACTCGCCCCGGGAGCACCCATGCCGAATCCGCAGTCACCGGGTCAGGGCAAGGGGTTGCTGTGGCGCATCGGCGCGTGGTCGGCCCGCCACTTCGTCGTCGTGATCGTCGCGTGGCTCGTCGCGCTGGGCGGCCTGATGGTCCTTCAGCACGCGTACGGCGGTGAGTACTCCGACAACTACTCGCTGCCCGGCTCCCAGTCCCAGAAGGGGCTCGACGTGCTCCGGGCCCACGAGCCGGCCGCCGGCGGGTACAGCGCCCAGGTGGTGCTGCACGACGCCGCGAAGCCGCTCACCGAGGTGAGCGACCAGGTCTCCTCGGCGGTCGCCTCCCTCGGGAAGCTGCCGCACGTCCTGAGCGCGCAGAACCCGCTGCCGCCGCCGGGCACCCCGCCCGCGACCGTCCCCCCGGGGACACCGAACCCCGGGCCGCTGTCGACCGACGGCGAGACCGGGTACATCACGGTCCGCTTCGACGTCCAGCCGTCCACTCTCGGTGACGACTACCTGGACGGCGTGGACAGCGCCGTGGAGCCGCTGCGCGCGGCCGGTGTGCAGGTCGAGTACGGCGGCTCGCTGGGTGAGCTGGCCCGGCCCGAGGCGGACGACCGGGTCAGTGAGGCGATCGGGTTCGGGGTCGCGATCGTCGTGCTCCTGATCGGCTTCGGCAGTCTGCTGGCCGCCGTGCTGCCGCTGGTCACCGCGCTGATCGCGACCATCTGCGGGCTCGGGCTGCTCGGCCTGCTCGCCGCCGTGTGGACCTTCGCGACCGTCTCGCCCACCCTCGCCACGATGATCGGCATCGGTGTCGGCATCGACTACGCGCTCTTCCTGATCACCCGGCACCGCCAGCTGCTGATGAACGGCGCGGACCCGGTGACGGCCGCCGGGAAGGCCACCGCGACCAGCGGCCGGGCCGTCCTGGTCTCCGGATGCACCGTCATCATCGCCCTGTCCGGGCTGTGGGTCAGCGGGCTGACCTTCATCGGGCTGCTCGGTCTCGCCGCGACGGCCACGGTGGTCACCGCCGTCCTCGGCGCCCTGACGCTCGTACCGGCGATGCTCGGACTCATCGGGCGCCGCATCGACCGGCTGCGGGTGCGCACTCCGGTCGCCGAGACCGACCTCGAGGCCGACGAGGCGCACGGCACCTGGCACCGGTACGCCCTGCGGGTGGAGCGCCGCCCCTGGTGGTTCCTGGCCGCGGGCGTCGTCGCGCTCGTGGTCCTCGCGCTGCCCATGTTCTTCATGCAACTGGGGCACATCGGCGACGGCGCGGACCCGGAGTCCTTCACCGACCGGCGCGCCTTCGACCTGATGTCCTCGGCCTTCGGACCCGGCTCCAACGGGCCGCTGACGCTGGTCATCGACCAGACCGCGGTGCCGGACGCCGACCGGGCAGCCCTGGCGAGCCAGGCCCAGAAGGCCCTCACCGGGGTCCCCGACGCCGTCCTCATCACCCCGCTGCAGCCGACCTCCGACGGGGACGTCCTGCTCTCCACCGCCTACTCGGTCGCCGCGCCGCAGGACGAGCGGACGACGCAGCTGGTCAACAACCTCGTCGACACCGTCCTTCCGAACGCCGTCGCCGGCACCGACGCCGCCACGTACGTCACCGGCACCACCGCCGCGCAGGTCGACTTCCTCGACATCGTCTCCAGCCGGCTGCCGCTCATCATCGCGGTGGTCGTGGCCCTGGCGTTCCTGGTCATCCTGGTCGTCTTCCGCGGGCCGCTCGTCGCCGCCAAGGCCGCGGTACTGAACCTGTTGTCGATCGGCGCCTCGTACGGAGTCGTGGTCGCCGTCTTCCAGTGGGGCTGGGGCGGCCCGGCGCTCGGCGTCTCCGGGAAGGTGCCCGTCGAGAGCTATGTGCCGATGATGATGTTCGCGATCGTCTTCGGTCTGAGCATGGACTACGAGATCTTCCTGCTGTCGCGGGTCCACGAGGCCTGGCTGCGCACCGGGGACGCGAAGGCGAGCGTCGCGCACGCGCTGGAGATCACGGCCCGTGTCATCACCTGCGCGGCGCTCATCATGGTGAGCGTCTTCGCGGCCTTCATCGTCAGCGACAACATCGTGGTGAAGATGCTGGGTCTCGGCCTGGCCGCGAGCGTGCTGATCGACGCGACGATCGCACGGCTGCTCCTGGTGCCCGCCGTGATGACGCTGCTCGGGCCGAAGGCCTGGTGGACCCCGCGCTGGCTGGACAGGATCCTGCCGCACGTGGACACCGAGGGCGAGGACGAGCTCGCCAAGTGACCGGAAGAGCGGCGGCGGGGCCACGGCACACGCCGTGACCCCGCCGGCCCCGCACTGAGCGGGTCCGACTGAGGCGGTCCGACCGAGCGGGTCTAGCTGTCGAAGCCCAGGCCCAGGCGGTCCATGGCCTTCAGCCACAGATTGCGGCGGCCGCCGTTCTCGTCGGCGCGCGCCAGCGACCACTTGGTGATGCCGATGCCGGCCCAGGCGATCGGCTCGGGCGGGAACGGCAGCGGCTTGGAGCGGACCATCTCCAGCTCCGTACGCTCCGTGCGCTCACCGGACAGCAGGTCGAGCATCACGTCACCGCCGAAGCGGGTGGCGCCGACACCGAGGCCGGTGAAGCCGGCCGCGTAGGCGACCTTGCCCTGGTACGCCGTACCGAAGAAGGCCGAGAAGCGCGAACAGGTGTCGATCGCGCCGCCCCAGGCGTGGCTGAAGCGGACCCCCTCCAGCTGCGGGAAGCAGCGGAAGAAGTGCTCGGCGAGCTTCAGATACGTCTCCGGGCGGTGGTCCATCTCGGCGTTGACCCGGCCGCCGAAGCGGTAGATCGCGTCGTAGCCGCCCCACAGGATCCGGTGGTCGGCGGTGATCCGGAAGTAGTGGAACTGGTTGGCACTGTCCCCGAGCCCCTGGCGGTTCTTCCAGCCGATGGAGGCGAGCTGCTCCGGCGACAGCGGCTCGGTCATCAGGGCGTAGTCGTACACCGGGACGGTGTAGTGCCGGACGCGCTTGACCAGCGACGGGAAGACGTTGGTGCCGAGCGCGACCCGGCGGGCGAGGACCCTGCCGTAAGGGGTGCGCACGCCCATCCCCGCGCCGACGGAGACGAGGTCGAGCCCGGGGGTGTTCTCGTAGATCCGCACCCCGAGGTCCGCGCAGGCCCGCTTCAGGCCCCACGCCAGCTTGGCGGGGTTGAGCATGGCGACGCCGCGCCGGTCCCAGAGGCCGCCGAGGAAGGTCGGGGAGTCGACCTCCGCGCGGACGGCGTCGCCGTCGAGGAGTTCGAGGCCGTCCGCGAGACCGAGGCGCTCGATCTCCGCGTACACCTCGTGCAGTTCCTCGACCTGGTACGGCTCGGTGGCGACGTCGATCTCACCCGTGCGCTCGAAGTCGCAGTCGAGGGAGTACTGGGCGACCGCGGCCTCGATGGCGTCGAGGTTGCGCTCGCCCAGCTCCTCCAGCTTCGACAGCTCGCCCGGCCAGCGGGCGAGTCCGTTGCCGAAGCCGTGGGTGAGGGAGGCGGCGCAGAAGCCGCCGTTGCGGCCCGAGGCGGCCCAGCCCACCTCGCGGCCTTCGATCAGGACGACGTCCCTGGAGGGGTCGCGTTCCTTGGCGAGGAGCGCGGTCCACAGTCCGCTGTATCCGCCGCCGACCACGAGGAGGTCGCACTTCTCGGTGCCGGTGAGGGCGGGCAGGGCTCCGGGCTTGCCGGGGTCTTCCAGCCAGAAGGGGACGGGCTGGGCGTCGGAGAGAGAGTGTGCGGCACTACGCATGGCGACTGGGGCCATGGTTTCCAACTCCTTCAGGGCTTACTGGGTCGTACTCAGCTTGTCGCTGTTTTCTTGCGCCGGTTGGTGACGATCTGTCCGGCTACCACCACCAGTACGGCAATGATGAACATGGCCGTGCCGATGACGTTGATCTGGACGGGCGTGCCGCGCTGCGCCGAGCCCCAGACGAACATGGGGAAGGTGACGGTCGAGCCCGCGTTGAAGTTGGTGATGATGAAGTCGTCGAACGAGAGCGCGAAGGCGAGCAGCGCGCCGGCGGCGATGCCGGGGGCGGCGATCGGCAGGGTGACCCGTACGAAGGTCTGCACCGGGCCCGCGTAGAGGTCGCGCGCGGCCTCCTCCAGACGGGGGTCCATCGACATCACGCGCGCCTTGACCGCCGTCACGACGAACGACAGACAGAACATGATGTGGGCGATCAGGACCGTCCAGAAGCCCAGCTCGGCGCCCATGTTGAGGAAGAGCGTGAGCAGGGAGGCGGCCATGACGACCTCGGGCATGGCCATCGGCAGGAAGATCAGCGAGTTGATCGCGCCGCGCGCCCGGAAGCGGTAGCGGACCAGCGCGAAGGCGATCATCGTGCCGAGGATCGTGGCGCCGAGGGTGGCCCAGGCCGCGATCTGCAACGACAGGGTCAGCGAGCCGCACAGGTCGGCGACGCCGCACGGGTCCTTCCAGGCGTCCAGGGAGAAGCGCTGCCAGGCGTAGTTGAAGCGCCCGTTCGGCTTGTTGAACGAGAACACCATCACGACGATGTTCGGCAGGATCATGTACGCGAGCGTCAGCAGGCCCGCGATGGCGACAAGGTTCCGACGTATCCAACGCATCAGACCAGGTCCTCCGTTCCCGCACGGCGGATGTAGACGGTGACCATGAGCAGCACGATCGCCATGAGGATGAAGGACAGCGCGGCGGCCGTCGGATAGTCGAGCACCCGCAGGAACTGCGACTGGATGACGTTGCCGACCATCTTGGTGTCGGTCGAGCCGAGGAGTTCGGCGTTGACGTAGTCGCCGCTGGCCGGGATGAAGGTGAGCAGCGTGCCCGAGACCACGCCCGGCATGGAGAGCGGGAAGGTCACCTTGCGGAAGGTGGTGGCGGGGGACGCGTACAGGTCCTTCGCGGCCTCGTGGAGTCGGCCGTCGATCCGCTCCAGGGAGGTGTAGAGCGGCAGGATCATGAACGGCAGGAAGTTGTACGTCAGACCGCAGACCACCGCCATCGGGGTGGCGAGCACGCGGTCGCCCTCGGTCCAGCCGAGCCAGCTGGTCACGTCCAGGAGGTGCAGGGCGTTCAGGGCGTCGACCACGAGGCTGTCGTCCGCGAGGATCGTCTTCCAGGCCAGCGTCCGGATGAGGAAGCTGGTGAAGAAGGGCGCGATGACGAGGACGAGCAGGAGGTTGCGCCAGCGGCCGGCCTTGAAGGCGATCAGATACGCCAGCGGGTAGCCGAGGAGCAGACACAGGAACGTGGCGGTGCCGGCGTACAGCAGGGAGCGGACGAACTGCGGCCAGTACTCCTGGAAGGCGTCCCAATAGGTCCGGAAGTGCCAGGTGACCTCGAAGCCCTTCTCCAGGGAGCCGGTCTGCACGGAGGTCGAGGCCTGGTAGACCATCGGCAGCGCGAAGAAGACGAGCAGCCAGATGATGCCGGGCAGGAGCAGCCAGTACGGGACGAGCCGCTTGCGGGTGGACGCCTTGCGGACCGGCAGGTCCTGCGCGGGCGGCGCCTCCTTCGTCAGGGTCGGGGCGCTCACGAGGCGTCCTCCACCGTCTCCACGCCCGCGTCGATGTCCTGCGCGGCATCGAGGCCGAAGGTGTGGGCCGGGTTCCAGTGCAGGACGACCTCGGCGCCCGGGGTCAGCCGGGAGTCGCGCTCGATGTTCTGCTCGTAGACCTGGAGTTCGGCGCCCGCCGGCGAGTTCACCACGTACTGGGTGGAGACGCCGATGAAGGAGGAGTCGACGATCCGACCGGTGACCTTGTTGCGGCCCTCGGATATCGTCCCCGCGTCGTCGGCGTGCGCGAGCGAGATCTTCTCGGGGCGGACGCCGACGAGGACCTTGCCTCCGGTGCGTACGGTCGCGGAACAGCGGTCCGCGGGGAGCCGGAGCTTGCCGCCGCCGGCCGTGACGACCAGCTCGGAGCCGCCGGTCTCGGCGACCTCGGCCTCGATCAGGTTGGAAGTGCCCAGGAAGTTGGCGACGAAGGTGGTCCGCGGGTTCTCGTACAGGTCGGCGGGGGCGCCGAGCTGCTCGACCCGGCCGCCGTTCATCACCGCGACCTGGTCGGCCATGGTCATGGCCTCCTCCTGGTCGTGGGTGACGTGGACGAAGGTGATGCCGACCTCGGTCTGGATGCGCTTGAGCTCCAGCTGCATCTGGCGGCGCAGCTTGAGGTCGAGGGCGCCGAGCGGCTCGTCGAGGAGGAGGACCTGCGGGTGGTTGATGAGCGCGCGGGCCACGGCGACGCGCTGCTGCTGACCGCCGGAGAGCTGGTGCGGCTTGTGCCGGGCCTTGTCGCCGAGCTGGACGAGCTCCAGCATGTCGTCGACCTGCTTCTTCACCGACTTGACGCCCCGTCGGCGCAGTCCGAACGCGATGTTCTCGTAGATGTCCATGTGCGGGAAGAGCGCGTAGGACTGGAAGACGGTGTTGACCGGCCGCTTGTACGGCGGGAGGTCGGTGACGTCGCTGTCGCCGAGGAACACGGTGCCGGTGGTGGGCTCCTCCAGGCCGGCGATCATGCGCAGGGTGGTGGTCTTGCCGCAGCCGGAGGCCCCGAGGAGGGCGAAGAACGAGCCCTGCGGGATGGTCAGGTCGAGCGGGTGGACGGCGGTGAAGGAGCCGTAGGTCTTGCTGATGCCGGTGAGACGGACGTCGCCGCCGGTGTTCTTGTCAGTCATGGGTTGCGATCCCAGGTTCGTAAGAGGTGGACGACGGTTCTCAGGCACCGATGAGCTTGGCGAACTTCTCCTCGTACGCCGTCTCCTCCGCGCTGGTCAGCGAGCGGAAGGCGCGCGACTTCCTGGCCATGGCCTTGTCGGGGAGGATCAGCGTGTTGTTCGCCAGCTCGGGGTCGATCTTGGCGAGCTCGTCCTTCACCCCGTCGACCGGGCAGACGTAGTTGATGTACGCGGCCAGCTGGGCGGCGACCGGGAGCTCGTAGTAGTAGTCGATGAGCTTCTCCGCGTTGGCCTTGTGGCGCGCGTTGGCCGGGACCAGCAGGTTGTCGCTGGAGGTGATGTAGCCGGCGGACGGGATCGCGAACTTGATGTCCGGGTTGTCGGCCTGCAGCTGGATGACGTCACCGGCCCAGGCGAGACACGCCGCCAGGTCGCCCTTGTCCAGGTCGGAGGTGTAGTCGTTGCCGGTGAAGCGCCGGATCTGCTTCTTGTCGACGCCCTTCTGCAGCCGGCCGATCGCCGCGTCGTAGTCGGCGTCCGTGAAGTTCCCGGGGTCCTTGCCCATGTCGAGCAGGGTCATGCCCACGGAGTCGCGCATCTCGGTGAGGAAGCCGACCCGGCCCTTGAGGGAGGGGTCGTCCAGGAGCTGCGAGACCGAGTCGACCTTCTTGCCGCCGGTCGCCTTCTCGTTGTACGCGATGACGGTGGAGATACCGGTCCACGGGTACGAGTAGGCGCGACCCGGGTCCCAGTCGGGGCGGCGGAACTGCGCGGAGAGGTTCGCGTACGCGGTGGGGAGGTGGGCCGCGTCGAGCTTCTGCGCCCAGCCGAGCCGGATGATCCGCGCGGCGAGCCAGTCGGTGACGCAGATGAGGTCGCGGCCGGTGTCCTGGCCGGCAGCGAGCTGCGGCTTGATCTTGCCGAAGAACTCGACGTTGTCGTTGATGTCCTCGGTGTACTTGACCTTGATCCCGGTGCGCTTGGTGAACGCCTCCAGGGTCGGGCGCGACTTCTCGTCCTCGCTGACGTCCATGTACTCGGTCCAGTTGGAGAAGCTGAGCTGCTTCTCCTTGGCCGAGAAGTCCGTGGACGCGGGCCCCTCGCCCTGCCGCTTGGCCGGCGGGATGCCACAGGCGCTCAAGGACGCGAGGCCGCCGACGGTGAGCGCGCCGACGCCCGTGGCGCGCAGCATCGAACGGCGGGTGAGGGCGCCCCGACCGCTCGTCAGACTGCGCCGCATGGCCGCTGTCTGGGCGGGGGACAGGCTGTCGGGCTCGTACTGCTCCATGCGCTGTGCCTCTCGGGGGTTGGGGAGGACTACCGGTCTCCGAAGATCGTGCGGTGCCAGTCCTTCGCTGCGACCGCGGTGTTTTCGTACATCACGTGCTTGACCTGCGTGTACTCCTCGAAGGAATACGACGACATGTCCTTTCCGAACCCGGACGCCTTGTAGCCCCCGTGCGGCATCTCGCTGATGATCGGGATGTGATCGTTGACCCAGACGCACCCGGCCTTGATCTCGCGGGTGGCCCGGCCGGCCCGGAACACGTCGTGGGTCCAGGCGGAGGCGGCGAGGCCGTAGGGGGTGTCGTTGGCGAGCCGGATGCCCTGGTCGTCGCCGTCGAAGGGCAGGGCCACCAGAACCGGTCCGAAGATCTCCGACTGCACGACCTCGCTGTCCTGCGCGGCGCCGGTGATCAGGGTCGGACGATAGTACGCGCCGTCCTTCAGGTCCCCGCCGGGAGCTTCGCCGCCGGTGACGACGGTGGCGTAGCCGCGGGCGCGGTCGACGAAGGCGGCGACGCGGTCGCGCTGGACGTGGCTGATCAGCGGGCCGAGGTCGGTGGACGGATCGAAGGGGTCGCCCAGGCGGACGGTCTCCATGAGCTCGGCGACCCGGGCGACGAAGGCGTCGAAGAGCGGGCGCTGGACGTACGCGCGGGTGGCGGCGGTGCAGTCCTGGCCGGTGTTGATGAGCGAGGCGGCGACGGCGCCGTGGGCGGCGGCCTCGAGGTCGGCGTCGTCGAAGACCACGAACGGGGCCTTGCCGCCGAGTTCGAGGTGGAGCCGCTTGACGGTGGAGGTGGCGATCTCGGCGACCCGCTTGCCGACCGGGGTGGATCCGGTGAAGGAGGTCATCGCCACGTCGGGGTGGCCGACGAGGTGTTCGCCGGCGGTGCGGCCGGCGCCGGTGACGATGTTGACGACCCCGTCGGGGATGCCGGCGTCGGTGGCCGCCTGGGCGAACATCAGCGAGGTGAGCGGGGTCAGCTCGGCCGGCTTCAGGACGATCGTGTTGCCGGCGGCGATGGCCGGGAGGATCTTCCAGGCAGCCATCTGGAGCGGGTAGTTCCAGGGGGCGATGGAACCGACGACGCCGATCGGCTCGCGCCGTACGTACGAGGTGTGGTCGCCGCTGTACTCGCCGGCGGACTGGCCCTGGAGGTGCCGGGCCGCTCCGGCGAAGAAGGCGGTGTTGTCGACCGTGCCGGGGACGTCGAACTCGGTGGACAGCTTGATGGGCTTGCCGCACTGGAGGGACTCGACGCGGGCGAAGTCCTCGGCGCGCTCGGCGAGCACCCCGGCGAACCGGTGCAGCGCGTCGGAGCGCTCGCCAGGGGTCGCTCCGGCCCACCCCGGGAACGCCTCCTTGGCGGCGGCGACCGCGTCGTCCACGTCGGCGGTGGACGCGAGGGCGTAGGTGTACACGCTCTCGCCCGTGGCCGGGTCGACGACGCTGTGCTCCTCACCCGAGGTTCCGGGCCGCAGCCGCCCGCCGATGTACTGTGCGCCGGCCGCGAAGCGGTCCGTCACCTGGAAGCGGTTGCCCATGACGCTCTCCGTTGTTCCAGCTCGAATTGAGTGCCGATCCTGACAGAGGCCTGTCGGTCCAACAAGTGATTCCGTTGTTGCCTTTTGGTTACGCGACGGAATCGGTCGACCATGTGTCGAGGACTGCGGAAAATCTCCGTACGGAGTGTCCGTGGCGGCTGCCAGACTGGCATGCATGGGGATGATCGAGGAACTGACACAGCAGGTCAGACGGGGTGAGAGGGTCAAGTTCCTGCACTTCTGGGGGCACCGCCCGGGGCCTGACGGACAGCTCTCGGCGAGCTGTCTGAGCCAATGGTGGCCGTCGCCGTTCGTGGCCGCCGACGGGGTGCGCTACGCGACGGCCGAGCACTGGATGATGGCCGAGAAGGCACGACTCTTCGGCGACGCGGAGGCGGAGCAGGCGGCGCTGGGGGCGAGGAGTCCGGCGCAGGCGAAGAAGGCCGGCCGGCTGGTCCGGGGCTTCGACGAGGCCGTGTGGGAGCGGGAACGCTTCCGGATCGTGGTCGAGGGCAGTGTCCACAAGTTCGGCTCGGACGACGCGCTGCGGGCGTTCCTGCTCGGCACCGGCGGCCGCGTCCTGGTGGAGGCGAGCCCGCTGGACCGCGTGTGGGGCATCGGACTCGCCGCCGACGACCCCCGCGCGGCGGACCCGGCCCGCTGGCGCGGGCTGAACCTGCTGGGCTTCGCGCTCATGGAGGCACGGGAGCGCCTGCGCGGCGCATGAGGAAGGGGCCCGACGCAGGCGCGGGCCCCTTCTTCGTTGTCGTCACGCCTCCGGCTAGCGGTTCTCGACCACCAGGCTCGTCGCGAACGGGTCGTCCCCGTTCTCGTAGGACTCCCCCTGCGCGATGACCCAGATCATGAAGCCCAGGAACACCGCGCTGACCAGGATGCCGATTGCGCCGAGCACGATGCCCGCGGTCGCCATCCCGCCGTTGTTCGCCTCGCCGCGCTGGACCTTCTTGCGGCCGATGATGCCGAAGACCAGCGCCAGGATGCCGAGGACGACACCGAGCCCGTACAGGCAGAAGCCGACCACGGCGACGATGCCGATCACCATCGCCGCCGTGCCCATGCCGTTGGCCGGGGCCGCCTGCCAGCCCGGCTGGCCGTACCCCGGATAGCCGGGATAGCCGGGATAGCCGTACGCCGTCGGCGCGGACGCGGCGGGCGGTGCCGCCGCCGGGTAGCCGTACGCGCCGGGCGTGGCCGCCGGCCCCCCGGGCGCGACGGGCGGCGGCGGTACGTCCCCGGCGCCCGGCATCGACGTCATCGTCGGCTGGTCGTGCACCGGCGGACGGTCCTGCGGCGTGGGCGCGGGCGTCGCCGGCTTGCTCAGTTCCACCCCGTCGCGGTTCGGCGGCGCCCACGGGTCCGTCGGGTCGTACCCGCCCCGCTGCTGGTCGCTGTTGTCAGACATGAGCCTCCCCCATCGTGGTCCCGCCATGCTACGACCTCGCCCCTGCGGCGGATCGGCCCGGCCTACGATGATCCGATGAGCGATCTCCACTCCTTCATCGCGGGACTTCCCAAGGCCGAGCTGCACGTCCACCACGTCGGCTCCGCCTCGCCGCGGATCGTCGCCGAGCTGGCCGCCCGCCACCCCGACTCGAAGGTGCCCACGGACCCCGAGGCACTCGCCGACTACTTCACGTTCACCGACTTCGCGCACTTCGTCGAGGTCTACCTCTCGGTCGTCGACCTCGTCCGCACCCCGGAGGACGTCCGGCTGCTGACCTTCGAGGTCGCCCGGGACATGGCGCGTCAGAACATCCGGTACGCCGAGCTGACCATCACCCCGTACAGCTCGACCCGCCGCGGGATCGACGAGCGCGCCTTCATGGCGGCCATCGAGGACGCCCGCAAGGCGGCCGAGGCCGAGCTGGGCGTCGTGCTGCGCTGGTGCTTCGACATCCCGGGCGAGGCCGGTCTGGAGGCGGCCGAGGAGACCGCCCGGCTCGCGGTCGACCTGCGCCCCGAGGGCCTGGTCTCGTTCGGGCTCGGCGGCCCGGAGATCGGCGTTCCGCGCCCGCAGTTCAAGCCGTACTTCGACCGGGCGATCGCGGCCGGCCTGCGCTCCGTCCCGCACGCGGGTGAGACGACGGGCCCGCAGACGATCTGGGACGCCCTGAACGAGCTGGGCGCCGAGCGCATCGGCCACGGCACCAGCGCCGTCAAGGACCCGGAGCTCCTGAAGTACCTCGCAGAGCACCGGATTCCGCTGGAGGTCTGCCCGACCTCGAACATCGCGACCCGCGCGGTCGCCGATCTGGACCAGCACCCCGTCAAGGAGATGGTGGCGGCCGGTGTCCTGGTCACGATCAACAGCGACGACCCGCCGATGTTCGGTACGGACCTGAACAACGAGTACGCGGTCGCCGCCCGGCTCCTGGAGCTCGACGAGCGCGGTCTGGCCGCCCTCGCCAAGAACGCCGTCGAGGCGTCCTTCCTGGACCCGGCCGGGAAGGCGCGGATCGCCGCCGAGATCGACAGCTACACGGACACGTGGCTCGCGCGCTGAGCGTCGCCCCAGCCGCAACAATGGCCCCATGGACCACGTCACCAGGGACCACGTCACTGTCGTAGGCCACCGCGGCGACCCGTACCGCGTCCGTGAGAACACGCTCCCCTCGATCCTCTCGGCGATCGAGGGGGGCGCGGACGCCGTCGAGATCGATGTACGGCTCACCCGCGACGGCGTCCCCGTCCTTCTCCACGACGACACGCTCAAACGGCTGTGGGGCCACGACCGACCCCTCTCCGCCCTGTCCCACGCGCAGCTGCGCGAGCTGACCCACGGCGGGGTCCCCACGCTGCGCGAGGCGCTGATCGCGGCCGGCTCGCACCGGCTGATGCTCGACCTGCCCGGCGGGAACGAGGACTCCGTGCGCACGATCGTCGGCACGGTCCGCGAGTGCGGGGCCGGCGAGCGGGTGTACTACTGCGCGGGCGGGGTCGCCATGCTCCAGGTCCGGGCCGCCGACCCGGCCGCGGAGATCGCCCTGACGTGGACGACGCTGGCACCGCCGCGCGCCGCGCTGCTGGCGGCGGTGAAGCCGCGCTGGCTCAACTACCGTTTCGGGCTGGTGAGTCGGGAGCTGGTGGAGCGGGTGCACCGCGACGGCTACCTCCTGTCGGCCTGGACCGCAGACACCCGGCACACCATGCGTAAGCTCCTGTCCCACGGGGTGGATTCGATCACCACCAACCGTGTGGACGCGCTCGCCGCCGAACTGCGAAGGGGTACGCCGAGGTGACCGGGACCGAGAGGATCCGTACCGACATCGCGCACAACGCCCGCGTGTGGAACTACTGGCTGGGCGGCAAGGACAACTACCCGGTGGACCGAGCGGTCGGTGACCAGGTCACCGGCCTCTATCCGAGCATCGGTGAAGTGGCCCGCGCGGACCGGGCGTTCCTCGGCCGGGCGGTGACGCATCTGGCGGCCGAGGCCGGGGTGCGCCAGTTCCTGGACATCGGCACGGGCCTGCCGACCGCCGACAACACCCATGAGGTCGCCCAGCGCGTCGCGCCGGAGGCCCGGATCGTCTACGTGGACAACGACCCGATCGTGCTCACGCACGCCCGCGCGCTGCTGACCAGCGCCCCGGAGGGCGTCACCGAGTACGTCGACGCGGACGCCCGGGACCCGCAGCGGATCCTGGAGGCGGCGGCGCGGACGCTGGACCTGACCCGGCCCGTCGCGGTGATGATGCTCGGCATCCTCAACTTCGTCCTCGACACCGACGAGGCCCGGTCCGTCGTCCGTACGCTGATGGACGCGGTCCCCTCCGGCTCGTACCTCGTGCTGACCCACCCCACCCTGGAGCCGGATCTGGGCGGCGAGGGGAACGTGGCCGCGATGGCGTTCTGGAACGAGAACGCGACTCCGCCGATCACAGCCCGCACGCGCGCCGAGTTCGCCTCCTTCCTGGACGGTCTCGACGTCCTGGAGCCGGGGATCGTTTCCTGCGCGAGCTGGCGGTTCGCCCCGGCGAGCGAGGTGGCGCAGTTCGGCGCGGTGGGCCGCAAGCCGTAATGGGCATACGGGGGGACGTACGGGGGTGGTGGGAGCGGGCCCGGGCCATGGGGACGGCCAATCCGCTCGCCGTGGACATCGGGATCGCGCTGCTCGTCCAGGCGGCCATGACGATGCCGTTCGTGGTGCCGCGCCCGCCGGAGCTGGAGCCGGCGACCTGGCCCGCGTACGGGCTGACGACGCTCACCGTGGTGCCGCTGATCTGGCGGCGGCGCGCGCCGACCGTCGTGCTCCTCGCGATCCTGGCGACGAGCACGCTGTACGTGCTGGCCCTGGAGGGCCCCGGCCAGCCCCTGCCGTACACCGGGCTCGTCATCGTCTACACGATCGCCGCGCTCTCGCCGCCGTGGAAGCGGCTGGCGACAGGTCTGCTGCTGGTGGTCGCGGTGCCGGTGTCGGTATGGCTGAACACCCGCTCGGCGCGTGAACTGACCTTCTCCCTCTTCGTGTTCGCGGCGGCCTACGTCTTCGGACGGCTCACCGACGCCCGGCAGCGGGCGACACGCATGGAGGCCGAGCGGGCGGCGGCGCGCGAACGGGCCCGGATCGCACGGGAGATGCACGACATCCTCTCGCACGCGGTGAGCCTGATGGTCGTGCAGGCGGAGGCCGGTCCGGTGGCGGTGCGGACCGCTCCGGAGCGGGCGGAGGCCGCGTTCGACGCGATCTCGGCGACGGGCCGGGACGCGATGATGCAGCTGCGCCGGATGCTGGGCGTGCTGCGGGAGGAGGGGGAGATCGCCGCGCCTCGCGCGCCGCAGCCGGACCTCACGGGCCTCCCCGAGCTGGTGGAGCGGGTACGGGCCAGCGGGCTCGATGTCACGTACGAGGCGACGGGCGGGGTGCGGGCGCTGCCGTCCGCCACCGGGGCGACCGTCCACCGCATCGTCCAGGAGGCACTGACGAACGTGGTCAAGCACGCCGGGGCGCGCACCGCCTCCGTACGACTGACCCACCATGCCGGCGTCCTGGAGATCGTGGTGACGGACGACGGGCGTGGTCCGCGGCGCGGTTCCGCGCAGGGCTCCGGGGGTCACGGGCTCGTCGGCATCCGCGAGCGGGCGGCCGCGCACGGCGGTACGGCGGTGATGGGCCCGGGGCCGGACGGCCGGGGCTTCGAGGTGCGGGTGGAACTCCCCGTACCGTCCGCGGCGGAGGTGACGCGGTGACGATCCGGGTGGTGGTGGCGGACGACCAGGAGCTGGTCCGCAGCGGTTTCGCGATGATCCTCGACGCCCAGCCGGACATCGAGGTGGTCGCGGAGGCCGGAGACGGGGCCGAGGCGGTCGAGGCGGTGCGCCTCCACTCCCCCGATGTGGCGCTGCTCGACATCCGGATGCCGCGGATGGACGGCATCGAGGCCTGCCGGGCGATCAGCGCGGAGTCGGCGTGCCGGACGGTGATGCTGACGACCTTCGATTCCGACGCGTACGTCTACGAGGCGCTGCACGCGGGCGCGAGCGGGTTCCTGCTGAAGGACGTGCGCCGGGACGATCTGGTGCACGCGGTACGGGTGGTGGCGCGGGGCGACTCGCTGCTCGCCCCGTCCGTGGCGCGCCGGCTGGTCGAGGAGTACACCCGCCCCACCCGCCCGGCGCCACGCCCGGACCCGCGCCTCGACGCGCTGACCGCCCGCGAGCGGGAGACCCTGTTGCTCCTCGCACGGGGTCTGTCGAACGCGGAGATCGCGGCGGAGCTGGTCGTCAGCGACCACACGGTGAAGACGCATGTGGGGAACGTGCTCGCGAAGCTGGGGCTGCGGGACCGGATCCAGGCGGTGATCTACGCGTACGAGAGCGGTCTGGTCACGGCCGGTTCTCCCCCGCCCGGGGGAGAACCGGGGCGGGCATAGATCCCCCGCTCCGGCGATCCATGGATCGCCGCAGGTCAAGAGGATGGGAGTCGTCGAGAACAACGGCTCACACCCACGGAGTTGACCATGAACGCGCGTACCCGCACCCTGCTCGCCGCAGGCATCGTCCTGGGCATCGCGGCCGGCCCGGCGGTCCTGCCGGCGACCGCCACCACCGCCTCCGCGTCCGCATCCGCCGCCCGGGCCACCGCGGACCCGGCGCTCGAGGCCGCCATCGCCGGGCTGCCGCGCGCGGACGCGACGGCCGCGCTGGTACGGGTCGGAGGCCGCGAAGGCACCTGGCACGGCAGCTCGGGCGTGCACGACCTGGAGACGATGCGCCCGGCCGATCCGGACGCCCGGTTCCGCGCCGGTTCGGTGACCAAGGTCTTCACGGCGGCGGTCGCCCTCCAACTGGCCGCCGAGGGGCGGCTCGACCTGGACCGCTCGGCCCGCTCGTATCTGCCGGAGCTGATCCCCGGCCGGTACGGGAAGGTGACGGTCCGCCAGTTGCTCAACCACACCCACGGCATCCCGGCGCCCGACTTCGCCGGTTCGACGGTCGAGGAGTGGTACGCGAACCGCTTCGAGATCCACGACCCGCGCGCGATGGTCCGCTCGGCGACGGCGAAGAAGCCGGAGTTCGCTCCCGGCACCCGGCAGCACTACCTCAACATCGGCTACACGATCGCGGGTCTGCTGATCGAGCGGGTCACGGGCGACACGTACGAGCACCAGGTCGCGGCGCGCGTCCTCGGCCCGCTCGGACTGCGCGGCACGTACCTCCCGGGGACCGACCCGCGCATCGAGGGCCCGCACAACCACGGCTACCAGACGATGAGGCTGGACGACGGCACGACCGGACTGCGCGATGTCTCGGTGTGGGGCACCACGGACGGCTGGGCGGCGGGCGACCTGGTCTCCACGACGTCCGATCTGGAGCGCTTCACGACGGCGCTGTTCCAGGGGCGGGTGGTGCGCGGGCCCCTTCTGGAGGAGATGTTCACGCTGCCGGAGGTGCCGGACTTCAAGAGCGGCGACCCGGCCGCGTACTCCGCGGGGCTCTCGATGAAGAAGCTCGGCGGGCGGGAGGTGTGCGGCAAGACGGGCGGCCGGTGGGGCTACAACGCGGCGATCGCCTCGACCCGCGACGGCTCGCGCACGCTGGTCTACAGCGTCAACTCCACGGACGCGAAGGGCCAGGACATGAACAAGGTCGCCCTGGCCCTCATGGTGGCGGCCTACGGCGCGCCGACGAGCTGAGGCGATCCGGTCGTCGCCGCTTCGAGCCGCTTGATCATCCGTCGTACGACGAGCAGCGGGATCACGCCGAAGACGCCGAACGACATGTCGATGACCGACCACCAGAAGGGGATGCCCCGGATCGGGCCGCAGATCAGGGCGAGCGGGATGATCCCCGCGCAGGCGATCATCCCGAACTCGATCACCCAGATGTTCCGCACCGGGTCGCGGTAGGGGCCGTAGAACGCGACGGCGATGACGAGGTGCGCGAAGGCGAGCCAGTCGGTGCCGTAGAGCAGGAAGGGGTACTGGGCGTCGGCGGCGTCGAGGCCGTCCCGCACGCGCTGGATCCACTCCAGGAGACCGGGGAAGAGCTCCGCGACCGGGGCCGCCCACGAGGTCAACGCTTCCTCGACGAGGTGGAGTTCGGTGACGAGCGGGAAGGCGGTGAGCCCGCTCAGCACCAGACAGACAATGAAGACGACCAGCCACACACGGATACACCTGAGAAGGGCTCTCGGCCCCTTCGTCTCGTTCATGACAGCACCCTACGCCCGTCATGAACGCGTTCAAAAATGGGGGTGGGCAGGAGGCGGCGCGGCGAACTCAGAGGCCGACGATCGAGTTCCACCTCGTGGCGAACTCCGCCCGCTCCTCCGAGGTGATGTCCCGGGCGATCGCGAGGCGTCCCCGCATCTCGTCGTCGGGGAAGATCAGCGGGTCCTCGGCGAGGGCCGCCAGCTCCTCGTCGTCGGAGTCGGCCAGGACGTCTCGGGCGGCGGGGACCGGGCAGACGTAGTTGACCCAGGCCGCGAGCTCTGCGGCGACCTCGGGCTCGTAGTAGTAGTCGATCAGCTGCTCGGCACTGGTCTTGTGCTGCGCGAGGTTGGGGATCATCAGCGACTCGGCCCAGAGCTCCGCGCCCTCCTCGGGGACGACGAACTCGATGTCGGGGTTGTCGGCCTGGAGCTGGATGATGTCGCCCGAGTACGCCTGGCAGGCCAGCACGTCGCCGGTCGACAGGTCCTTGATGTAGTCGTTGCCGGTGAAGCGCCGGATGTGCCTGTTCCGTACGAGACCTTCGATCTGCTCGCACACCGCGTGGAAGTCGTCGGCGGTCCACTTCGTCACGTCGACGCCGTTGCCCTGCATGAGCAGCGCGAAGGACTCGTCGAGCCCGGACAGCAGGGTGACCTTCCCGCGCAGTTCGCCGTCCCACAGCTCCTTGACCGAGCGGATCTCCCGGCCCAGCTCCTTGCGGTTGTACGCGATGCCGGTGATCCCGGACTGCCAGGGGACGGTGTGCAGCCGGCCCTGGTCGAAGGAGGCCGACCGCAGCTTCGGGTCCAGGTGCCGGGTGATGTTCGGCTGCTTCGCCCGGTCCATCTCCTGCACCCAGCCGAGCCGTACGAACCGAGCGGCCATCCAGTCGCTGACGACGACGAGGTCCCGACCGGTCTCCTGGTGGTTCATCAGCGCCGGGCTGATCTTGCCGAAGAACTCGTCGTTGTCGTTGATCTCCTCGGTGTAGCGGACGGAGATCCCGGTGCGCTCGGAGAAGGCGTCCAGCGTGGGTCGCTTCGAGGTGTCGTCGTCATCGGTGTCGATGTAGAGCGGCCAGTTGGCGAAGTCGAGCGTACGGTCCCGCGCGGACAGGTCCCGGCCGGCCCGCTCCCCCGGCTCGACATAGGCGGCGGGCACCCCGCAGCCGGCGGCCAGGGCGGCGGCCCCGACACCTCCCATCCCGCGCAGCAGGGACCGGCGGGACACGTGCTTCCTCGCTGTCGCTCTCATCCGAGCAGCATCCCGGGCGGGCCGGGGCGGAGCAATGGACGGTCCGTCGACCGAACGACCGCGGCCCCGACACCCTGTCGATCAAGGTGTCGGGGCCGCGGTCGGACTGCTTGGTGACTGCCTGTCGACTAGCCCAGGGACGTCATCACGTGCTTGATGCGCGTGTAGTCCTCGAAGCCGTACGCCGAGAGGTCCTTGCCGTAGCCGGACTTCTTGTAGCCGCCGTGCGGCATCTCGGCCACCAGCGGGATGTGGGTGTTGATCCACACGCAGCCGAAGTCCAGCGCGCGCGACATCCGCATCGCACGGGCGTGGTCCTTCGTCCAGACCGAGGACGCGAGGGCGAACTCGACGCCGTTGGCGTACTCGAGCGCCTGCTCCTCGTCACGGAAGGACTGCACCGTGATGACCGGGCCGAAGACCTCGTTCTGGATGATCTCGTCGTCCTGCTTGAGGCCGGAGACGACGGTCGGGGCGTAGAAGTAGCCCTTGTCGCCGACCCGGTGGCCGCCGGCCTCGACCTTGGCGTGGGCCGGGAGGCGGTCGATGAAGCCGGTGACCTGCGCCAGCTGGTTGGCGTTGTTCAGCGGGCCGTACAGCACGTCCTCGTCGTGCGGCTGACCCGTCTTGGTGTCGGCGGCGGCCTTGGCCAGCTGGGTCACGAACTCGTCGTGGATGGACTCGTGCACGAGGACACGGGTCGCGGCCGTACAGTCCTGGCCCGCGTTGAAGAAGCCAGCCACGGAGATGTCCTCGACGGCCTTGGCGATGTCGGTGTCCTCGAAGACGACGACCGGGGCCTTGCCGCCCAGCTCCAGGTGGACCCGCTTGACGTCCTTGGCCGCCGACTCGGCGACCTGCATGCCGGCGCGTACCGAACCGGTGATGGAGGCCATCGCCGGGGTCGGGTGCTCGACCATCGCCTTGCCGGTCTCGCGGTCGCCGCAGATCACGTTGAAGACGCCCTTGGGCACGATCTGCCCGATGATCTCGGCGATCAGGACGGTCGACGCGGGGGTCGTGTCGGACGGCTTGAGGACGACCGTGTTGCCCGCGGCGAGGGCCGGGGCGAACTTCCACACGGCCATCATCATCGGGTAGTTCCACGGCGCGACCTGGGCGCAGACACCCACCGGCTCGCGGCGGATGATCGAGGTCATGCCCTCCATGTACTCGCCGGCCGAACGGCCCTCGAGCATCCGGGCGGCACCCGCGAAGAAGCGGATCTGGTCCACCATGGGCGGGACCTCCTCGCTCGCGGTGAGGGCGGCAGGCTTGCCGGTGTTCTCGACCTCGGCGGCGATCAGGTCCTCGGCGCGCTCCTCGAAGGCGTCCGCGATCTTCAGCAGGACCTTCTGGCGCTCGGCCGGCGTGGTGTCACGCCAGGCCGGGAACGCGGCCGCGGCCGCGTCCATGGCGGCGTCGACGTCCGCCTGTCCGGAGAGCGGAGACGTGGCGAAGACCTCGCCCGTGGCCGGGTTGACCACATCGATGGTCCGCCCGTCGGCGGCGTCCCGGAACTCCCCGTTGATGTAGTTACGCAGCCGGCGCAGCTCGGTGGTCACTTGCCACCCCTCCTGTCGTTCAGAGATCAATCTGTCCCGATGGATGAGACACCCCCACAGTAGTCGCTCGGCGGACGCTTTCGACAGGCCCGGCACCCCCCAACTTCGGATTCAGTGTCTTCGAGAACCGAAAACAACGAATTTCATCGCTCTGGGGTTGCGAGACAGACGAGTCTCGGTGCACAGTGAAGTCGTGGCCAGTCAAAGCACGAACTCCAGAACCGGTTCCGGTTCGTCCCCGACGATCGATGCCGTCTCCCTGGCGATCATCGAACAGCTCCAGGAGGACGGTCGCCGTCCGTACGCCGCCATCGGCAAGGCCGTGGGCCTGTCCGAGGCAGCCGTACGGCAGCGCGTCCAGAAGCTGCTCGACCAGGGCGTCATGCAGATCGTCGCCGTCACCGACCCGCTCACCGTGGGCCTCCGGCGACAGGCGATGGTCGGCATCAACGTCGAGGGTGACCTCGATCCGGTGGCGGAAGCCCTGACTGCCATGTCCGAATGTGAGTACGTGGTGATGACCGCGGGCTCGTTCGACCTGATGGTGGAGGTCGTCTGTGAGGACGACGACCACCTGCTGGATGTGATCAACAAGCGCATCCGCACCCTCCCCGGCGTGCGCTCCACGGAGAGCTTCGTCTACCTCAAGCTCAAGAAGCAGACCTATATGTGGGGAACTCGATAACCGTGACCCAGGACCTGTCCAAGACCGCGTACGACCACCTGTGGATGCACTTCACCCGCATGTCGTCGTATGAGAACAACCCCGTCCCCACCATCGTGCGTGGTGAGGGCACCTACATCTTCGACGACAAGGGCAAGCGCTACCTCGACGGTCTCGCGGGTCTCTTCGTGGTCAACGCCGGACACGGCCGCAAGGAGCTGGCCGAGGTCGCGTACAAGCAGGCCCAGGAGCTCGCGTTCTTCCCCGTATGGTCGTACGCGCACCCCAAGGCCGTCGAGCTCGCCGAGCGTCTGGCCGACTACGCCCCGGGCGACCTGAACAAGGTCTTCTTCACCACCGGTGGCGGTGAGGCCGTCGAGACCGCCTGGAAGCTCGCCAAGCAGTACTTCAAGCTGCAGGGCAAGCACACCAAGTACAAGGTCATCTCGCGTGCGGTCGCCTACCACGGCACCCCGCAGGGCGCCCTGTCGATCACCGGCCTGCCGGCCCTGAAGGCCCCCTTCGAGCCGCTGGTCCCCGGCGCGCACAAGGTGCCGAACACCAACATCTACCGCGCCCCGATCCACGGCGACGACCCCGAGGCCTTCGGCCGCTGGGCCGCCGACCAGATCGAGCAGCAGATCCTCTTCGAGGGCCCCGAGACCGTCGCGGCCGTCTTCCTGGAGCCCGTGCAGAACGCCGGCGGCTGCTTCCCGCCGCCGCCCGGGTACTTCCAGCGGGTCCGCGAGATCTGCGACCAGTACGACGTGCTGCTCGTCTCGGACGAGACGATCTGCGCCTTCGGCCGCCTCGGCACGATGTTCGCCTGTGACAAGTTCGGCTACGTGCCGGACATGATCACCTGCGCCAAGGGCATGACCTCGGGCTACTCCCCGATCGGTGCCTGCATCGTCTCCGACCGCATCGCGGAGCCGTTCTACAAGGGCGACAACACCTTCCTGCACGGCTACACCTTCGGTGGCCACCCGGTGTCGTCGGCGGTCGCGATCGCCAACCTCGACATCTTCGACAAGGAAGGCCTGAACCAGCACGTCCTCGACCAGGAGGGCAACTTCTTCGACACCCTGAAGAAGCTGCACGACCTGCCGATCGTCGGCGACGTCCGCGGAAACGGCTTCTTCTACGGCATCGAGCTCGTCAAGGACAAGGTCACCAAGGAGTCCTTCACGGACGAGGAGACCGAGCGCGTGCTCTACGGCTTCCTCTCCAAGGCGCTCTTCGACAACGGTCTGTACTGCCGTGCCGACGACCGTGGCGACCCGGTCATCCAGCTGGCCCCGCCGCTCATCGCCGACCAGGGCACCTTCGACGAGATCGAAGGCATCCTGCGCTCGGTGCTCACCGAGGCGTGGACCAAGCTCTGACCGTCCCCGCCCTCCGCGGCACAGGACCTCACGCCGCCCTCACGGCGTGACCCCCGGCCCGGGCATGCCGCCATCCGAGTGGATGGCGGCGGCCCGGGCCGCGTGCTGTCCGTACAAACGGATCTGAATCCTTACGGTGCCCAGTGACCGACAGGCCCGTCCCTTCGTTCCCCCGGACGGGGGAACGCAAGAATCGGATCCGACATCGAGGTGTACGCGATGGCCCCACCGGACAACGACGTGCTCTGGGCGCGTTCCCTGCACTGCACCCTGGAGGGCTCGGACGTACTGACCGGCGTCTCCCTGGGAGTGCGCGAGGCGGAGATCCTCGCCCTGGTCGGCCCGCGCGGCAGCGGGAAGACCACACTGATGCGCTGCCTGTCGGGGCAGATGCTCGCCCAGCAGGGCGAGGTCTGGTTCAACAGCAGCCCCGTGCACACCATGAGCCAGGCCCAGCGCGAACGGCTGCGCCGGGACCGGTTCGGCTGGATCGACCCCGAGCCAGGGCTCGTCCCCGAGCTGACCACCTGGGAGAACGCGGCCCTGCCGCTCCTGCTCCGCGGGGTCTCGCACCGGACGGCCAAGGCCTCCGCCCTGGAGTGGCTGGAGCGGCTCGACATCGGCATGCACGCCCGTAAGCGTCCGCACGCCCTGACCCAGTCGCAGCGCCAGCGGGTCGCGATCGCCCGCGCCCTGGTCACCACCCCGTCGGTCCTCTTCGCCGACGAGCCGACCGCCTCGCTGCACCGCGCCGACGGGGCCCAGGTGCTGCGCACGCTCACCGCCGCCGCCCGCTCCCACCGGATCACCGTGGTCCTCGCCACCCACGACACCGAGGTCGCCGGTCTCGCCGACCGCTCGGTCGCCCTCCTCGACGGGCGCCGCGTGGGCACGGTGACGCCGACCACCGGGGCGGAGGGCGTCGCCGCGTGCTCGCTCTCCGTCTAGTCCGCGGGACCCACCCCCTCGTCCTGCTGCGGCGCCTCCTGGTCGCCGCGGCGGCCGCGGGGGTCGGGTTTCTGCTGCTGTGCACGCTGGGGTACGCCGTGGGCCACCCGGACCGGTCGGCCGCGGCGACCCTGCGCCTGCTGTGGTGCCTGATCCCGATGGCGGCGACCGTGCACTTCGCGGTGGCCGTGGCTCGTACGGATCCCAGCACACGGCCGCGGTCCGGGCTCTCGGCGATCGGCCTCGGCCCGGCCCGGCTCACGGCGCTCGCCGCCGCCTCCACGGCGGTCTCCTGCACGCTCGGCTCCATGGTCGCGCTGCTGTTCTACCTGCACCTGCGCGGGGACATCACCGGGCTGCCCTTCGACGGCGCGGCCGCCGAGCTGCTCGCCGCGGACCAGCCGATCCCGCTCGCCGCCGCGCTCACCCTGCTCGCCGTCCTGCCCGTGGCCGCCTCCACGGCGGCGGGTCTCTCCCTGCGCCCCCGGAAGACTCCCCCGGCCCCCGAGGGCGCGGAGAAGACAGCCCCCTCCGGGCTGCCGTGGGGCGTGGCGCTGCTCGCGATGGGCCTCGCGGTCGAGACGTACGCGGGCGAGGGCGGCGGGGACGGCTCGTTCCCGCTGCCGGGCCGCTTCGACGGAAGCCCCGGCGGCGTGCTCGCCGGCTGGATCCTCACCGCGCTCGGGCTCGCGATGGCGGGCCCCGGCATCACCCACTGGTGCGGCCGCCTCCTCCAGGCGGCCCGCCCGGGCGCGACCCGTCTTCTCGCCGGCCGCGTCCTGATGGACGAGTCCCGCCGCATCGGGCGCCCGCTGGGTGTGGTGTGCGCGGTGGCCTCGGGCGCCCTCGCGGCGGCGACGCTGTACGGCTCCCAGGCGGGCGGCTTCGGCCCGCTGACGGGCCTCGGGGCGGCGCTGGTGATGGCCTGCACGACGGCGACGCTGCTGACGGCGGCCCTGGAGTCCAAGCAGTGCCGCGCCCACACCACCGAGGCCCTCGTCCGCCTGGGCGCCCCACCCACGGTCCTGCGGACAGCGGCCCTGATGCGCGCGGGCATCCTGCTGGCGGTGTTCCTGCCACTGACCTGGCTGGTGGCAGAACTGGCAGCGATGCCGCTGAGGGGCTGACGCCGCCGCTCCACCCCCGTGTGGGCAATCGTCCCGCTGGGCGATGGGGGTCCCCCCTGCTCGAGCGAAGCCGAGAGCTTGGGGGAGGGTGGGCACACGGGACGGCGCCCCTGCGGGCGCGTCCGCCCCTCCGGCCCGGCACCCACGGGTTCGGCGCCCCGACAAGCCCGCGCCCCAGGGACCTAGGGTGTCCCCATGACCCGCAACGAACGCGAAATCCACACCCCCGCCGAGTTCGACGCGATCATCACCCGCGGGTCCCTCCTCGGCTACCGGATCCAGTCCGTCGACCTCACCGACCGCACCTTCGCGCTCCTCTCCGCCCCCACCACCGGCGCCGTCTTCCTCGGTTGCGCCATGCAGCCCGAGGCCGCCGCCAAGGTCCGCGCCGACGGGGCCCTCGTCTTCCCGCCCGTGCCGGATCTGCCGTTCGACCCGTACCGAGCCCGGCTCTACTCCCCCGGCGAACTGTTCGACGGCGTCCGGGACGAGGGGTACGAGGCGACCCCCGACGCCCTCGCGTACGACTGGTTCCAGCGGACGAAGGCCGACGGCGACATCTTCGCGTCGATGCTCCGCTCCATCCACGACGACGCGATCTCCGACGCCCTCGACGAACTCCTCGTCGGCAAACGGGTCGTCGGCGTCATGGGCGGGCACGCGATGGGCCGCGGCACCGACGCGTACGCCGGTGCGGCACGGCTCGGGCGCTCGCTGGCGCGCACCGGTCTCACCGTGGCGACCGGCGGCGGCCCCGGCGCGATGGAGGCCGCGAACCTTGGCGCGTACACCTCCCCGCTCGCCGACGACGTCCTCGACGAGGCGCTCGAACTCCTCGCCAAGGCGCCCTCGTTCACCCCGTCCGTCACCGACTGGGCGCGCGCCGCGTTCGAGGTCCGCGCCCGCTGGCCGAAGGGCGGCGACTCGGTCGGCATCCCCACCTGGTTCTACGGCCACGAGCCGCCGAACCCGTTCGCCGGCCACATCGCGAAGTACTTCGCCAACGCCACACGGGAGGACGGCCTGCTCGCCCGGTGCGACGCCGGCGTGATCTTCCTGCCGGGCGCGGCCGGCACGGTGCAGGAGATCTTCGACAACACGACCCCGAACTACTACGAGTCACGGGGAGAACCCACCCCGATGGTCCTGGTGAACCGCGCCCACTGGACGGACCGGCTGCCCACCTGGCCGCTGCTCCAGGCCCTCGCCGCGGAGCGCCCGATGGCCGCCCGGATCGCCCTGGTCGACTCCGTCGACGAGGCACCGGAAGCGCTCCGCCGCCTGGGCGTTCAGCGCCCCTAGAGCCGCCGGATCGCCTGCGCCTCCGCCCGCTCCACCGACGCCCTGCCGTGCACGTGAACCAGCGCCAGGTGGAACAGCGCGGGCGCCAGCGGAGCCCAGCGGTGGATCCGGTCGGGGCGGAGCAGGTACCGGGTCACGTCGGTCGAGCGGAACGGGACGTACTCGATCGTCTGGTTCTCCCAGCGGTCGGCGACGCCCCGGCTCATCCGCGTCGTGAGCTGATCACCCGTCATGTCGGTGAGCCGGGCGTAGAAGTGGGCGCTCCAGTGGCGCTTCTCCACGTCGAGGACGAAGGCGAGCAGCGCGAGTGTGTACTCGTGCGGTTCCAGGGACAGCTCCTCGCGCATGCCGCGGCGGGCGACGGACTCCACGTCGGGGGCGTTGCGGCCGGCCGAGTCGATGTGGCGCGAGAGACCTTCGTTGACGGAGGAGTTCCAGACGCCCGGCGCCATGCGGACCCGGTCGCTGCGGCGGCTCACGACGAGAAGGTGGTCGGAGGTGACCACGGCTACGTTGACGGCGAAGCTGCACTGCAGGAACGCGGGTGCGGTCAGGGGCTGTTCGGCGTCGAGGTAGCGGGACCGGGGGGTGGATCCGTCCGGCAGTCTGCGGTCCAGCTGCTGGGCCGCGAGGAAGGTGTAGTAGTCCGTCGGCCGCAGGCGCAGATGGACCTCGGACTGCTCGTCGAGGGCGCTCCGGGAGATCTCCAGGCTCTCGACGGCGTACCGCGGCCCGTTCCACACCGGCGCCCGTTCACCGGACGTCTGGGCACGGCTCTCCTCCGCCTCGATCTCGGCGCGCCAGCCCGCCATCTCCTCCGGCAGCGCGACCTCCTCGGTGAGGACCTGGACGTGGACGTCCTCGGGGGCGATCGCCCGGTCGCCGTCGCCCTCGACGATCAGCGCGGAGGTGTGCAGCGGACCGAGGGAGAACGTCGACCACGCCCCGCCCTGCTGCTCCCGGTAGGTGAGGCTGCGGACCATCCCCGCCGAACGGCGTCTGACCCTGAACCAGAGGTCCTGAGTCCACTGTTGGAACAGGGTGGCGAACACGACTCCCAGGATGGCACCGACCACTCCGTTGCCCAGATCTATTCCGCTCACTCGCAGCAGGGTAGGCCAGATGATCACCACCGGTGGCCGCGGGAGGCAACTTCGACGCCCGATCCCACGTCTGGCAGTCCGTACCAACCCTTCCGGAACGGAGCCACTCGGTGCTCATAGGACTGCTGACCGCCATCGCCGCCTCGATCTGCTACGGCACGGGCTCCGTCCTCCAGGCCGTCGGCTCGCGCAAGTCCGCCCGCCGCGAGGCGGCCGCGGCGAGCTCGGCGGGCCGGCTCACGGAGCACGGCGGGCCGAGCCTGTCCTCCACCGCGAAGGCGGCGATGACCTGGGAGTTCGTCGTCGGCACGATCCTGGACTTCGTCGGCTTCGGTCTCGGCGCGCTCGCGGCCCGGATGCTGCCGCTGTTCCTCTCCCAGACCGTGATCAGCGCGAATCTGGTCGTCACGGCGGTCCTGAGCGTCCGGCTGCTCGGGATCCGGCTCACCCGCGCGGAGTGGACGTCGATCGGTGTGGTCTGCTCCGCGCTGGTGCTCCTGGCGAGCGCGGCGGGCCCGGAGGGCAGCGGGCACACCCCTGTCTCCACGCACTGGTGGCTGCTCGCGATCTCCCTGCTGTTGATGGTGGGCGGCACGGTCGTCGTACGGCTCCTGGGCGCGCGGGCGGCGATCCTGGCCGGTCTGCTCTCCGGGCTCGGCTTCGGCGCGCTGGGCGTCGGCGTGCGGATCCTGGACGGCGTCGACCCCTTCGACCCCGGCACGCTCCTCGCCGACCCGGCGCTGTACGCGATCCTCGTCGCCGGGATCGGCGGCATGTACCTGCACACCGTCGCGCTCCAGATCGGCTCGGTGAACGGGGCGACGGCGGCGCTGGTGGTCGGCGAGACGGTGCTCCCGGGCATGATCGGCGTGTGGTGGCTGGGCGACGCCTCGCGCCCCGGTTTCGCCTGGCTCGCCGTCCTCGGCTTCGTCCTCGCGGTGGTGGGCGCGGTGGCGGTGGCCTGGTTCGGCGCACCCGAGGGCCACGCAGCGCAGGAGCCGACCACTCCGGAGCCCGAAGCCGCACCCGATCCGCGACCCGGCTCGCCCGCCCTGCGCTAGGTCGCAGCCGGCGCCGGGGGCCGACGCCCAGGCGTCGTCCGTGGGGGCGTCGGCGCAAGCGCCGCTCCGTACGCATCGCGTATCACCCGCACTCCGCCGCGCGACGGAGCGCAACCCGCCCACAGGGCGACGACCTGCGTACGGACGGCCGGGACGCTCGTTCCATGACCTCGAAGACACTCCTCTCCGCCTGGCCGTCCTGGGCCGGGCGCGCCGCACTCCTCTGGTCCGCGCTGTACGCCACCGGCGCGGCGGCCGCCGCGCTCACCGGGCCCGCGTTCGGCTACGCGCTGCTCGGCAAGGGAACGGGCACGGCGGCGGAGGCGACGGCGGCGGGGCTGTACGGGGCCGCCGCCCTCCTCGCGTACGCGATGCTGCGCCGCCCCGGCCGCCGCTGGCCGCCCCCGGCCGCCTGGACGGTCGTCGTCCTCTGTCTGACCTCGGGCTTCACCGTCCTCCTCAGCCCCACGCATCTGCTGTTCTTCCTGTCCCGCAACCAGCCGGCGATCGACTGGGCGTCCTGGGCGAACCAGGGTGCGGCGGTGCTCGGCGCGGTCCTGTGGGGCTGCGCGGCGCTCGCGTACCGGCGCCGCACGCTCGGCACCTGCCCGCACTGCGGCGGCCGCTCCGGCACTCCGTCCCCTCTGCCACCGGACACCCGGGCCGGTCTCGTGGCGGTCGCGGCCCTCGTCCCGTACGCGACGCTGAAGACGGCCTGGGCGCTCGGTGTGACGCCCGGCTTCACCGGCGAGGGGCGGCCGGGCGCCGACCCCACGTACACCAGCGACCTCGGCCTCTGGCTGTACGACCACGGCGTCGACGTCACCGCCGTACTCGCCCTGATCGGCATGGCACTGGCCCTCGCCCTCACCCGCCCCTGGGGCCGCCGACTCCCCCGCGTACCGCTGCTGGCCCTGGGGTGGGCGGGCACGGGGGCGCTCGTCCCGTTCGGCGTCTTCCTGACGGTGATGGGCACCCTGGCGTGGACGGGCGTGATCGATGCCTCCATCAGCGACCACGCACCGTGGGTGGTCGTGGTCGCGTACGGCGGCTTCTGCCTCTACGGACTGGCGCTGGGCCGGGCCACCCGCTCGTACCAGCGGACGACCCGCCGGGCCTGTACCCGCTGTTGACGATATGTCACTTCTCGCCCCCCGCGAGGACCACGACCTCGTCGGCGGCGAAGGTCACTCCCACCTCCGCGCCCTCCTCCGGAGCACCCCGGAGTGCGCACTCCGCTTCCAGGGGCGGGCCTTCGGCCGGGCGCAGCAGGACGGCGACATGCGTACCGCGGAACGTACGGGCCTCGACGGTGCAGACCAGACCGTCCGCCGGCGCCACGATGCGGACACCGCCCGGGCGTACGAGGACCTCCCTCGTACCCTGGGCCGATCCGTCCGGTACCGGGATCTTGCCCCACACGGTGTCGGCGGCCGCGCCGCTGACCGTCCCCGGCACGACGTTGTCGAATCCGAGGAAGCGCGCCACGAAGGCGGAGGCCGGCCGCTGCCAGACCTCCAGCGGGGTTCCGGACTGGGCGATCCCGCCGTCCCGCATGACCACGACCCGGTCGGCGAGTGCGAAGGCCTCGCCCTGGTCATGGGTGACGGCGAGCACCGTCGTACCCAACCGCCCGAAGAGACTGCGCAGTTCGACCACGAGCCGTTCCCGGAGGCCACGGTCGAGCTGGCCGAGCGGTTCGTCCAGCATGAGGAGCCGGGGCCGTGGGGCGAGGGCGCGGGCGAGCGCCACGCGCTGCTGCTCGCCGCCGGAGAGCGAGGCTACGGCGCGCCGTCCGGCGCCCGGCAGCCCGACGAGCTCCAGCAACTCCCCCACCCGCTCGTCCCGTTCGGCCCTGCCCACGCCGTGCATGCGCAGCCCGAAGGCGACGTTGCCGCCGACGTCCCGCTGCGGGAAGAGCTGATGGTCCTGGAACATCAGCCCGACCCCGCGCCGGTGCGCGGGCACCCCGGTCTGGTCCGTGCCGCCGAGCAGCACCCGGCCGCCGTCGAGCCTCTGCAGTCCGGCGACGGCCCGCAGCAGCGTGGACTTGCCGCTGCCGCTCGGCCCGAGCACACATACGATCTCGTGCTCGGCGACCGCCAGGTCCACCGAGTCGAGCACGGCCCGCTCTCCGAACCGTACGGTCGCGCCCTCGAGCGTCAGCATCAGAACTCCCCGGAGGTGCGGTCGGTGCGGAGCCGTTCGAGCAGCAACAGCGCCACCGCGCAGACCACCATCAGAATCGTCGAAAGGGCCATTGCCTGGCCGTAGTTGAGCTCTCCCGGCCGGCCGAGCAGCCGGGCGACGGCGACCGGCAGCGTCGGATTGTCGGGCCGGGCGATGAACACGGTCGCGCCGAACTCTCCGAGCGACACGGCGAAGGCGAACCCGGCCGCGATGAGCAACGCCCGGCGCACCAGCGGCAGATCGACCTCGCGCCAGGCCCGCAGCGGCGAGGCGCCGAGCACGGCCGCCGCCTCCCGCAGTCGTTCGTCGACCGCGCGGAGCACGGGCAGCATCGTCCGGACGACGAAGGGCACACCGACCAGCGCCTGCGCGAGCGGCACGAGGATCCAGCTGGCGCGGAGGTCGAACGGCGGCTCGTCCAGGGTGATCAGGAAGCCGAAGCCCACCGTCACCGCCGACACCCCGAGCGGCAGCATGAGCAGCGCGTCGAAGCCGCGCACGAGCCGCCCGGCTCGCCGGGTGAGGGCCGCGGCCGCGAGTCCGCCGATGACGAGGGCGATGGCGGTGGCCACGACGGCGTACCGGAGCGAGTTCCCGATCGTGTCCAGCAGGGGCACGAGGAAGGTGCCGGAGGGGTCCGTGGACTGCAGGGCCCGGTAGTAGTCGAGTCCGTATCCGTGGGAGGTGGCGAAGGACCGCTCGACGAGGACGCCGAGCGGCAGCACGAGCAGCAGCGCGACGGAGACGAGGACGCCCGCGAAGAGTGCCCACTGGCCGAGCCCACTGGGCCGACGGGCGGTCTGCTCGGGCGCGACCAGCTTCAGTGCCGTCTCCCGCCGACGTACGGTCCGGGCGTGCACGGCGAGGACCACGCCCACGGCGACGAACTGCACCATCGTCAGCACGGCGGCCGTCGTCAGGTCGAAGCGGTCGACCGTCTGCCGGTAGATCTCCGTCTCCAGCGTGGAGTACGTGGATCCGCCGAGGATCTGGACGACGGCGAAGGAGCTCGCGGTGAAGAGGAACACCATCAGCGCGGCCGCGGCGACGGAGGGCGCGAGCGCCGGCAGGGTCACGGTCCGCCAGGCGGTCCACCGCGAGGCGCCGAGGACCCGGGCGGCCTCCTCCTGGCGCGGGTCGAGCTGCGCCCACAGGCCGCCGACGGTCCGTACGACGACGGCGTAGTTGAAGAAGACATGGGCGAGGAGGATCGCCCAGACGGTGGTGTCCAGACGGACACCCCACCAGTCGTCGAGGAGCCCGCCACGCCCGACGAGCGCCAGGAAGGCCGTACCGACCATGACGGTCGGCATCACGAAGGGCACGGTGACGACGGCGCGCAGGAGCCCCTTGCCGCGGAAGTCGAAGCGGGCGAAGACGTACGCGCCGGGCAGCGCGATCAGCAGGGTCAGCCCGGTGGAGGCGAGGGCCTGCCAGAGCGTGAACCAGAGGACGTCGAGGATCTCCGGCCGGCTCAGCGTCTCGCCGAACCGGCCGAACTGCCACGTCCCGTCGACCCGCAGCCCGCGCTCGACGATCGAGGCGACGGGCCAGGCGAAGAAAAGCGCGAAGAAGGCGACGGGCAGGACCATCAGGCCGAGCCGCGCCGCGCTTCCCCGGCGGTCGGGAACTACTTCAGTACGAGCGACGACCACTGCTGGATCCACTGGTCACGGTTCGCGGCGATCTTCTCGGGCGCCATGGTCTGCGGCTTGTCGATCACGACACCGTGCTTCGTGAAGAGCTCGGGCAGTGCGGCGTCCTTCGTCACCGGGTTGACGAACATCTGCAGCGGCATGTCCTCCTGGAACTTCTTGGAGATCAGGAAGTCGATGAGCGCCTTGCCGCCCTCGGGGTTCTTCGCCCCGTTCAGCAGACCGGCGAACTCGATCTGCCGGAAGCAGGTGCCGGTGGAGACCCCGGTGGGGGCGTCCTTGGGCTGCGGCTCCGAGTAGAGGACCTCGACCGGCGGGCTGGAGGCGTACGAGACGACCAGCGGACGGTCCCCCTTCGCCTGCTTGCCGCCGGCGGAGCCGGAGAACTCCTGGTTGTAGGCGAGCTCCCAGCTGTCGACGGTCTTCACGCCGTTGGCCTTGAGCTTCTTCCAGTAGTCCTGCCAGCCCTCGTCGCCGTACTGCGCGGCGGTCCCGAGGAGGAAGCCGAGGCCCGGGGAGGACTTCTCGGGGTTCTCGACCACGAGCAGGTTCTTGTACTCCGGCTCGGCCAGGTCGTCGAAGGTCTGCGGAGGCGCGAGCTTCTTGTCGGCGAAGTACTTCTTGTCGTAGTTGACGCAGATGTCGCCGGTGTCGATCGGGGTGACGCGGTGCTCCTTGTCGAGCTGCACCGCCGCCGGCACCTGGTCCAGGCCCTTCGCCTCGTACGGGACGAAGATCCCGTTGTCGAGGGCGCGGGAGAGCAGGGTGTTGTCGACGCCGAAGAAGACGTCACCCTGCGGGGAGCCCTTGGTCAGGATCTCCTTGTTGACGGCCACGCCGGCGTCGCCGCTCTTGAGCACCTTGACGGTGTAGCCGGTCTGCTTCTTGAACTCCGCCAGGACCTCCTTGGAGGCGTTGAAGGAGTCGTGGCTGACGAGGGTGACGGTCTTGTTCGAACCCGTGCCCGTCCCCGTACCCGTCCCGCCCGGCTTCTCCTCGGATCCGCCGCATGCGGCGAGGGTGGCGACCCCCAGGGCGGCGGCGATCGCCACCGCGCCCATCTTCTTCGTGCTCACTGGAATTCCTCCTGGGTATGTCCAGGAAGAGACGCGGCCCTGCCCGCGGCCGTGATCATGGCCGCGGGCAGGGCGCTACAGCTCGAGTAACGACCGAACTTCCTACCCAGAATGACCTGGGCGAGGTTCAGAGGGTCTGCGGCCTGACGGTGCCGCACTCTCAGCGCTGTGGCGCTCCCCTGTCGGAATATGCATATGTTCGAGCTCAGACTACAAGGTCAGCGTTCCGACGCCGCCAGCTGTCCACAGGCACCGTCGATCTCCTGCCCGCGGGTGTCACGGACGGTGACCGGGACACCGTGAGCGGCGATGGCCTCGACGAAGGCCTTCTCGTCCTCGGGACGGGAGGCGGTCCACTTCGAGCCGGGCGTCGGGTTCAGCGGAATCAGGTTCACATGGACCCGCTTGCCCTTGAGAAGCCGTCCGAGCAGGTCACCACGCCAGGCCTGGTCGTTGATGTCGCGGATCAGGGCGTACTCGATGGAGATCCGGCGGCCGGACTTCTCGGCGTACTCCCAGGCGGCGTCGAGGACCTCGCGGACCTTCCAGCGCGTGTTGACGGGCACGAGGGTGTCGCGGAGCTCGTCGTCGGGCGCGTGCAGCGAGACGGCGAGACGGCACTTGAAGCCCTCGTCGGCGAAGCGCAGCATCGCGGGCACGAGACCGACCGTGGAGACGGTGATCCCGCGCTGCGAGAGCCCGAGCCCGTCCGGCTCGGGGTCGGTGAGCCGACGGATGGCGCCGACGACCCGCTTGTAGTTGGCGAGCGGCTCGCCCATGCCCATGAAGACGATGTTGGACAGCCGCGCGGGCCCGCCGGGCACCTCGCCGTCGCGCAGGGCGCGCATGCCGTCGACGATCTGGTGCACGATCTCGGCCGTCGACAGGTTCCGGTCGAGCCCGGCCTGCCCGGTGGCGCAGAACGGGCAGTTCATCCCGCAGCCGGCCTGCGAGGAGATGCACATGGTGACCCGGTCCGGGTAGCGCATGAGCACGGACTCGACGAGCGTGCCGTCGTGCAGCTTCCACAGGGTCTTACGGGTGGTGTCGTCGTCGCACGAGATGTGCCGGACCACGGACATCAGGTCGGGCAGCAGCTCCCCCTGCAGCTTCTCGCGCGCGGAGGCGGGGATGTCGGTCCACTCGGCGGGGTCGTGGGCGTACCGCGCGAAGTAGTGCGTGGACAGCTGCTTGGCGCGGAACGGCTTCTCGCCGATCGCGGCGACGGCCTCCTTGCGCTCGGCGGGCGTGAGGTCGGCAAGGTGCCGCGGCGGCTTCTTGGCTCCGCGGGGGGCGACGAAAGTGAGTTCTCCGGGCTTGGGCATGGTGGTACCAGTGTCGCAGACGGAGCGTGGTGGCCCGGGGCGGAAGCCACGGGAGGCGGTCGTCATGGGTCGTCCACCTCCCGACCGGCCCCGCGCGGCCCTGTCAGTGGCCGTGTCTACCTCGGCGGAGACATCCGACGCCGCGTCCGAGGCCCCCACCTGCTGGCGACCGGCCCGGGCCGCTCGACGCGCTGTTCCGGCCCGGGACGCGTGTGACCGACGGGTACCACCCCGAGATGACCGTCGTGGAGCCGCGCCTGGGTGACCCGTACGGACACCACGGCGGACATCACGGTGGCCGAACGTGACGTTGTGGCCGACGGCCCCCGCAGGGCGTGGTCAGTGGCCGGGGCTACTGTGCTGACGCATGAAGATCGAATCTCTTCTCGAGGACCTGGAGAGCGACGACGCCGCACGCGCGGAGGCCGCGGCCGTACGGCTGGCGGCGGAGGCCGACAGCGTGGTGCCGACGCTGCTGCGGGGTCTGGCCGGTGTGCAGCGCACCGCCGATCTGGAGCCGGTCATGCGGGTGTTGAGGCGCATCGGGCCGCCGGCCTTCGACGCCCTGCTGGCGGCGTGGCGCCGGAAGGAGGTGACGGACTGGCAGGCGGGCCGGCTCCTCGGGGTGTTCGACGAGCGCTCCGCCGACCAGTACGCGGCCCTGGCCGCCGATCCGAACTACGGCACGTCGGGCAAGGGCTTCCGGGGGCTCTTCAGGCTGCGGACGGACTCCGATGCCGGACTGCGGGCCCTGGTGGACGCCTACGCACGAGGCCGCCTCGTCCCCTACACGGCTTCCGACTACGCCCGCCTGCTGCACGACTCCTTCCGGCCGCGGCTGCGCGCCCTGCGTCGCGACCCGGCCGCGTCCCCGAGGATCCGGCGGGGTGCGATGGCGGCGCTGGTCGCGGGCGGCGGCGCCGACGCCCTCGACGGCCGCGACCGCGCGGCGATCGAGCGGCTGATCCGGGTGAAGATCCCGCACGAGACCCCGACGCTCCCCTCGTCGACCCTCAGCGGCTGCTGGATGGCCGTGCCCGGGGCGTCGTACGAGGGCGTCTTCGAGGCCCTGGACCTGCACGACCGGCAGCCCGTCACGGTCTCCGCCGGCGTCCGCGCGGCGGAGAGCCGTGGGATCCGGGTACCCGGGCAGGACGGCGCCGGCCGCACCGTGGGGCGGGCCTTCGTCACCCCGGAGGTGGACGGCTGGCGCCTTGTCTTCGGTCCCTTCGACCTGCTCGTCGGCGACTCCTGGGACGACATGATCGAGACGGTCGAGCGGGTCAGCGTCCATTGCGGCCAGGCCCAGTTCTTCTTCCTGGACGACGCGGGCGGCGCCGACGTGTGGATGGTCGCCGAGAACGGCCGGGTGATCCGTCGGTACGCCGCCGAGAGCGACCCCGAATGGGAGGGCGAGCCCCTGCCGTGGGAGACCCTCGCGGTCCACGACCCCGACTTCGACCCCGAGTACGACGAAGCCCCACCCAACGCGGGCACCACGGGCGCCCGGTCCGCCTGCGGGTACCTCTCGGTCGACCCCGGCGAGGTCGGCCCGGACACCGAGGTGCGCGGCCACGGCTGGCTGGCCCTCACCGCACCGGGCGTCGGCCACGGCGCGTTCCCGGGGACGCTCCCCATCTGAGGCGCCGTCCTCGCTCCGATTCAGGTCACTGGATTCCGATGGCTCCGGTCACCATGCGCTGATGACCGGCGCGTCGGGTTCGTGCCGCCGCCAGGCCTCGTTGAGGCGCCCGAGCCGGTCCGCGGCCGCGATACCGCGCAGGGACGCGACCTTGCCGTCGCTGACTTCGAACGCCACGGCGCCCACGACCCGGTCGTCGACCACGGCGAGGACGGCCGGGGAGCCGTTGACCAGCGCGATATGCATCGCGGGCGAGCCGCCGGCCAGCCGCCGCTTCGCCGGGGTGGGCTTGAAGCCGGCCCGCACGTAGGAGGCGATGCGCTCGCGCGTCTCGTACCGCAGCAGCCGCCTGGCCAGTCCGGCGCCGTCCGAGACCGCCGTCACGTCGTCCGTGAGCAGCGCCACCAGCCGTTCGGTGCGCCCCGACACGGCGGCGGCGAGGAACTCCTCGACGACCCGGCGCGCGGTCGCGGGGTCCACCTCGTCGCCGCCGCGGCGCTCGGCGGCGACCCGGCGACGGGCCCGGTGGACATGCTGCTGGCTGGCGGACTCGGTGATGTCGAGGATCCCGGCGATCTCGGCGTGGGGGTACGAGAAGGCCTCGCGCAGGACGTAAGCGGCCCGCTCGACCGGCGAGAGGCGCTCCATGAGGGTCAGTACGGCCAAGGACACCGATTCGCGCTGCTCGAAGGTGTCGGCTGGGCCGAGCATCGGGTCCCCCTCGAGGAGCGGCTCGGGCAGCCAGTCCCCGACAGCGCGCTCATGGCGCGCCTGCGCCGAGCGGAGCCGGTCGAGGCAGAGATGGGTGACGACCTTGGTCAGCCATGCCTCCGGCACCTCGACCTGTTCGCGGTCCGCGGCCTGCCAGCGCAGGAACGTGTCCTGCACGGCGTCCTCGGCGTCGGCCGCCGAGCCGAGCAGACGGTACGCGAGCGAGGCCAGCCGGCCCCGGCTGGCCTCGAACCGATCGAGGGCTGCGGTGTCCATGCGGAGCAGCCTATGCGGCGGCCCTCGCACCGGCCCGGTCAGGCGCGGTGGCCAGGCGGCGCTTGCGCTTCGGCATGCCGAAGGTCGGGTGGGCGATGCCGAACCCGGCTCCCTTGAGCACGCCCGACTTGAGCCGCGCGGCGGTCCGGCCGCCCAGGTACCAGGACTTCGACCGGGCGTCCTCGTCCACCATCTGGAAGATCGCGTCCCGCCGCCCGAGGCTGATGTGGTTGCCGTGGTACTTCAGCCCGGTGGTCGGGACCGCGCTGCCCGTCAGGCGCGCGATGATCGCGGCGGTCGCCTGCATGTTGGTGAAGCCGGCCGAGGCGCAGGACATCGGCAGCGGCCGGCCGTTCTCGCCGATCGCGTAGGCGCAGTCACCGGCGGCGTAGACGTCCGGGTGCGAGACCGAGCGCATGGTGCGGTCGACGACGATCTGGCCGGTCTCGGCGACCTCCAGACCGCCGGCGGCCGCGAGGGGGTGCACGGCGAAGCCGGCCGCCCACACGGTCACGTCGGCCGGGATGGACGTACCGTCGGCGGCGATCGCCCGTGTCGGCTCGACGGCTTCGATGCCGGTGTGCTCGTGGACGGTGATGCCGAGCCGGTCGAAGGCCTGGCGCAGGTGACGGCGGGCCTTCGGGGAGAGCCAGGCGCCCAGCTCGCCGCGGGCGGCGAGCGCGACCGAGAGGTCGGACCGGGACTCGGCGAACTCGGTGGCGGTCTCGATGCCGGTCAGCCCCTCACCGACGACCAGCACGGTGCCGCCCTCGCCCAGGCCGGCCAGGCGCTCGCGCAGACGCAGCGCCGAGGACCGGCCGGTCACATCGAAGGCGTACTCGGCCACGCCGGGGACGCCATGGTGGGCCACGGAGCTGCCGAGCGCGTAGAGAAGCGTGTCGTACGCGAGCTCGCCGTCGCCGTCCTCGCCGGTCAAGGCGACGGTCCTGCGCTCGGGATCGACGCCGGTGACACGCGCCAGGCGCAGCCGCACCCCGGTGCCCGCGAATACGTCGGCGAGCTTGCGGAACGCGAGGTCCTGGCCGCTGGCGAGCTGGTGGAGCCGCATCCGCTCGACGAAGTCGGGCGCGGCGTTGACGACGGTGATCTCGGTGTCGGAGGGGGAGAGCCGGCGGGCCAGGTTTCCGGCGGCGAAGGCCCCGGCGTATCCGGCGCCGAGTACGACGATGCGGTGCTTCATGGCGTTGCTCCTGTCTCGTTCGCGTGCCCCTTTGACGAGACAGCGCCCCGATTGCTGACAGGAGCCGGGTGTGACGCGGGTCACCGAGCCGAGTTGCACTTCCTGCACCCGCTCGTACGCGCAGCCGGGACGGCGTCCGGATCTTTGTGGTTTCTGCCAGTACGACGCTCTGTCGAGATGTGGAGAGACTGCCCAACAGAGGCCGCGGCGCGCCCCGAGAACGGGGGCCGAGGCCAGGACATGACCAAGCACGGGGAGGACAGCACGATGAGCAAGCAGCAGTACGACGAGATCGGTGAGGCGTTCGAGGGCTTCAAGGCCCTGCCGCTGGTGCAGTACGGGGAGGTGCCGAGCTTCCTGGCCATGGTGGGGGACGTGAGCGGCAAGTCAGTCCTCGATCTGGCCTCCGGCACCGGCTTCTACAGCAGGGAGTTCAAGCGGCGCGGTGCCACCGACGTGCTCGGAATCGACATCTCCGGCGAAATGGTGGCCGTGTCCCAGAAGTTGGAGGAGCGCGACCCGCTGGGCGTGCGCTACGAGGTCGGTGACGTGGCCGAACTGCGGCCGCTCGAGGAGCGCTTCGACGTCGCCCTGGGGGTCCAGCTGCTCAACTACGCCGAGGACATCGCCGCCCTGGAGCGGATGTGCCGCAACGTGCACCGGAGCCTGGTCCCCGGCGCCGAGTTCTTCGTGTTCTGCCAGTCGCCCGACTACCGCTTCGACGGGCCGCCCCTGGACAAGTACGGCTTTCGCACCGAGCTGACCGGCGAGGAGGCCGAGGCCGGACCGCGTGTGAGGACCACGGCGCTGCTCGAACCGCCGATCGGGCCGGTCTCGTTCGTCTCCACCCTCCCTCGCCGCGAGGTCTACGAACAGTGCCTGCGGGCGGCCGGGTTCAGCGAGGTGACCTGGGTCCCGCTCGAGATCTCCGAGGCCGGTGTGCACAAGCACGGTGCGGACTACTGGGCGGACGCTCTCGGCAACCTGCCACTGACGATGCTGCGCTGCCGCGCCTGACGGCTCCGCCTCCTGGCCCGCCCGATCGGACGCCGGGTCGCCGGGTCGCCGTCATGCGCCCGGTCGGCCCGGCTGCGTCCGGGGGATCCGCGAGGTGAAGAACAGCGCCAGGACGGAGGCGAGCGCGAGGATCGCCAGGGCGGCCCGCAGACCGTCGAGCCTGGCCTCGGCGTTCGCCTCCAGTGCCGCTCCGGCCACCTCCGGGCTCGTCCCCGCCTCGTCGAGGGCCGCCTCGAGCTGGGCGTCCGAGACGAAGGGCACCCCGCTGGCGAGTTCGACCGTGGCCTGGTTCTTGACCTCCGCCGGAATCGCCGCGTTCTGCTCGACGCTCGTCAGGAAGGACGCCGTGAGCGCGGCGATCATGAGCGACCCGGCCAGTGCCGTACCGATCGAGGCACCCAGGTTGGTGACGGCGTTCTGGACGCCGCCGACCTCCGCGCTCTGCCGGTCCGGTACGGCGGAGACGGTGACCGAGCCGAGTTGGGAGGCCAGCGCGCCCATGCCGAGGCCGATCAGCAGCAGGGGGACGGTGACGATCTCCGCTCCGGCGTCGGCGTCGAGCGCGGCCATCAGGGCGATCGCTCCCGCGAGCAGCGCGAGCACCCCGAGCCGCACGACCCGCCGCGGTGAGACGTCCGGGAAGAAACGAGGGATCAGGATCGCGGCCGCCAGCAGGGTCATCGACAGCGGCAGGATGCGGGCGCCCGTCGCGAGCGCGGACAGGCCCAGGGCGATGGACAGGTAGAGCGGTACGACGAAGAAAACGCCCATCTGCACGAGGTACTGGAAGAAGAACATCGTCAGACCCCCGGTGAGCTGCCTGTTCTCCAGCATGGCCGGATCGACGAGCGGCTCCCGGCCGCGCTTCACGAGCCGGGCTTCCCAACGGAGGAAGAGCCAGACCAGGAACAGACCCGCCAGCATCAGCCACACGGTCAGCGAGGCACCCAGCCACGAGGGCGCGTCCGGCTTCGGCCGGAACCAGCCCCACTCCCCCGAGCGGAGAACGCCGTAGACGAAGGTCCCGAGCCCGAGGGCGGACAGGAGCGCACCGACGAGGTCGATCCGCGGGCGTTCCTCGCTCACCGCCTCGGCGATGCGGCGGGCGAACACCAGAATGACGAGCACCACCAGGACCTCGCCGGCGAAGACCCAGCGCCAGGAGAAGTAGGTCGTGGCGACACCACCGATGAGCGGCCCGAGCGCGATGGCCACGGCCCCCGCGGCCGCCACGATTCCGTACGCGGCGGCGCGGCGCTCCGTGCTGAAGTTCCCCGCCACGAGACCCACGATCGCGGGCAGGATCAGCGCCGCACCGACCCCTTCGAGGAACGACCAGCCGAGCAGCAGCACGGGGAGGTTCGGTGCGAGCGCCGTGACCAGGGACCCGCAGCCGTACACCGCGCAACCGATCATGAACGCGCGCCTGCGGCCGATCAGCACCCCGACCTTGCCCCCGGGGATCATGAGCATCGCCATCACCAGCGTGTAGGCCGTGATGGCGCCCTGGATCCCGGTCACCGTCGTCCCCACGTCCTCGGCCACCGTCGCGATCGAGACGTTCATGACGGAGCTGTCGAGCGCCATCAGGAACTGGCCGGCCGCGAGCGTCAGCAGGACGGACCGCGCCCCCGCCCGCTCCCCCGCACTACCTCCCCTGACTGTCATGGGCGAATTGTTCCAGTTGCCCGCCTCGCGGACCCTCGACCCGCCGTGACCCTCCACCGCATGGCGGGCGGGAACGAGGCCGGGGCGGCCGGGGAGCAGGCGTACGAAGAAGGGCCCGCCGCCCCCAGGGGGACGACGGGCCCTTCACCAGCAGACGCGTGTCAGGTCGTACCGACGAAGACCACGAACAGCAGCCAGACCACCGGAGCCGTCGGCAGCAGCGAGTCGAGCCGGTCCATGATGCCGCCGTGCCCCGGCAGCAGCGTGCCCATGTCCTTGATGCCGAGATCGCGCTTGATCATCGACTCGCCGAGGTCGCCGAGCGTCGCACTCGCCGCCACCGCAAGGCCGAGCAGCAGACCCTGCCACCACGTGCCGTCGTCGATCAGGAACTGCATGCAGAGTGCGCCCGCCGCCATCGCGAACGTCACGGCCCCGACCAGGCCCTCACGGGTCTTGCCCGGGCTGATCCGCGGAGCCAGCTTGTGCTTGCCGAAGCGCCAGCCGATGGCGTACGCGCCGGTGTCGCTGACCACCGTCAGCACCAGGAAGGTGAGCACCCGCTGCGGCCCGTCGTCGGCCGTCAGCATCAGCGCGACGAACGTCGCCAGGAACGGTACGTAGAAAGCCGCGAAGACGCCCGCCGTGACGTCCTTCAGGTAGCCCTCGGGGGGCTCCGTCATGCGCCACACCAGCACCGCCAGGGCGGTCAGGGCCATGGCGACCCAGGCCCCCTCCGCACCGCGGACGTACCCGGCCACGACCATCGCCGCGCCGCCGACGGCGAGCGGGACGAGCGGAGCCTTGATGCCCTTGCGCTCCTGGAGACGGGTGGTGAGCTCCCACAGTCCGACCACGACCGCGACCGCTATGACTCCGACGAACGCGGCCTTCCAGATGAACAACGACGCGATGATGACGGCGCCGAGCCCGACCCCGACCCCTATGGCCGCGCCCAAATCGCGCCCCGCGCTCTTCTTCGGAGCCGGGGGCGCGGGCTGGGACGGGCTGGACATGGGCTCCTGCGGGTGCTCGTTCGGCGTCTCGTCACGGAACAGGGGACCGCTCGGCTGAGCGGCCCCCCGGTCATGGTCGTCCTGGTGATCGCCGGCGGGGACGTCGGGCACGATGGGCATGGGCCGAGTCTGCGCCGCCTGCAGCCCATCGTATGCGGGACCCGCCGGGGCAGGCCCCTGGTCGGGCCCCCAGTAGCCGGAACCGGCCGGGGCCCCCCAGGAAGAGTCGTTCATCAGACCTCGAGCAGCTCGGCTTCCTTGTGCTTGAGCAGCTCGTCCACCTGCGCGACGTACTTCGCGGTGGTGTCGTCGAGCTCCTTCTCGCCGCGGCGGCCCTCGTCCTCGCCGACCTCGCCGTCCTTGACCAGCTTGTCGATGGTCTCCTTGGCCTTGCGGCGGACGGAACGGATGGAGATCTTCGAGTCCTCGGCCTTGGACTTGGCGACCTTGATGTACTCGCGGCGGCGCTCCTCGGTGAGCTCCGGGAACACCACACGGATGATGTTGCCGTCGTTGCTCGGGTTGACGCCGAGGTCCGAGTCACGGATCGCCTGCTCGATGTTGCGCAGCGCGCTCTTGTCGAACGGGGTCACCACTGCCATGCGCGGCTCGGGCACCGAGAACGACGCCAGCTGATTGATCGGCGTGATGGCACCGTAGTAGTCGGCCACGATCTTGTTGAACATCGCCGGGTGCGCACGGCCGGTGCGGATCGCGGCGAAGTCCTCCTTGGCGACCACGACGGCCTTCTCCATCTTCTCCTCGGCCTCGAGGAGGGTCTCTTCGATCACCACTTGCTCCTGCGTGTCGTCGCGTCTTGTCCTGCACGGTGTACGACCGGCAGGGCTCTGTCCATCCCCTCGCGGGGAGGTACCCGGTTCGAGCCGAGGCTCAGGCCCGGGTGCCCTGGTCGCTCACGAGAGTGCCGATCTTCTCACCCTTCACCGCGCGCGCGATATTGCCCTCGGCGAGCAGTTCGAAGACGAGGATCGGGAGATTGTTGTCGCGGCACAGCGTGATGGCGGTGGCGTCGGCGACCTTGAGGTCGCGGGAGAGCACCTCGCCGTACTCCAGCGCGTCGAACTTCACCGCGTCGGGGTTGGTCTTCGGGTCGGAGTCGTAGACCCCGTCCACGCCGTTCTTGCCCATGAGCAGGGCCTCGGCGTCGATCTCCAGGGCACGCTGGGCGGCCGTGGTGTCGGTGGAGAAGTACGGCATGCCCATACCGGCACCGAAGATGACCACGCGGCCCTTCTCCAGGTGGCGCACGGCGCGCAGCGGGATGTACGGCTCCGCGACCTGGCCCATGGTGATGGCGGTCTGGACGCGGGAGTCGATGCCTTCCTTCTCCAGGAAGTCCTGGAGGGCGAGGCAGTTCATGACGGTGCCGAGCATGCCCATGTAGTCGGAGCGCGCGCGGTCCATGCCGCGCACCTGCAGCTCGGCGCCGCGGAAGAAGTTTCCGCCGCCGATCACGACCGCGATCTCCGCTCCGTCGCGGACGACCGCGGCGATCTCGCGCGCGATTTTGTGCACGACGTCGGGGTCGACGCCGAGCGCGCCGCCGCCGGCGAATGCCTCGCCGGACAGCTTCAGCATGAAGCGGCCGGCCTTTTTGCCGTGGATGTCATCGCCCTGTGCGGCGGACTGGTTCATGGAGCTCTCCTCGTGCACATACGACGAAGGCCATTGCCGGTGGGTCCTTGCGGTTTCCCGTACGGCAATGGCCTCCTCGTCAGATCTGCGGTCGTCCTACGCGAGCGCGGACGACTGCTTCAGACCCTACCGGGGTCCGGTGTCCGTTGCGTACGGACTCAGATGCCGACCTTGATGCGCGTGAAGCGCTTCAGGGTGACACCGGCCTCGTCCAGGATCTGCTGGACGGACTTCTTGTTGTCCAGCGCGTACGGCTGGCCGAGCAGCGTGGCGTCCTTGAAGAAGCCGTTGACGCGACCCTCGACGATCTTCGGGAGCGCGGCCTCGGGCTTGCCCTCGGCGCGGGTGGTCTCCTCGGCGACGCGACGCTCGGTCTCGACGACCTCGGCCGGAACGTCCTCACGGGTGAGGTACTTCGGCGCGAAGGCGGCGATGTGCTGCGCGACACCCTTGGCGATCTCGGCGTTCTCCTTGTCGAACTCGACGAGAACACCGATCTGCGGGGGCAGGTCGGGCATGGTGCGGTGCATGTAGGCGGAGACGTAGCCGTCGGCGTACTGCGCGAAGCGGTCGAGGACGATCTTCTCGCCGAGGTTCGCGTTGGCCTCGTCGACGTACGCCTGGACCGTCTTGCCGGGCTCGATCTCGGACGCGAGCAGCGCCTCGAGGTCGGCCGGGGAGGTGGCGGCGACGTGGGCGGCGAGCGCGTTGGCGACGGCCTGGAACTTGTCACCCTTGGCGACGAAGTCCGTCTCGCACTTCAGCTCGACGAGGACACCGGAGGTGTTGTCGTCGGCGATGAGGGAGACGACGGCGCCGTTCTCGGCAGAACGGCCCTCGCGCTTGGCGACGCCCTTCTGACCCTTGATGCGCAGGGCCTCGACGGCCTTGTCGACGTTGCCGTCGGCCTCGTCCAGAGCCTTCTTGCAGTCCATCATGCCGGCGCCGGTGAGCTCACGGAGCTTCTTGACGTCAGCGGCGGTGTAGTTCGCCATGAGTCTGAGTTTCTCTCTCGAAGTCTGAAAGATCTACGGGTGGACGGCGGGGGCAACGCGCCCCCGCCGTCGACATCCGAAACAACCAACCGGACCCGACCGGTCAAGGCCGGGCCGTGGGTCAGGCCTGCTCGGCCTCGGCGGCCGGAGCCTCGACGGCCTCGACGGCCTCGGGGGCCGCAGCAGCCTCGGCGTCGGCGACCTTCTCGGTCTCGGCAGAGGTCTGGACCTCGGCCTCGTCAGCCTTCTTCTCACCCTCGAGCAGGTCGCGCTCCCACTCGGCGAGCGGCTCGCCCGCGGCCTTCTCGCCCGGCTTCGAGTCGCCGGTCGCGGCGCCGGAGCGGGCGATGAGGCCCTCGGCGACGGCGTCGGCGATCACGCGGGTGAGCAGGGTGACGGAGCGGATCGCGTCGTCGTTGCCCGGGATCTTGTAGTCGACCTCGTCGGGGTCGCAGTTGGTGTCGAGGATCGCGACGACCGGGATGTGGAGCTTGCGCGCCTCACCGACGGCGATGTGCTCCTTCTTGGTGTCGACGATCCAGACGGCGCTCGGCACCTTCTGCATCTCGCGGATACCACCGAGGGTCTTCTCCAGCTTGGCCTTCTCGCGGGAGAGGACCAGGAGCTCCTTCTTGGTGAGGCCGGAGGCGGCCACATCCTCGAAGTCGATCTGCTCGAGCTCCTTGAGGCGCTGCAGACGCTTGTAGACGGTGGAGAAGTTGGTGAGCATGCCACCGAGCCAACGCTGGTTGACGTACGGCATGCCGACGCGCGTCGCCTGCTCGGCGATGGCCTCCTGGGCCTGCTTCTTCGTACCGACGAACATGATGGAGCCGCCGTGGGCGACGGTCTCCTTGACGAACTCGTAGGCGCGGTCGATGTACGACAGCGACTGGAGCAGGTCGATGATGTAGATGCCGTTGCGCTCGGTGAAGATGAAGCGCTTCATCTTCGGGTTCCAGCGACGGGTCTGGTGACCGAAGTGGACGCCGCTCTCCAGCAGCTCCCGCATCGTGACGACGGCCATGGCCGTATCTCCTTGATTTTCTCGGTTATGTCCTGACGCCCCGACGCGCCGTGCCACGAGGGACCGAAAAGGCGCTGCCACGACCGGTGAGGGTTGAGTGGCGGGGCGTGCGAAGTCGACCCGGTGACCCGGATCGCCATAGGAAGTGTACGGGACCCGGGGGGCGCCGGGTGACGGCGCTGTCCACAACCGGCCGGTATTCCACAGATACCGACCATGATCCCCATGAATCGGGCGCCTGCAGGAGCGTGATCCCCATGCACCTCACGACACTGCTCCTGATGGCCGCCCTGATCTGGCCGGTGGGACCACCCCGCCCCGAGATCGTCCGCGGCTGGGAACCTCCGGCCGGCCCGTACGGCCCCGGTCACCGCGGCCTCGACCTGGCCGCCCCACCGGGGACCCCGATCCACGCGGCGGCGTCCGGCACCGTCACCTTCGCGGGCCGCGTGGCGGGCCGCGGAGTCCTGACGATCACCCTGCCGGGCACCGGGGACCCACCCCTGCGCACCACCTACGAACCGGTGGACCCACTGGTCACGGCGGGCACCACGGTCACCCGCGGCGACCCGGTGGCCACCCTCGCACCCCCACCGACCGCGGACCCGCACTGCCCGGAGTCCTGCCTGCACTGGGGCCTGCTGCGCGGCGACACGTACCTGAACCCCCTGCTCCTCCTCCACCAGGGCCCGTCGAGGCTGCTGCCGGTGACAGGCGTGCCCTGACCGAGGGCGGACCGCAGTCGGGGGGGCGGGGAGGGAGGGGGCGGGGGGTCAGCCCCCGACGCCCCGGAGCGCCATGGCGACCGCGGCCTCGGCGATGTCGTCCGGGGCTTCCGCCGCTCCCAGCTCGATGCGGCGTACGGCCGCGTCCACCACACCCTGGAGGAGCATCGCGCCGAGGCGGGGCTGGGCCTGGCCCAGGTCCGCGAGGGCTTCGACGATCATGGCGACGAGGCCGCCGTGGGCGGCGCGGATCTTCTCGCGGGCGCCGTCGTCGAGCTCGCTCGCGGAGATCGCGACAACCGCCCGGTGGCGGCGGTCCCCCACGAGCTCCAGCTGCTTGCGTACGTACGCCTCGACCTTGCCCTCGGCCGTGTCGGCCTCGGCCATCGCCGCCTCGACCTCGGCCGCCCAGACGGGGAAGTCGACGGCGCACAGCTCCTCGACGACGGCCGCGCGGGAGCGGAAGTACTCGTACACCGAGGAGCGGGCGAGGCCCGTGCGCTCGGCGAGGGCGGGGAAGGTCAGCGCTTCCGTACCGCCTTCGGACAGCAGGGATCGCGCGGCGTCCAGCAGGGCGCCGCGCTGCATCGTCCGGTGCTCGGCCACACTGGCCGCTCGAATCCTGGGCACGGCTCCACTGTACGACTGGCCTCGCGGCGTCAGCGTCCTACATCGGCCAGCTTGGCGCGCAGCTGCAGGACCGACTTGGTGTGGATCTGGCTGACCCGGCTCTCGGTGACGCCGAGGACGTGGCCGATCTCGGCGAGGGTGAGGCCCTCGTAGTAGTACAGCGTGACGACGGTCTTCTCGCGCTCCGGGAGCGTGTTGATGGCCCGGGCGAGCAGCCGTCTCAGCTCGCGGTCCTCGGCGACCTCGACCGGGTTGTCGGCGGCCGTGTCCTCCAGCGTGTCCATGAGCGACAGCCGGTCGCCGCCCTCGCCGCCGACGTGCAGCAGCTCTTCGAGTGCCACGACGTTCGCCAGGGACAACTGGCTGAAAACTGCGTGCAGTTCCTCCAGCGCGATGCCCATTTCGGCGGCGACCTCACCCTCGGAGGGGGTCCGCCTCAGCTGGGCCTCGAGGGTGGCGTAGGCGCGCTCGACGTTGCGTGCCTTCTGGCGGACGGAGCGGGGAATCCAGTCCAGGGCCCGGAGTTCGTCGATCATCGCGCCGCGGATGCGGGTGATGGCGTAGGTCTCGAACTTGATCGACCGCTCGACGTCGAACTTCTCGATGGCGTCGATCAGCCCGAAGACTCCGGAGGAGACGAAGTCGGCCTGTTCCACATTGGACGGCAGTCCGACGCTGACGCGACCGGCGACGTACTTCACGAGCGGCGAGTAGTGCAGGATCAGCTGCTCCCGCAGCCGCTCGTCGCCCGTGTCCTTGTACGACCGCCACAGCTCGTCGAGCGATGTCGGTGCGGGCGGTCGCACGGTGCCCCGGGCTGCTGGGGGCACCGCAGCGCGGTCAGACCCGGAGGTGTGCTGGGGCATGCGTTGCCTTGAGCCGTTCTGCTGTGGGGTGAGTCGGTGGGTGTGTCCGGTAGGGAATCCTGGTGAGCGTAGCGTGACTGGACTGTCGCGGTGAGCGAACCTCTGCGGATCGCGCCGGTCCGGGTGGGCACCCTCGTCCACATCTTCGAACCCGGGCCGTGGCGCGCGTCGGCCCCTCGGGTGCGGCCGAGAGAACTCGATTGTTCATCGGCATCACCTTTTCACCCGAATGCTCCAGGTCAAGTACCGCCTCGCCGCAGGTTCGCCCCTTCCGGGGGGCTGTTCGTCAACTGCCAGTCATCGCCTTGCCGTTCGACGAACCCCAGGGAGTGCAGTTCGTACAGCCTGACGAGAGTGTCGTCGGGGGTGGTGCCGGCTCGGTCGGCGATCTCGGGTGCGGGGGTGGGACGGCCGGCGGGGAGGGCTTCGAGGATGCGGGCGGTGTGCGGGTCGAGGAGGTCCCTGGGCAGGACGGGTCCTCGGCGGGCCGGGGCGAGCTGACCCATGTCGCCGACGAGTTCGATCACTTCGGCGGCGTCGGTGACGAGGGTGGCCTCTCCGCGCAGGAGTTCGTGGACGCCCGCGGAGAGGCCGCTGGTGACGGCGCCGGGGATGCCCATCGTGTGGCGGCCGAGGCGGTGGGCGCTGCGGGCGGTGACGAGGGAGCCGCTGCGGTACTCGGCCTCGACGACGACGGTGCCGCGGGTGAGGGCGGCGATGACGCGGTTGCGGAGGATGAATCTGCTCGGTGTGGGGTGACTTCCGGGTGGCAACTCCCCCACGACGAGACCCTGTTCGGCGATCCGGCCGATGAGCCCGGCGTGGCCGCGCGGGTACGGGACGTCGACGCCGCAGGCGAGGACGGCGACCGTGGCGCCCCGCGCGGCGAGGGCGCCTCTGTGGGCCGCGCCGTCGATGCCGAAGGCGGCGCCGGAGACGACGACCCAGCCGCGTTCGGCGAGTCCGGAGGCGAGGGTGGTGGCCATGTGCGCGCCGTAGGGGGTGCATGCGCGGGCGCCGACGACGGCGACGGAGCGCAGTGCCCAGGCGCGCAGGTCGGCGGGGCCCCGGATCCAGAGTCCGATCGGGCGGGCGTCGCCGAGGTCGTCGAGTTGCCGTGGCCATTCGGTGTCGCCGGGGACGACGAGCCGGCCGCCGTGCCGGGCGGCGGCGTCGAGGTCTCGTCGGGGTTCGACGGCCGCGGCACGCCGCCGCCATCCGTCGACTCGTTTCTCCCCCGTGCCCGGGAAGGCGCCCTCGCTTCGACCGGCGGTCCTGGCGGGGTCCCGGAGGCGCCGGAGGAAGCCCACGGCCCCGTACCGGCGGAGCCAGCGGCCGGCGTGTTCGTCGCCGGGCTCGACGATGCGGGTCAGGGCGGCACGGGCGAGGCGCTCCTCGTCGGGGGTGGCGCGGGGTGTTTCCTCCGGGGTGGCGCGGGGTGTTCCTTCGGTGGTGCGGGGCGCTTCCTCGGTGGTGTGGTCCGCCTCCGGAGTCATGAGAAGTCCCCCGCTCCGACGGGTACGCCTCGGGCGATGCCGGTGCGCAGTTGGAGGGCGAGGTCGACGTCGTGGACGTCGGGGCGGTCGTGTCCGGCGAGGTCGGCGACGGTCCAGGCGACACGGAGGACCCGGTCGAGTCCGCGCGCGGTGAGCATTCCGCGCTCGATGTCGCGTTCGGCGGCTGCGAGGGCTCCTGGGCCGACGACGTAGCGGGTCCGCAGTTCGTGTCCGGGGACTTCGCTGTTGACGTTCCAGGGGGTGTCGGCGAGGCGGGCGGCGGCGCGGGCGCGGGCTTCGCGGACGCGGTCGGCGACGGCGGCGGTGGGTTCGCCGCGGCCGCCCTGTCCGAGGAGGTCGGATCGGGTGACGGGTTCGGCTTCGACGCGCAGGTCGATGCGGTCGAGGAGCGGTCCGGAGAGTCGCGCCTGGTAGCGGCGGATGAGGGAGGCGGGGCATTCGCATCCGGCGCCGTGCAGGGTGTGCCGTCCGCAGGGGCAGGGGTTGGCCGCGAGGGCGAGCAGGAAGCGGGCGGGGAGTCGGACGACTCCGGCGGCGCGGGCGACGACGACGTGGCCGGATTCGAGGGGCTGGCGCAGGGCGTCGAGCGCTTTTCCGGAGAATTCGGGGGCTTCGTCGAGGAAGAGGACGCCTCGATGGGCCAGGGACACCGCGCCGGGGCGTGGGAGGCCGTTGCCGCCGCCGACGAGGGACTGCATGGTCGCGGAGTGGTGGGGTGCGCAGTAGGGGGCGCGGCGGACGAGGGGTTCGCCGGGCGGGAGGATGCCGGCGACGGAGTGGACGGCGGTGACTTCGAGTGACTCCTGTCGGGTGAGTGGGGGCAGGATGCCGGGGAGCCGTTCGGCGAGCATGGTCTTTCCGGCGCCGGGTGGTCCGGAGAGCAGGAGGTGGTGGCTGCCCGCGGCGGCGACTTCCAGGGCTCGGCGGGCGTTGTGCTGTCCGGCGACGTCGGCGAGGTCGGGTCCGTCGGCGGGATCGGCGGCGAGGCCGGTGCCGACGCCCGCGCCGGGAACGAGGAGGCCGGCGAGCATGGCGTCGGGGCGGCCTTCCTCTGCCGGTTCCTCCTCGGGGACGGGTTCGTCGGAGAGGACGGCGATGAGTTGGCGCAGGCTGCGGACGCCGAGGACGGACACGCCGGGGACGAGGGCGGCTTCGCCCGCGGTCTGTTCGGGGACGACGACCTGTTGGTAGCCGGCTTCTGCGGCGGCGAGGACGGCGGGCAGGACTCCGCGGACGGGCCGGACGCGGCCGTCGAGACCCAGTTCGCCGATGAGGACGAGGTCGGCGATCACCCTGGGGTCGATGCGCTCGGCGGCGCCGAGGACGGCCGCTGCGACTGCCAGGTCGAATCCTGATCCGCCCTTGGGGACGGATGCGGGGCTGAGGCCGACGGTGAGTTTCTTCTGGGGCCATTCGGCGTCCGAGTTGACGATGGCGGCGCGGACGCGGTCGCGGCTTTCGGTGAGGCTCTTGTCCGGGAGTCCGACGAGGGTGAAGGCGGCGACTCCGGCTTCGAGGTCGGCCTGGACCTCGACGACGACGCCTTCGACACCGACGAGGGCGACGGAGCAGGTGCGGGCGAATCCCATCAGGCCACCCCCTGGGCGTGGGTGACGACGGGGGCGCCGCGGCGTGGCAGGACGATGCCGATCAGGTCGATGCGGACGCCGCCGTCGGGCGGTGGTCCGCCGTGGCGGTCGAGCCAGCAGGCGGCGAGTCGTTTGAGCCGGTCGGCCTTGGTGGGCGTGACGGCGGCCATGGGGTGCTCGAAGGCGCCTTCGCGGCGCGTCTTCACCTCGCAGATGACGACGGTGTCGCCGTCGCGGGCGACGATGTCGATCTCGCCGGTGCGCCCGCAGCGCCAGTTCCGTGCGAGGACGGACATCCCAGTCTCGGTGAGCCGTCGGACGGCCAGCTCTTCCCCGTACCGTCCGAGTGCGTTCGTCGCGTTCGTTGCGTGCGTTGCGTTCGTTGCGTTCGTTGCGTGCGTTGCGTTCGTCGAGCTTGTCGGGTTCATTCGGTACCACCTCCGGTACCGACTGTGACGCCCCGCCACGCTCCGTGTGGATCACGGTGGACGGCCGCCCACCTGTGGACAACCGCCTCACCCTCCCGGGTGGTTTCAGCTGCCGGGGAGCTCCAGGTCGCTCTTGTTGAGCTCCTCGATGTTCACGTCCTTGAACGTGAGCACGCGGACCTGCTTGACGAACCTGGCCGGCCGATACATGTCCCAGACCCAGGCGTCGGCCATGGACACCTCGAAGAACACCTCGCCCTGGACCGAGTGCACCTGCATCTCGTAGTCGTTGGTCAGGTAGAAGCGCCGCTCGGTCTCGATCACGTATTTGAACAGCCCGACGACGTCGCGGTACTCCCGGTAGAGCTTCAGCTCCATCTCGGTCTCGTACTTCTCGAGGTCCTCGGCGCTCATGGCATGTTCCCCTTCAGCCGTGCGTCCACCTATTGTGCGCCAGTCGCTCGCACCGTTAAGCGATTTCCGGGGCGAGCACCACCGGCGCACTCGGCGGTCCCTCGTCGAGGAGCCTGTGGAGCAGCTCGGCGAGTCTGGTCGGGTACACCGTCTCACGCGCCGCCGACAGTTCGGCGGAGGTCCACCACCTCAGCCCCGCGACACTGCGCGCCTCCAGCTCCGTGAGCCCGCTCGGGGCCGTAGCAGTCTGGGTGGTTCGTGCCAGGTAGTACCACTCGTCCTGGTCCCAGCGCCGCCCGTCGAAGGGGAAGGAGCAGATCCGCTGCCAGATGACCGGCCCGAGTTCGACCTCCGTGATCCCGGTCTCCTCGACCAGCTCGCGCAGCGCCGCCTCCTCGCGGGTCTCCTCGCCCTCCAGGCCCCCGCCGGGCGTGAACCACCAGGTCTGATCCGGGTCGTCGGGCTCGTACCCGTGCATGAGCAGGATGCGGTCGTCGGGGTCGAGGAGCACGACGCGCGCCACCCGCCGCAGCTCCCGCCCGGGCTCGGCCACCGACCCGACAGCCCCAGCCGGCCCAACCGACCCAGCCTGCCCAACCGACCCGGCCGGCCCGTCAGGTACCGCCCGCCCAGTCGAAGCTTCCGTACCCGTCACGTGCTCACCGTCTCCTTGCGGGACCGCCGGTCGGCCCCGCCGCCCAGCCGCTGCGCCAGCGGCCCGTACGCGGCCCCGGCCAGGATCAGTACACACCCGGCGACGACCGCGTAGAAGAGCGGCATCACGGGACCGGGCTCCGAGACCCCGCCCGGCAGTGCCGCGAAGCCCTCCGGCCGCGCCAGAACACCGTCCATGGGCCAGGCGATGGCATCGACGCGGGCGACGACCGCGGAGCGCGGTACGGAACCCTGACCGGCGTCCTCGAGGTGGACCCGGGAGTCGAGCGAGTTGTGCCGCTCGTCGCCGAGGAGGAAGAGGCTCCCCTCCGGCACGGTCGCGGAGAACTCCTGGCCCGAGGCGGGAGCTCCGGGGCGCAGATACGTCTCCTCGACCGCCTTGCCGTTGACCGTGAGCCGCCCGTCCGCGTCACAGCAGGCGACCTTGTCGCCGCCGACGCCGACGACCCGCTTCACCATCGGCGAGTCGCCCCACAGCGAGTCCTTGAAGATGACGATGTCGCCGCGCCGCACCTCGTCGCCGTCGATGCGCTCCGCGAGGACCTTGGACCCGACGGCCAGGGTCGGGGTCATCGAGTCGGAGGGGACGCTGTACGGCTGGTAGAGGACGGCTCCCCAGGCGAATCCGCCGAGGAAGAGCACACAGCCGACGGCCACGACCAGCCCCGACAGCACGCTGCCGAGGCGGCCGCGGCCGCCGTCCGTTCGTATCGTTCCGCTCATCCCAGCGCTCCCCACCCTCAAGGTCGGTTCGTCGATCTGGGACGGCACCCTACCCGCGCGTTCCTACTCGGCGGTATGCCGAGTGGCGAGCCTCTTCCTGCGCCACAGCACCAGCGGCAGTGCGCCGGCGAGTCCGGCCGCGCCCGGGGCCACGGCCAGCGCCTGGCTCAGGCCGGGCTGGTCGAAGGTCTCCGGCACCGGCAGCGTCGCCCAGCGGGTGACCGGCCAGGCCACGACGACCGCGCGTCCGACGACCTCGTCGTTCGGGACGGCGCCGCCGCCCGGGAGGTTCTGGTGGTAGCGGGAGTCCAGGGAGTTCTGCCGGTTGTCGCCCATCACCCAGATGCTGCCCTCGGGGATGGTGATCGGCCCGAAGGGCTTGTCACCGCAGGGCGAGGAGCCGGGGTAGATGTACGAGCTCTCCTCGAGCGTCTTGCCGTTGAGGATGACCTTGCCGCCCTCCTTGCAGGAGACCGTGTCGCCGCCCACCGCGATGACGCGCTTGATCAGGTCCTTCTCCGCGGGGTCGGGCATCAGGCCGATCCAGCTCAGGACCGTCTGCAGTGCGTTCGGCTCGGTGGTGGGCTCGCCCTCCAGCCAGCCGCCCGGGTCGTGGAAGACGACGACCTCGCCGCGCTCCGGCTCCGAGCCGAACCACGGGGTCAGCTTGTCCACCAGGACCCGGTCACCGCGCTGCAGCGTGTTCATCATCGAATCCGAGGGAATCGAGAACGCCTGCACCAGGAAGGTCTTGATCAGCAGCGCCAGCAGCAGCGCGATACCGATCAGCAGGGGCAGTTCCTTCCAGAAGGAACGCGGCTTCTTCGCGCCCTCGCCGGTCGGGCCCGTCTCCCCGGTCTCGTCGTCCCGCCCGGTCTCGCCCTCACCGTCGGCGGGGTCGGCGTCCTGCCGGCCGGAGGAGTCATCCCTCATGGCCACCGACGATTCGGCGAGCCGCTCGGGCCTCTCCTCCGGCTCGTCGTGTCCGGATCGTGCGCCGACGGCCACATCCCCCACATCCACTCCTCAGTCCGTGCACATGCCTGCCCCAGAACAGGGACAGGCCCACCACTCCCATAACGAGCGGGAGTTCCGCAGGGGTCGGGAGCCAGGGCAATCCGTTCAGATTCCGCGAGGACACACTATGCGACACGCCCTGTGCGGATACAGAACCCGAACGACCGTCCGGTACGGCCGCGAACGTGTCCGGTTCTTCCAGTCGGCGCCAGTGGCTCACGGGCCAGGCGATCACGACGGCCCGGCCCACCACGTCCTCCTCGGAGATCGTCCCCCGGTCCTTCTCGTCGAGATGGAAGCGGGAGTCGGCGGAGTCCGACCGGTGGTCGCCCATCACGAAGATCCGGCCGGGTGGCACGGTCACCTTGAACTTGATCTTCGAGGGCTCGTTCCCCGGGTGCAGATACGGTTCGTCAAGCGGTACGCCGTTGACCGTGATCCGGCCGTCCGCGCCGCAGCACGCGACCGTGTCGCCGCCGACCGCGACGACCCGTTTGATCAGGTCCTGCTCGTCGGCGGAGGGCAGCAGCCCGATGAAGGTCAGCGCCTGCTTGACCTGCTTGACCCCGATCGGGTCTTCGGCGACCGGCGTGGTGTCCTGCTGGAGCCAGTTCCCGGGGTCCTTGAAGACGACGACGTCGCCGCGTTGCGGCTTGGAGCCGAACCAGGGCGTGAGCTTGTCGACCAGGACCCGGTCGTCGATCCGGATCGTCTGCTCCATCGAGCCGGACGGGATGACGAACGCCTGGACGAGGAAGGTCTTCAGGACGAGCGCTATCAGCAGGGCGACGGTGATCAGGAGCGGGATCTCCTTGACCGCGGAGCGCTGTCGCCTGCGCTTGACCTTGCGGGCGAGCCTGCGCCGCTCCGCCCGGCCGGGCAGCGGACGGCCACCGCCGTCCGTCGGCCGTGTGCCGGTGGGCAGCCGGGTGTCGCCGCGGTGCCCGGCCGGCCGGCCCCGGTTACCCATGGCCGCCCGCCGCGGGAGCGGGTACGGCGTCGAAGGCTTCGGTCTCCGGCACACCGGCCCAGCGGCCGAAGGGCCAGCCGATCCAGTCCGCGCGGCCGATCACCTGCTCGACGGGCACCATTCCGCCGCCCGGCTGTCCGAGGTGGTCGCGGGAGTCGCTCGACTGACTGCGGTGGTCGCCCATCACCCACAGGGTGCCCTGCGGTACGACGATGTCGAAGGGAACCTTCGAGGGTGCGTCACCCAACTGGACGTACCACTCCTCGACGGGCACGCCGTTGACGGTCAGTCGGCCGTTCCGGTCGCAGCAGACGACGCGGTCGCCTCCCACGCCCACGACCCGCTTCACGAAGTCGGTCTCGGCGGGCTCGGCGAGGCCGAGGGCCGCGGCAGCGCCGTGCAGCAGACCGGTGACCGGGTTCTCCTCGGGGGCCTCCTGGAGGAAGGACCCGGTGCCGTCGAAGACGACGACGTCACCGCGGCGCGGCTCGTCACCGAAGCGGTACGCCAGCTTGTTCACGAGGATGCGGTCCCCGACCTGGAGGGTGGGTTCCATCGAGCGGCTGGGGATCAGGAAGGGCTGCAGCGCGAAGTGGCTCAGGAGCAGCAGGAAGACCACGCAGACGGCGCCCGCGACGCCCGTACGGCGCCAGGACCACCCCGCGACGTCCCCGCCGCGCTCCTCAAGCCCGGCTTCCGCCGCGCCCCCGGCTTCCGTCCCGGGTTCCACTGCCGCCCCGCCTTCCGCTTCCGACCCGGAAATACGCGCGGAGCGCGACCGCTCCTCCGTCGTGGAGGAGCGGTCGCGCTCCGTGTGCTGTGCTTCGGTGTCCATCGGGGGCAGAGCCTATCCGGCCGCCCTGAGAATCATCGCTCCGAAGCCCCGCGCGATCGGTGAGCCGGAGCTCAGTTGTCGCGCTTCTCCTTGATCTTGGCAGCCTTGCCGCGCAGCTCACGCAGGTAGTAGAGCTTGGCGCGACGGACGTCACCGCGGCTCACGAGCTCGATCTTCTCGAAGATCGGGCTGTTCACCGGGAAGGTGCGCTCGACGCCGACGGAGAACGAGACCTTGCGGACCGTGAAGGTCTCGCTGACGCCCGAGCCCTGGCGGCGGATGACAACGCCCTTGAACTGCTGGATACGGGAGCGGTTGCCCTCGATGACGCGCACGTGGACGTTCACGGTGTCGCCGGGACGGAAGGCGGGGAGGTCGGTGCGGAGCGAAGCCGCGTTGACCGAGTCGAGCAGGGAGGCCATGGTGGTCTCTTTCCTCGCTGATGCCACAGGTCATCAGCGGAACGTTCGAAAAGGAGTTGGAGCGCCGTACGTACCGGGCGGGCGTCGTCCCCCTGTGGCAGGGGCGCACGCCGGACACACAGCAGCGGCCTATTCTTCCACGGCGCCGGGCCTGCGCCAAAATCGGCCGCCGGGCTCGGGGGCCCAGCCCAGCATGGAGAGGATCTCCCGGTCCTTCTTGTCGAAGGCGGCGGGGTCGCAGCGTTCGATCAGGTCCGGCCGGTTCGCCGCCGTACGGCGGAAGGCCTCGTCGCGGCGCCAGCGCGCGATCTTCCCGTGGTGCCCGCTGACGAGTACGTCGGGGATGGTGCGGCCACGCCACTCGGGGGGCTTGGTGTAGACGGGGCCTTCCAGCAGGTTGGCCATGGCTCCGGGGGCGAAGGAGTCGTCGCGGTGGGATTCGGCGTTGCCGAGGACCCCGGGCAGCAGTCGGGCCACGGCCTCGGTGATCACCAGGACGGCGGCTTCCCCGCCGGCCAGGACGTAGTCGCCGATGGAGACCTCGTACACCGGCATACGGGTCGCGTACTCGTCCATGACGCGCCGGTCGATGCCCTCGTAGCGGGCGGGCGTGAAGATCAGCCAGGGGCGCTCGGAGAGCTCGACGGCGAGTTCCTGGGTGAAGGGGCGTCCGCTGGGCGTGGGGACGACGAGGACGGGGCCGTGGGCGCCCGTCTCGAAGCCGTCGGCGAGGGTCTGGTCGAGGGCGTCGCCCCAGGGGTCGGTCTTCATGACCATGCCCGGGCCCCCGCCGTAGGGGGTGTCGTCGACCGTGTTGTGCCGGTCGTAGGTCCACTCGCGCAGGTCGTGGACGTGGACGTCGAGCTGTCCACGCGCGCGTGCCTTGCCGACCAGGGAGACGTTCAGCGGTTCCAGGTACTCGGGGAAGATCGTGACGACGTCGAGCCTCATGCGTCGGCGTCCTCGGATTCCTCGTCCCGGGTAGGGCCCTCGTCCCGGGAGGAGACGATCTCGGCGCGGTCGTCGATCAGCCCGGGCGGCGGGTCGATGACGGCCCGCTGCTCCTCCAGGTCGATGTCGGTGACGATCTCCTCGACGAAGGGGATCATCAGCTCGGTGCCGTCGGGCCGCTCGACGATGAAGAGGTCCTGGGACGGCAGGTGCGAGATCTCGGTGATCCGGCCGATCTCGGTGCCGTCGGCGAGCACGACGTCCAGGTCCATGAGCTGGTGGTCGTAGTACTCGTCCTCCCCCTCCGGCGCCTCGTCGGGGTCGACGTCGGCGATCAGCAGGGTGTTGCGCAGGAGCTCGGCCGCGCTGCGGTCGCGGACGCCCTCGAAGCGGAGCAGGAGCCGTCCGCTGTGGACCCGGCCGGTCTCGATGGTCAGCGGCCCGATGGTGGCCGGGTCGGTGACCAGGACGGCTCCGGGCGCGAGCCTGAGCTCGGGCTCGTCCGTACGGACCTCGACGGTGACTTCGCCCTTGATGCCATGGGCGCGGCCGATCCGCGCGACTACCAGCTGCACGACTTCATTCTCTCCTGTTCCGACGACGACGGGCCGGGGTGGACCCGAAGGCCCTCCCCGGCCCGTGCCGGTGTGTCCAACTTGCTCAGCGGACCTGGTCCACGTCGACGAGGTCGACGCGGATGCCACGGCCGCCGATGGCGCCCACGACGGTACGCAGCGCACGCGCGGTGCGGCCGTTCCGGCCGATCACCTTGCCGAGGTCGTCGGGGTGGACCCGGACCTCCAGCACGCGGCCACGGCGCAGGTTGCGCGAGGCGACCTGCACATCGTCAGGGTTGTCGACGATGCCCTTCACGAGGTGCTCGAGAGCCTCCTCGAGCACGATCAGGCCTCGGTCGACTCGGTGGACGCGGCCTCGGCCTCGTCCGCCTTCTTGTCGGCCTTCTTCGCCTTCGGGGTGATGGCCTCACCCTTGGCGTCGTCGCCCTCGAGGGTCTTGGCGAACGCGTCGAAGGAGGCGCGCTTGTCCTCCTTCGTCGCCGGCTGCAGCAGCGGCGCCGGGGCCGGCAGGCCCTTGTGCTTCTGCCAGTCGCCGGTGAGCTTCAGGATGGCGAGGACCGGCTCGGTCGGCTGGGCGCCGACGGACAGCCAGTACTGCGCACGCTCGGAGTCGACCTCGATCTTCGACGGGTTGTACGTCGGGTGGTACAGACCGATCTCCTCGATCGCACGACCGTCCCGGCGGGTGCGGGAGTCGGCGACGACGATGCGGTAGTGCGGCTGGCGAATCTTGCCGAGGCGCTTGAGCTTGATCTTGACTGCCACTGGAGTGGTGTCTCCTGGTCTTGACGTGGTTGGGCACATGAGATGCCACGTGGGGTTGCGGTACTCGGGTGCCCGATGGACGCGTCAGCCGGAGGAGAGAGGGGTCCTGTGCGACTGTCGAGTACAGCTAGCCATTGTGCCACACGCCGGTGGCACGCCGGACCCGGCCCATGCGCCGGCTCAGCTCGCCGCACCCACCGTTTCCGGGATGCGGAAGGGCTTGCCGCAGCCGCCGCAGACGATGGGGGCCTGGGCGAGGACCGAGGGGACCACGCGGACGTTGCGGCCGCAGTCGCAGACGGCCTTCACGCGGACGCCGCCGCCGGAGGAGCCGTGGCGCGCGGCGGGGCCCCGGAAGGAGCGCTTGGTGTCCGCGGCCGTCGCGACAGTGTGGGCCTTGAGGGCGCGCTGGAGCCGCTCCATCGTGGGCCGGTACCGCCGCTTCGCCTCGGGGTTGAGCGTGACCAGGGAGAAGCCGCTGCTGGCGTGCGGCTCCTCGGGGTGGTCGAGGCCCATCTCCTCGGCGATCGCCAGGAATCTGCGGTTGTGGTAGCGGCCGGCGCGCGAGGTGTCACGGACTCCTCGGGCGGCGGCGATGCCGTGGACTGCCTCGTGGAGCAGTCGCTCGAAGGAGAGTTCGGCGCCACAGGCGGACGACGACTCTCCGATCAGGGACTCGGGCGCGGCAAGATCCGGCAGTTCGGGGTGGTGCCGCTGAATGTCGGCCCACGCCTGTGCCAGCTCTGCGGCGAGAACAGGTGGTGTCGTGCTCACGTCGCGTACAACGAGCCGAAGCGCTCCCGGGTTCCATTCCGGGGCATCCCAAATATTTTGCACGTACCCGTCAGTTGCCGTTCATGCGTCCGGACGAGGCTCAGTGCGCCGATCTGCGGAGAAGGCTCGCAGCTCGCGGCAAGGTGGTGCGTAGTGGCGCATACGCGTCGGCGCGTATGCGGTGGCGTACGCGCCCCGGGAGGCCGACGCGGCCCGATGCGGGGACAGTACCGGGCCCGGATGCAAGGCGGCGCACCGGGCCTGCCCCGAAGGGGAAGTGGTCCGGCGCGAGCACTGGACGCGGGGGCGGATGCGCAGTTCCCTGACATACGGGGGGATGCGGGCGCACGTACACGGGGGCTGTCGACCAGGCACTGATTGGGGCGCTTTCCATGACACCTACGCTCGTCCGGCACGATCCCGCGCGCGACTGGGCCGAGATCCAGGAGCGGATGCTCGTGCCGCTCTACGAGGCGGTGTACGACCGTCTCGACGTGGACAGCGACTCCCGGGTCCTCGGGCTCGGCTGCGGGTCGGGGCTCGCGCTGCTGATGGCGGCCTCGCGTGGGGCCCGGGTCACCGGTGTGGACCGGGACCACGCGCGCGTGGAGCTGGCCAGAGAGCGGCTGCCGGAGGGTGCGGGTCATGCGGTGGTCGAGGGGGAACCGGCGGAGGCGGCGGACGGCCGGTCCCGTGACCCGTACGACGTGATCACGGCCTTCCATGGCTCGGCGGGGCTCGGCCGGGAGCTGGCGGCCGTCACTCCACTGGCGCAACCGGGCACGGCGGTCGTGCTCGCGGGCTGGGGGCCGCCCGAGCGGTGCGCGACGGCGTCGGTGCTGCGGGTCGCGGCGCGGCTGACGGGCTGGCGCCCGGCGCTCCGTGACGACCTGGAGGAGGTGGTGGCGCGGGCGGGTCTGAAGCCGGACGGATCGGGCCGGGTGTCGTGCCCGTTCGGGTACGCGGACCAGGACAGTGCGGTGCGCGGGCTGCTGTCGACGGGCGAGTTCGACGCGGCGATCCGGGCGACGGACCCGTCCCAGGTCGAGAAGGAGATCACGGAGGCGCTGGATCCCTTCGTCCGCGGGGACGGGACGGTGTGGATGCCGAACGTCTTCCGGTATCTGATCGCGCGGGTCCCGTAGGCGGCGAAAGCCGCCGGGGTCCGGGCAGTGCGCCCCGGCCCGCCTACGCCTCCTTCGTCAGGCGGGTGATGCCCGCGGCGCGGTAGGCCGCGTCCTCCTCGAGGGTCTCGTTGGCCAGGAGGGCTGCCGCCAGGGCGTCGAGTTTGTCGCGGTTCTCGCGGAGTTGGCGGATGGCGCTCTCGTAGCACTCGTCGACGATCCGGCGCATCTCCTCGGCGACCATGTCGAGCGTCTCCGGGGCCGCCGAGAGGCCGTACGCCTGCTGGGCGTCGCCGGGGATGGCCGTGAGGCGGCCGACGCGTTCGCTCATGCCCCATCGTCCGGCCATGCCGCGGGCGATGTTGGTGACCTGTTCCAGATCGCTCTCGGAGCCGGTGGTGACGACCTCGAAGACGACCTGCTCGGCGGCCATTCCGCCGAGCGCGCCGATGATCCGGCCGCGCAGGTACTCCTCCGTGTACGCGTACTTGTCGGCGTCGGGCGTCGACAGCGTGACGCCCAGGGCCCGGCCGCGGGGCACGATGGTGATCTTGCGGACCGGGTCGGCGCCCGGCTGGAGCATGCCGAGCAGGGCGTGCCCGCTCTCGTGGTAGGCGGTGCGGCGCCGCTCCTCCTCCGGCATCACCAGGGGGCGTTCCGCACCGAGCTGGACCTTTTCGAGGGCGTCGGAGAGGTCGGACTGGGTGACCGCCTTCTGCTGCCGCTTGACGGCGAGGAGGGCTGCCTCGTTGGCGAGGTTGGCGAGGTCCGCGCCGGTCATGCCGGGGGTGGTACGGGCGACCTGGACCAGGTCGACGTCCTGGGCGAGCGGGATGTCCCGGGTGTGGATCTTGAGGATGGCCTCGCGGCCCCCGCGGTCGGGCGGGTTCACGTGGACGATGCGGTCGAAGCGGCCGGGCCGGGTCAGCGCCGGGTCGAGGACGTCGGCGCGGTTGGTGGCGGCGAGGACGATGACGCCCTCGGAGCCGGTGAAGCCGTCCATCTCGGTGAGGATCTGGTTGAGCGTCTGCTCGCGTTCGTCGTGTCCGCCCATGCCCGAGCCGCCGCCGCGGGCGCGGCCGATGGTGTCGATCTCGTCGATGAAGATGATCGCCGGGGCGACCTTGCGGGCCTCGGCGAAGAGTTCCCGTACGCGCGAGGCGCCGACGCCGACGATCATCTCGATGAACTCGGACGCCGAGGCCGAGAAGAACGGCACCCCTGCCTCGCCGGCCACCGCCCGCGCGAGGAGCGTCTTGCCGGTTCCGGGCGGGCCGGCGAGCAGCACGCCGCGCGGCATCTTGGCGCCCATGTCGCGGTAGGCGGAGGGGTTCTTGAGGAAGTCGACGACGTCGTTGAGCTCGCCCTCGACCTCGTCGATGCCTGCCACGTCCTCGAAGGTGGTGCGTGTGGCGCCGGGTTCGAGCTCGACGGGCTTGGGCGGGGCCTTGCGTCCGAGCATGCCGCCCGCGCCGCCCATGCCGGAGCTCATCCGGCGGGCGATGAAGATCCACAGGAAGACGAGCAGCAGCATCGGCGCGAGCGAGATCAGCAGGTTGGCGAGGAAGCTGCGCTCCTGGACGACGGGCTCGGCGGTGACCGTGACGCCTTTCGCGGTGAGCTCGTCCCAGAGGTTGTCGTCGGCGAAGGCGGGCCGCTGGGTGACGAACTTGCTGTAGTCGCCCTTGTCGCCGTTGGGCTGCGGCTGCTTGTTCTTCAGCTCGCCCTGGATGGCGTCGCCCTTGGAGTAGATCTTGGTGACGTTGCCGGCGTTCACCTGCTTGCTGAACTCGGTGTACGAGATCGTCGGCTCGTCGCCCCGGTTGAAGAACGACAGCACGAGGTTGGCGATGAGGAAGACGACCAGGGCGGCGAGGATGAGTCCTCCCCAGCCGCCGGGCATCTTCCTCTTCTGCGGCGCGGGCGGCGGGGCCCCCTCCGAGCGCCAGGGCTGGTCGGTCCGGTCGCGCGGGGGTACGGAGTTGGGCACGCTGCTCTCCTCACACCGACGTCAGGCCCGGCCCCCAGTATCGGAAAGGCTGACAATCTCGGCATTTCAGGCAGGGTGAAGGAGTGAAAAGGGGCCCGGAGCGGTTTCACACCGCTCCGGGCCCCTTCACGAACCTGCTCAGCCCATGAACTTCTTGAACTCGTCCGGGAGCTCGAAGTCGCCCGGGCCCTGGCCGGCGGCCGGCAGACCGAACGCGCCGCCCTGCTGGGCCTGCTCGCGGCGGGCCGCGGCGGCCTCCTCCTCGGCCTTGCGCTTCATCGGGTTACCGCTCTTGCGCTTGCCCTTGGCCTGCTTGACCTGCTTCTTCTGCCGGCCGGGGCCGCCGCCCATGCCGGGGATCCCGGGCATGCCCGGCATGCCGCCGCCCTGCGCCATGCGGGACATCATCTTGCGGGCCTCGAAGAACCGCTCGACCAGGCCCTTGACCGCGCTGACCTCGACACCCGAACCCTTGGCGATACGGGCACGGCGGGAGCCGTTGATGATGGTCGGGTCGTGGCGTTCGCCCGGGGTCATCGACTTGATGATCGCGGCCGTGCGGTCGACGTCCCGCTCGTCGATGTTGTTGATCTGCTCCTTCATCTGCGCCATGCCGGGGAGCATCCCGAGCAGCTTGGAGATGGAGCCCATCTTGCGGACCTGTTCCATCTGGGCGAGGAAGTCGTCGAGCGTGAACTCCTGGCCCTTCTTGGACGCCAGCTTGGAGGCCATCTTGGCGGCCTCTTCCTGGCTGAAGGTCTGCTCGGCCTTCTCGATGAGCGAGAGCATGTCGCCCATGCCGAGGATGCGGGACGCCATGCGGTCCGGGTGGAACGCGTCGAAGTCGTCCAGCTTCTCGCCGTTGGAGGCGAACATGATCTGGCGGCCGGTGACGTGCGCGATGGAGAGCGCGGCACCGCCTCGGGCGTCGCCGTCGAGCTTGGAGAGCACGACGCCGTCGAAGCCGACGCCGTCGCGGAAGGCCTCGGCGGTGTTGACCGCGTCCTGACCGATCATGGCGTCGACGACGAACAGGACCTCGTCGGGGCTGACGGCGTCGCGGATGTCCGCGGCCTGCTGCATCAGCTCCTGGTCGATACCGAGACGGCCGGCGGTGTCGACGATGACGACGTCGTACATCTTGGTCCGCGCGTACTCGATCGAGTCCTTCGCGACCTGGACCGGGTCACCGACGCCGTTGCCCGGCTGCGGGCCGTAGAACGCCACGCCCGCGCGCTCGGCGACGACACCGAGCTGGGTGACGGCGTTGGGGCGCTGGAGGTCACAGGCGACGAGCAGCGGGGAGTGGCCCTGGCTCTTGAGCCAGAGACCGAGCTTTCCGGCGAGGGTGGTCTTACCGGCACCCTGGAGACCGGCGAGCATGATCACGGTCGGCGCGGTCTTGGCGAAGCGCAGCCGCCGGGTCTCGCCGCCGAGGATGCCGATGAGCTCCTCGTTGACGATCTTGATGACCTGCTGGGCGGGGTTCAGCGCCTGGGAGACCTCGGCGCCGGTGGCCCGCTCCTTGACCTGCTTGATGAACGCCCGGACGACGGGCAGGGCGACGTCCGCCTCGAGGAGGGCGATACGGATCTCGCGCGCGGTGGCGTCGATGTCCGCCTCGGACAGGCGGCCCTTGCCCCGGAGGTTCTTGAATGTCGCTGCAAGGCGGTCGGAGAGGGTATCGAACACGGCGGTCGCGGATCCTCGGTGTCGGGGGCAGGCGGACGGATTGCCCTCAAGGGTATCTGCCCGGCCGAAGTACATGCCCCCGCCCGTCGAAACGGGCGGGAACACGGCCCCCTCACCGCAGTGCGCCCTCCAGTGCCTGCGCCAGGTCGGCGGCCTCCTCGTCCGGGAGGAGGGAGCCGTCGGGGCGGGTCACGTACAGCGTGTCCACGGCGTTGGCGCCCAGGGTGGAGACGTGGGCGCTCCTGACCCGGACGTCGGCGCCCTCCAGGGCCCGGCCGATGCGGTGCAGCAGTCCGGGGGCGTCCTGGGCGCGGACCTCGATGACGGTGGCGAGGCGGGAGTCGGCGGCCGCGACGGTGACGCGGGGCGGCGGCGCGGTGACTCCACGCCGCCGCGGATAGGCGGCCTCGCGTTCGGCCAGCCGCGCGGGGATGTCCAGGCTGCCGTCGAGGGCCCGGACGAGGTCGGCGCGGAGCCGGGCGGCCTGGGGCAGGGCGCCGTACTCCGCGGCGACGCGCCAGTTCAGGACCAGGACGGCGCCGGGGCCGAGCTCGGTGGGGAGCTCGATGGCGCGCAGGTCCGCGGCGCGGACGGTCAGCCGGTGCAGGGCGAGGACTCCGGCCGCGGCCGGCAGGACGCCCGGCTGGTCGGGCAGGGCGATGAGCAGTTCGACGCCGACCGGTTCCGGTTCGCCGTCCTGCGGTGCGGTCTCCGGCTGGGCGTGCAGGGCGAGGACGGGCTCCCCGGTCCGCAGCGCCTCGATCGCGAGGCGTTCCTGCTCCGCGCTGGGAGCGGCCGGCTCGGCTTCCGGTTCCGGCTCCCCCGCGAGGACGGCGCCGACCCGTTTGACGAGGTCGGCGACGAGCGAGCCGCGCCAGGACGACCACGCGGCCGGTCCGGTGGCCAGCGCGTCGGCCTCGGTCAGGGCGTGCAGGAGTTCCAGGGCGCCCTGCGTGCGGACGGCCGTGGCCACGGACCGTACGGTGGCCGGGTCGTCCAGGTCGCGACGGGTCGCGGTCTCGACGAGCAGCAGGTGGTGGCGTACGACGGTGGCGATGACGGCGACGTCGGCGCGGTCGAATCCGATCCGTGCGGCGACGTCGCGGGCGATGGTCTCGCCGGCCACGGAGTGGTCGCCGGGCCAGCCCTTGCCGATGTCGTGCAGGAGCGCGGCGACGAGCAGCAGGTCGGGCCGGCCGACCCGGCGGGTCAGCGAGGACGCGCGGACGGCGGTCTCGACGAGGTGCCGGTCGACGGTCCAGGTGTGGACGGGGTTGCGCTGGGGCCGGCAGCGGACCCGTTCCCAGTCCGGCAGGAGTCGGGTGATCAGCCCTTCGGCTTCGAGCGCCTCCCAGACGGGCACGGTGGGCTCCCCCGCGCCGAGCAGGGTGACCAGCTCCTCGCGCGCCTCGGCGGGCCAGGGCACCGGCAGAGGTTTGGCGGTGGCCGCGAGGCGGCGTACGGCGTGCAGGGAGAGCGGGAGTCCGGACTGGGCGGCCGCGGCGGCGGCCCGCAGGGGCAGCACGGAGTCCCGTTCGGGTTTGGCGCTGAGGGCGAGGACGACCTCGCCGTCCATCTCCACCACGCCCTCGGCGAGCGGGGTGCGTTCGATCGGGGGCTTCCCGCCCCCGGACCGGCCGCCCAGGAGGGTGCGCAGTCTGGGACGGGCCGAGCGGGCCTTGAGGACTCGGTTGACCTCGCGCCAGGTGACGTCGGTGGCGTACGAGATGATCCGCGCGGACTCGTACACCTCGCGCAGCAGGGTGTCGGCGTCGAGGAGGCCCAGCTCCTGGGCGACGGCGTCCTGCTCCTGGAGGGCGAGCCGGTCGGTGGCCCGTCCCGTGGCGAGGTGCAGCGCGTCCCGGGCGTCGAGGAGGCGGCGGCGGGCGCCGTCCAGCCCCTCCCGCGGGGCGTCGGCGAGCCAGGAGGCGGCGACGGCGCGCAGGACCTGGGCGTCGCGGAGCCCTCCGCGGGCCTCCTTCAGATCGGGTTCGAGGAGGAACTGCAGCTCCCCCATCCGTTCGGCCCGCTCCCGGCACAGCGCGTCGAGTTCGGGGAGTCGTGTGGGGGCCTGGTTGCGCCAGTCGGCGAGGACGGCGGTCCGCAGTCCGGCGACGAGTCCGAGGTCGCCGGCGACGGGCCGGGCGTCGAGGAGCCCGAGCTGGACCTTGAGGTCGTCGCCGGCGGTCTTGCGTGCCTCGGCGGGGGTGCGTACGGAGTGGTCCAGGGCGAGGCCCAGGTCCCAGATCGGGTACCAGATCCGGTCGGCGAGCGTGGCGATGGTGCCCGCGTCGGCGGTTCCGTCGTGCAGGAGCAGCAGGTCGAGATCGCTGCGTGGCGAGAGTTCGCCGCGCCCGTAGCCGCCGACGGCGACGAGCGCCACCCCTCGTGGCGGCTGGGCGGCGGCGAAGAGTCCGGTCAGCCAGTCGTCGGTGAGCCGGGCCAGGGCGGCACGGCGCGGCGGCCCGGACTGCGCCTTCTCGCTGAGAAGGCGCAGCCGGGCCGCCGCGTAACCGCTGGGTCCCGAGTCTTCCGCTTGCGTACTCGTATCGAGGCTCGTCACCCAGCAGCTCCTCAGTGCTCCGCGCTTACAGTGCGTCCGGACCGCGTTCGCCGGTGCGGACGCGTACGGCGGTCTCGACCGGGACGCTCCACACCTTGCCGTCACCGATCTTGCCGGTTCGGGCGGCCTTCACCACGACATCGATGAGCTGTTCGGCGTCCTCGTCCTCGACCAGGACCTCGATCCGGATCTTGGGGACGAGGTCGACGGTGTACTCGGCACCGCGGTAGACCTCGGTGTGACCGCGCTGGCGGCCGTAGCCGCTGGCCTCGGTGACCGTGAGGCCCTGGACCCCGAAGGCCTGGAGGGCTTCCTTGATCTCGTCCAGCCGGTGCGGCTTGACGACTGCGGTGATGAGCTTCATGCGTCCACCTTCTTGGTCTCCTGTGCGGCCGGGACGGGCACGGCGGTGGAGCGCGAGGAAGCGCCGCCGCCGGCTCCGCTGAAGTCGTACGCGGTCTCGGCGTGCTCGACCTGGTCGATGCCGGAGACCTCGTCGTCCTCGCTGACCCTCATGCCCATCGTCTTGTCGATGATCAGCGCGAGGACCGCGGAGGCGATCAGAGAGTAGGCGAGGACCGCGAAGACTCCGACGGCCTGCTTGCCGAGCTGCTCGAGGCCGCCGCCGTAGAAGAGGCCCTTCGCGTCGGACTGGACGCCGCCGGTGGCGAAGAAGCCGACGAGCAGGGAGCCGATGACACCGCCGACGAGGTGGACGCCGATGACGTCGAGGGAGTCGTCGTAGCCGAACTTGTACTTGAGGCCGACGGCCATGGCGCAGAGGAGACCGGCGATCGCGCCGATGGCGATCGCGCCGAGCGGCGAGCAGGAGCCGCCGGACGGGGTGATGGCGACGAGGCCGGCGACGGCGCCGGAGGCGGCGCCCAGGGTGGTGAAGGAGCCGTGGCGGATCTTCTCGTAGAGCAGCCAGGCGAGCATGGCGGCGGCGGTCGCGACCTGGGTGTTGACGAACATCACCGCGCCGACGCCGTCGTCGTTGCCGAGCCAGGAGCCGGCGTTGAAGCCGAACCAGCCGAACCAGAGCAGACCGGCGCCGAGCATCACCAGCGGGAGGCTGTGCGGGCGCATCGGGTCCTTCTTGAAGCCGACGCGCTTGCCGATGACGAGGATGACGCCGAGGGCCGCGGCACCGGCGTTGATGTGGACCGCCGTACCGCCGGCGAAGTCGATGACGCCCATCTCGAAGAGCCAGCCGCCGGCGCCCCAGACCCAGTGGGCCACGGGGAAGTAGACGACGGTGACCCACAGGGCGATGAACAGGGCCCAGGCGGTGAACTTCACGCGGTCGGCCAGCGCGCCGCTGATGAGGGCGGGCGTGATGATCGCGAACATCAGCTGGAAGACGGCGAAGACGTACACCGGGATGGTGTAGCCGTCCCACAGCTCGGTGATGCCGATGCCGCTGAGGCCGACGTACTCGGAGGACCAGCCGATGAGCGATCCGGAGTCGGTGCCGAAGGCGAGGCTGAAGCCGTAGAGCACCCAGAGGATCGTGACGATCCCGAGGCTGATGAAGCTCATCATCAGCATGTTGAGGGTGGACTTGACGCGGACCATGCCTCCGTAGAAGAAGGCGAGTGCCGGGGTCATCAGCATGACCAGGGCGGAGCAGATGAGCATGAACCCGGTGTTGGCGGCAGACAGCTCGGGGGCGTCTGCGGCCAGGGTCGTGATGGCTGGTGCCATCGGCGTCTCCTCGTCGTCGGTACGGCCTGTGCGGGGGCGGGGCCGGAGAGCGGCTTGGCCGTGAGGGGTGGCCGGTTATGCGCCAGAGATTGGCTCAGCGCCGTTTCCGTCGATGCCGCACGATGTTTCGCCGCAGTGACGAAGGGGTGGGGTGTGTTACGCGACTGTGAACGTCCGGGTCACGGGAAGGTAACGCGCATACCCTGCCTGCGGACGCGAACCGGCCGCGGCAGTCGTCCCGGTGTCCTGGCGGCGGGGGAGCCGAGTCGGGCAGTGGGGGACGTCTGTCGCGGCCGGAGTGTGGAGGGGGCCGGTGCTCAGACCGCCTCGGCGGTCTCGGGCAGCAGGGCCGTGAGCCGGTCGGTGAGCTGGACGACCTCGGCGACGTCCCGGAAGTCGCGGGCGGCCGTGTCGACGGTCTTGCGGAGCCGGGTGTTGACCCGCTCGGAGCGGACCCTCTTGGCGACGCCGAGGGCCTGCTCGACGAGGACGGCGGACTGCTCGGGCTCCCGCTTGAGGAGGTGCACGGTGGCCATGCCGATCAGGTTGAGTGCGTACGAACGCTGGTGCTCGGTGTCCTTCTCGAAGAGGGCGACGGCCCGCTCCATGACGGGCTCGGCGAGGGAGGCGTACGTCGGGGAGCGCCCGGCGACGTAGGCCAGGTCCCGGTAGGAGTGGGAGTTCTCGCCGTTGAGCTCGGCCTCGGAGAAGAAACGGATCCAGTCGGGCTCGGGCTCGCCGTCGAGGCCGACGTCGGCGAAGGTGTCCTCGGCCATGCGGACGGCCCGCTTGCACTTGGAGGGCTGGCCCATGTTCGCGTAGGCGCGGGCCTCCATCGCATACAGCATGGCCTGGGTGCGCGGGGTGGCGCAGTCGCGGCTGCCGTACTGGGCGAGGTGGATGAGTTCGAGGGCGTCGTCGGGCCTGCCGAGGTGGATCATCTGGCGGCTCATGGAGGAGAGGATGTACGAGCCGAGCGGCTTGTCGCCCGCCTCCTTCGCGGCGTGCAGGGCGAGGACGAAGTACTTCTGGGCGGTGGGCTGCAGGCCCACGTCGTAGCTCATCCAGCCGGCCAGTTCGGCCAGTTCGGCGGCGCACTTGAAGAGGCGCTGGGCGGTGGCGGCGGGCTGGGGCTCCTGGAGGAGGTCGGTGACCTCGTGGAGCTGGCCGACGACCGCCTTGCGGCGCAGTCCGCCGCCGCACTGGGCGTCCCACTGACGGAACATCGCCGTGGTGGATTCGAGGAGGTCGAGCTCGCCCGGGGAGAGGCGCCCGGGACGGCGGGTGTCGACGACCGGTTCGGGGCGCTCGGGTTCGGCGGCGGGGGTGGGCACGAGCCAGCGCTGCATGGGCTCGATGAGGGAGGGTCCGGCGGCGAGCGAGAGGGCGGAGCCGAGGAAGCCGCGGCGGGCGAGCATCAGGTCGCTGCGGGAGAACTCGCTGAGCAGGGCGACGGTCTGGGGTCCGGCCCAGGGCAGGTCGACACCCGACACGGACGGCGACTGGTGGGCGGTGCGCAGTCCGAGGTCCTCGATGGCCACGACCGCGCCGAAGCGCTCGGAGAACAGCTCGGAGAGGATCCGCGGGATGGGTTCGCGGGGCTGCTCGCCGTCCAGCCAGCGGCGGACGCGGGAGGTGTCGGTGGAGATGTGGTGCGCGCCCATCTGGCGTGCCCTGCGGTTCACTTGGCGCGCCAGCTCGCCCTTCGACCAGCCGCTTCGCACGAACCACGAGCTCAGCTGCTCGTTCGGGCGCTTGCCGGCAGTCGTACCGTCTGCGCCGTTGCCGTCCACAGGAACGCCCCCATCCACGTCAATGCCTCTGTGCGTGAACCCCTATCAGAATGCCGTGTGTTGCGGCGTTCGTCTGGAGCTTGCACTCCTTCGAACTGGAAAGCGGGTTGCCTCCGGCATACCCGCGCGCGCAGTGAACGCCAGGGTTCGTGCACCGAAAGTAATCCTACGATCACCCTCTCGCGAGGCCGATTCAAGAAACGCCACCATTCGCCACCCCTTCGAATGAACTCGCCTGCCGCTGAACACGATTCACTTGACATGCGACGAACCAGGGTCGGCGGAGAGTTGCGCGAGGAGGCGCGCGCGACGGGCCGCACCACCTCGCCCGCGACCGTACGCCACCCCGGGCGACGGAGCGTGACGGTGGGGCTCCGGGTCGTAACCACCGGCGCGTTCGACCCGTTGGAGGGGGCATGGGCTTCACGATCGGCGGCATTCGTGAGATGCGGTCCGGCTCACGACGCCGCGTCCGCACCACGGAGTGCACAGCGGTGGCCGAGTACACAGGGCTGTGGGGCTGGGACGTGGTCCCGGGAGCGCGTGCCGTCTCCGGCCAGTGCTCCTGCGGGGATCCGTCCTGTACGGCTCCGGGGGCGCATCCGCTCTCGTTCGCCGAGGAGGTCCCGGCGGGCGCGGGTCTGGACGACGCGACCAAGGCCTGGTCGGAGTATCCGGGGGCGGCGCTGCTGCTGCCGGTGGGCCGGACCTTCGACGTGATCGAGGTCGCCGAGCCCGCGGGACGGCGGGCGCTGGTCCGGCTGGAGCGCATGGGGCTGCCGCTGGGCCCGGTCTGCGCGACGCCGACGGGCAGGGCGTGGTTCTTCGTGGCGCCGGGCGCGGCGGCGGAGCTGCCGCAGCTGCTGTACCGGATGGGCTGGGACGACGCGGACCTGGATCTGCGGGGCCTGGGGCGCGGTGAGCACGTGACGGCGCCGCCTTCGGACCTCGGCGGCCTGGGCCCGGTCCGCTGGCTGCGCCCGCCGACCCTGGACACGGCGGGCGCGCCCCCGCAGGCGCGGCTCCTGCTCGGGACCCTGGCGTACATCTGCCACCGCACACACTTCTGACCTGCGAAGGGCCCCGCCGGATTCCGGCGGGGCCCTTCGCAGGGGTACGTGCGGCTCAGTCGCCGATCAGCGCGTCGACGAAGGCGCCCGGCTCGAAGGGGGCCAGGTCGTCCGGGCCCTCGCCCAGGCCGATCAGCTTGACCGGGACGCCCAGCTCGCGCTGGACGGCGACGACGATGCCGCCCTTGGCCGTGCCGTCGAGCTTGGTGAGCACGATGCCGGTGATGTCGACGACCTCGGCGAAGACGCGCGCCTGGACCAGGCCGTTCTGGCCGGTGGTGGCGTCCAGGACGAGCAGGACCTCGTCCAGCGGGCCGTGCTTCTCGACGACTCGCTTGACCTTGCCGAGCTCGTCCATCAGGCCGGTCTTGGTGTGCAGCCGGCCTGCGGTGTCGATGAGGACGACGTCGGCGCCCTCCGCGATGCCCTCCTTGACGGCATCGAAGGCGATCGACGCGGGGTCGCCGCCCTCGGGGCCGCGCACGGTCCGGGCGCCGACCCGCTCGCCCCAGGTCTGGAGCTGGTCCGCGGCGGCGGCACGGAAGGTGTCCGCGGCGCCGAGGACGACGGAGCGGCCGTCGGCGACCAGGACCCGGGCGAGCTTGCCGGTGGTCGTGGTCTTGCCGGTGCCGTTGACGCCGACGACCATGACGACGCCCGGGGTGCCCGGGTCGCTCTCGGTCTTCACCGTGCGGTCGAAGTCGGGACCGAGCAGCGTGATGAGCTCCTCGCGGAGCAGGCCGCGCAGCTCCTCGGGGGTGCGGGTGCCGAGGACGCGGACGCGCTCGCGCAGCCGCTCGACCAGCTCCTGGGTGGGGGCGACGCCGACGTCGGCGGTGAGCAGGGTCTCCTCGATCTCCTCCCAGGTGTCCTCGTCGAGGTTGTCGCGCGACAGCAGCGTGAGCAGCCCCTTGCCGAGCGAGTTCTGCGAGCGGGCGAGGCGGGCGCGGAGCCGTACGAGACGGCCCGCGGTCGGCTCCGGCACCTCGATCGCGGGGGCGGGCGCCTCGGCGACGACCGGGTCCTCGACGGCGGTCGGGGCCTCGACGGCCTCCTCCGCGGTCGGGAGGTCGACCTCCTCGATGGTGCGGCGTGGTTCTTCCCGCGGTGTCTCCGCCTCTTCGCCGACGTGCGGTTCGGCGGGCGGAGCGGTGATGGTCGGCGTGGTGGACGGCGCCTCGGGCGGCGGCAGCTGCTTCTTCTTGCGGCCGCTGATCACGAGCCCGCTGGTCACGGCGACGGCGACGACCAGGGCGATGACTACAGCAAGAATGAGTTCCATAACGGGTCCAGTATCGGCCACGAGAGGACGGTTGGAGGAGCACGTACGCTGGGTGGGTCCCCCACACCCCGCACGGAGTACCCCCATGCCCCCTGCCGCCGAAACCGCCGCGGAAGCCCCCGCCGAGACCGAAGGCGCAGTCGAGACCCGTGGCCTCGAACCCGTCCCCGACGCGGAGCGCACCGGCCATGTCCGCGAGCTGTTCCCGACCTGGGTCGCCGCCAACATCAGTGTGCTTCTTCTCACGATGGGCGCGGGCCTGATCGTCTTCAACGGCCTGAACTTCTGGCAGGTCCTCGTCGTCGCGACGGCCGCGCCGATCCTCTCGTACGGGATCGTCGGCCTGATATCGATCGCCGGAAAGCGCGGCGGCTCCCCCGGCATGGCCCTGTCACGGGCGGTCTTCGGCCAGCGCGGCAACCTCTTCCCCGGCTCGCTGATCTGGGTGGCCCGCTGGGGCTGGGAGACGATCAACGCGGTCACCGGCGCCTACGCCGTGCTGACCGTGCTCGATCTGCTCTTCGACATCAAGTCGAACACCGCGCTGATCATCGTCACGCTGCTGCTCTTCGTCGCCTGCACCTTCCTGGTGTCCGGGCTCGGCATCAACGCCCTGCGGGTGTGCAGCAAGTGGTCGACGTATCTCTTCGGCGCCTTCTCGGTCCTCGTGCTGGTCTATCTGATCGCCGACACCGAGTGGTCGGCGGTCTTCGACAAGCCGGCCGGTTCGACGGCGATGATGATCGCGGGCATCGGCACCATCGCGGCGGGCGGCATCAGCTGGGTCCCCTCCGGCCCGGACTTCACCCGCTATCTGCCGCGTACGGCGTCCTCGAAGGCGATGGTCGGCTCCACGATCGGCGGCGCCGGGATCGTCGTGCTGCCGATGGTCCTGATGGGCGCGGTGATGGCGGTGGCCACCCCGGACCTCGCCTCGGCGCAGGACCCGGTGTCGTTCATCGGCGAGCTGCTGCCCGCCTGGATCTCCGTCCCGTACCTGCTCATCGCGCTGATCGGGATGCTGCTGATCAACTCGATGTCCATGTACTCGGCCGGGTTCACGGCGCAGACGCTCGGCATCAAGGTCTCGCGCGCCGCGGCGGTGAGCGTGAACGCCGTGATCAGCCTGGTCTTCGGCTTCCTGCTGATGGTCGTGGCGACCAGCTTCATCGGCTCCTTCATCTCCTTCCTGACGCTGCTCGCGGTGGCCTTCTCGGCGTGGATCGGCGTCTTCGGCGTCGACATGCTGCGCCGCAGGTCGTACGACGGCGAGGCGCTGATGGACACGACGCGCACGAGCGCGTACTGGTACCGGGGCGGCTTCGCCTGGCAGGCGATGACGGCGTGGGCGGTGGCGCTCGTGGTGGGGCTGCTGTTCACCAAGGTCGACTGGTTCGCCGGTCCGCTCGCCTCGTCCTGGATCGGCGAGAACGGGCTCGGCTGGGGAGCGACGATCGTGGTGGCGGGTGTGCTGTACGCGGTGCTGCCGCGGGACCGCGCACAGACCTCCGTGGAGCCCGTCGAGGCCCGCGAGTCCGTTTCCGTCTGACGCACACCGTTCTCATCTGACGCAACGTCAGATACTGTCCCCCTTCGCCGGCTTCCCACGCGCGGAGGGGGACTTCCCATGCCCTTCACAGTCGTACGGTTCAACCTCGTCGATCCGCACGCGACCCCCGAGTCCCTCTCGGAGCGCTATCGCGCCGCCCTCGCCATGGCCGCCTACGCCGACGAGCACGGCGTCGACACCGTCCAGACCGAGGAGCACCACGGCGCGACGAACAACTGGCTGCCCTCCCCCTTCGCCTTCGCGGGCGCGGTGTTCGGGGCGACAGAGCGGATCGCGGTCACCGTCTCCGCGATCATCGGACCGCTCCACGACCCGCTGCGGCTGGCGGAGGAGATCGCCGTCCTCGACCTGTTGAGCGCGGGGCGACTGGTGACGGTCGCGGGCATCGGCTACCGGCCGGAGGAGTACGAGGAGCGCGGGGTCGACTGGGGCCGCCGCGGCAAGCTGCAGGACCTGCTCCTGGAGACCCTGCTGAAGGCCTGGTCCGGCGAGCCCTTCACGTACGAGGGCCGTACGGTACGGGTCACCCCGCGGCCCTTCACCCGGCCGCATCCGCTGCTGCTGGTGGGGGGTTCCTCGAAGGCGGCGGCGCGGCGGGCGGCCCGGCTCGGGCTGCCGTTCTTCCCGAGCGCGCATCTGCCGGAACTGGAGACGTACTACCGGCAGCTGTGCGCGGAGTACGGCACCGAGGGCTGGACGATGATGCCGGCGGAGAAGACCCCGCTGCTGCATCTCTCGGAGGACCCGGACCGGTCCTGGGAGCTGTACGGGGAGCACTTCCTGCACGAGGCGCGGACGTACGCCTCCTGGCAGTCGAAGGACATCCGCTCGGCGGTGCGCTCGACGGCGACGACGGTCGCGGAGCTGCGGGCCGAGGGGGTGTACCGGATCGTGACGCCGGACGAGTGCGTGGCGCTGGCCTCCCCCGGAGGCCTGGAGAGTCTGGTGCTGCATCCGCTGTGCGGCGGGATGCCGGTCGAGGAGGCGTGGCGGTCCGTGCGGCTGCTGGGCGAGACGGTGCTGCCCCGGCTCAAGGCATAGGGCCTGAGCCGGGGCAGTTCCGAGGTCGAGGAGAGGGGCAGCGGGGTTTAGCCCATCTCCTCCAACGCCTTGCCCTTGGTCTCCTTCACGTACCTGAGCACGAAGGGGATGGAGAGCACGGCGAAGATCGTGTAGATCACGTACGTACCGGAGAGGTTCCAGTCGGCCAGGGACGGGAAGCTCGCGGTGATGGCCCAGTTGGCGATCCACTGCGCGGAGGCGGCGACGCCGAGGGCGGCGGCGCGGATCCGGTTGGGGAACATCTCGCCGAGGAAGACCCAGACCACCACGCCCCACGAGAGGGCGAAGAAGAGCACGAAGACGTGGGCGGCGACGAGCGCCACGACGCCCTGGGTCTCGGGGAGCTTGCCGTCGACGAGGTCGGCGGAGAAGGCCCAGGCCTCGAAGGCGAGGGCGATCGCCATGCCGATGGAGCCGACGAGCGCAAGGGGCTTGCGGCCCACCCGGTCGACCAGGACCATCGCGATCACGGTGCCGATGATGTTGATGATCGACGTGGTGAACGAGTAGAAGAACGAGCTGGAGGGGTCGACGCCGACCGACTGCCAGAGCGTCGCCGAGTAGTAGAAGGCGACGTTGATGCCGACGAGCTGCTGGAAGACCGAGAGTCCGATGCCGACCCAGACGATGGGGAGCAGCTTGAAGCGGCCGCCGGCCACGAGCAGGTCCCTGAAGGTGGACTTGTGCTCGCTGCGCATGGCCTGGTCGATCTCGGCGACGCGGTGGTCGAGGTTCACCTCGTGGCCCTCGACCTCGGCGAGGACCTCCTTGGCCCGGTCGATCCTGCCGACGGAGATGAGGAAGCGCGGGGACTCCGGGATGGCGAAGGAGAGCAGACCGTAGAGCACGGCGGGGACGACCATCACGCCGAGCATCCACTGCCAGGCCTCGAGGCCGCCGATCTCGCCGCGCTGGTCGCCGTCGGCGAGCTGCAGGATGCCGTAGTTGACCAGCTGCGAGATGGCGATGCCGATGACGATCGCGGCCTGCTGGAAGGAGCCGAGGCGGCCGCGGTAGGCGGCGGGGGCGACCTCGGCGATGTACGCCGGGCCGATCACGGAGGCCATGCCGATGGCGAAGCCGCCGACGATCCGCCAGAGGGCCAGGTCCCAGAGGGCGAAGGGCAGCGCGGAGCCCACGGCGCTGACGGCGAAGAGCACCGCGGAGATCTGCATGCAGCGGATGCGGCCGATGCGGTCGGCGATCCGGCCGGCGGTCGCGGCGCCGATGGCGCAGCCGATCAGGGCGATGGCGATGACCTGGGCCAGCGTGCCGGAGCCGATGTCGTAGCGGTCTCGGATGGCCTCGACGGCGCCGTTGATGACGGAGCTGTCGTAGCCGAAGAGGAAGCCGCCCATCGCGGCCGACGCCGTGATGAAGATGACGTGGCCGAGGTGGTCCGGGTGGGCGGCTCGGCCTTCGGAAGGCGGCGGCGTGGGCGCCTGCGCGGTGCTGGTCACATGGACTCCTGGGGGCTCCGGCAGCGTCGCCGGGGCGTGGGGGGCGAGCCCTTCCAGTGGCGCACAACATCACGCCGCCCACCACGTGAAGGTAAAAGCAACGTTGCAGAGACTATGCCTTCAAGTTTCGAAGTCAATACTTGATGTCGTATGACTTAAAACAAGCTCATGCCCCTTGTTCGTTCAAGAGTTGAAGTTGATCAACGAAGTTGCTGGCTGATGACCTTCGAGACGCCGTCCCCCTGCATGGAGACGCCGTAGAGCGCGTCCGCGACCTCCATCGTCCGCTTCTGGTGCGTGATGACGATGAGCTGCGAGGACTCCTGGAGCTCCTGCATGATCCGGATCAGCCGCTGGAGGTTGGTGTCGTCCAGGGCCGCTTCCACCTCGTCCATCACATAGAACGGGCTGGGGCGGGCCTTGAAGATGGAGACCAGCATCGCGACGGCGGTCAGCGAACGCTCGCCGCCGGAGAGCAGCGAGAGGCGCTTGACCTTCTTGCCCGGCGGGCGGGCCTCGACGTCGACACCGGTGGTGAGCATGTTGTCGGGGTCGGTCAGGATCAGCCGCCCTTCGCCGCCGGGGAAGAGGCGCGAGAAGACGCCCTCGAACTCGCGGGCGGTGTCTCGGAACGCCTCGGTGAAGACCTGCTCGACGCGGAGGTCGACCTCCTTCACGACCTGAAGGAGGTCGGTCCGGGTCTTCTTGAGGTCCTCCAGCTGCTCGGAAAGGAACTTGTGGCGTTCCTCCAGCGCCGCGAACTCCTCCAGGGCCAGCGGATTCACCTTGCCGAGCTGCTGATACGCCCGTTCGGCGGCCTTCAGCCGCTTCTCCTGCTCCGTACGGACGAACGGACGCGGCTGGTTGCGCGGATGCTCTGGGTCCTCCGGCAGCTCCTCGCCCTCGGCGGGCGGCGACGGCGGTACGAGCTGATGGGGACCGTACTCGGAGACGAGGCCGGCCGGTTCGACGCCCAGCTCCTCCAGGGCCTTGGTCTCCAGCTGCTCGATCCGCATCCGCTTCTCCGCGCCGAGGACCTCGCCGCGGTGGACGGAGTCGGTGAGCTTGTCCAGCTCGGCCTTCAGATCGCGGCCCCGGTTGCGTGCGGCGGTCAGGCCCTGCTCGCGGGCGGCCTTGGCGGCGTCGGCGAGCACGCGCTCCTGCTCGGCCCGAACCAGGGAGACCTCGATGTGGGACAGGAGCTGCCGGGCGCCCGTGGCGACGGCGCCGGCGACCTCCGCCTCGTGGCGCAGCCGAGCCCGGCGCTGCTCGGCACGCGCGCGTGCCTCGCGTTCGGCGCGGGCGCCCCGGTCGAGGGAGTCGGCGCGTCCCGCGAGGCCCTTGACCCGCTCCTCGTGGGTACGGAGCTGGAGCCTGGCCTCCATCTCGGTCTGGCGCGCGTTGGCGCCGTCGGCGGCGAGCCGGTCGCGCACGGAGGTGTCGGGCTCCTCCTCGGCCGGGGTCTCCTCGGCGACGAGGAGCCGCTCGGCCAGCTCCTCGGCCTCGTACAGCGCCTTCTCCAGGGCCTCGTCCGCGCGGGCGGCCGCCGCGGTGGTCCGCTCTGCCTCGCCGGCGGCGCCGCGGGCCTGCCCGGCGAGCCGGCCGAGCTGCTGGGCGACGGCCGACTTCTCGCGGTCGGCGGCGCGGCGGCGTTCGGCCAGCTCCTCGACGAGCGCGGCGGCGGTGCGTCTGCGTTCGGTCGCCTCCTGCTGGGCGAGGGCCAGCTCCGCCCACCGCGACTCCAGCTCCTCCAGCTCGGCGGCCGCCTCGTCGACGGACGCCTGCACCTCGAGGAGGCTGGGCGCCCCGGCGGAACCGCCCTGCGCGAAGTGCGCCCCCAGCAGGTCTCCCTCGGCGGTGACGGCGGTGAGCCCCGGGTGTGCGTAGACGAGCTCCTCGGCCTCCTCCAGCGTTCCGACCACGACGATCCCGTCGAGCAACCGCCGTACGGCCCCCATGAGTTCCTCGGGTCCGCGCACGAGGTCGGCGGCGGGGCGGTGGCCCGCGGTGTCGGTCGGCCGTGCCGGGGGCTCGGTCCCGGTGAGCAGCAGGGCGGCGCGGCCGGCGTCCTGCTTGCGCAGGAGGCGCAGGGCCTCGGCGGCAGCGGCGGGGCCGGAGACGGCGATCGCGTCCGCCGCCGCGCCGAGGGCGGCGGCGAGCGGGATCTCGTATCCCGGGGTGACGGTGAGCAGTTCCGCGGCCGGACCGAGCAGTCCGCTCAGGCTGTCGCGGGCGCCGAGCAGCGCGTCCGTGCCGTCCTTGCGGCGCAGCCCCAGGGACAGGGCCTCGTGGCGGGCCCGGGTCGCGGCGCGGCTGCGGTCGGCCTCCGTGGCGGCCTCACGGGCGGCCGTCAGGGCGGACTCGGCCTCGGCGAGGTCCCGGCGGGCGGACTCGTACCGCTCCCCCAGTTCGGTGTCGTCCGCGTCGAGGCCGTCGACCTCGGCCTTGAGCTGCTCGTACTCCTCCTGGGCGGCGACGGCCCGCTCCTGGGCCTCGTCCCTCGCGGCGGCGAGCCGGTCGATCTCGGCCTGCGCGGACGCGGCGCGTGAGCGGGCGGCGTTGACCTGGCCGTGCAGCCGGGCGAGGCCCTCGCGGCGGTCGGCGATGGCGCGGGCCACGTCCTTGAGGCGGCGCTCCTCCACCGCCAGCTCGCGCTCCAGTTCGGCGCGGTGGGCGACGGTGTCCTCCAGGGCACGTTCGGCCGCTTCCAGGGCGGCCTCCAGCTCGGCCTCCTGCTCGCGGATGCGGGCGGCCTCGCGTTCCATGTCCTCGGGGTCGCGGCCGCGGCGCTCCTCCGGCGGCTGGGCGGTGGCACTCTTCACGCGCGCGTCGGCGAGCGAGACGGTGCCCCGGACCCGCTCGGCGAGCTGGGAGAGCTCGTACCAGCTCTGCTGGGCGCGCTGGAGGCGCGGGGCGAGTCTGCGCACCTCCTCCTCCAGCTCCGCCTCCTTGGCGAGCGCCGCGCGGAGCTCCGCCTCGGCGCTCTCCTTGCGCTCCTTGAGCGCGGCCTCGTCGGCGACTTCGGTCTTCAGCGCCTCCTGGAGGCGTACGAGGTCGTCGGAGAGCAGGCGCAGCCGGGCGTCGCGCAGATCGGCCTGGATGACGGCGGCCCGGCGCGCGACCGCCGCCTGCCGGCCGAGCGGCTTGAGCTGGCGGCGCAGTTCGTCGGTGAGGTCCTGCACGCGCGCGAGGTTGGCCTGCATCGCGTCGAGCTTCCGCAGCGCCTTCTCCTTGCGCTTGCGGTGCTTGAGCACGCCGGCCGCCTCCTCGATGAAGGCGCGGCGCCCCATCGGATCGGCGTGCAGGACGGAGTCGAGCTGGCCCTGGCCGACGATGACGTGCATCTCGCGGCCGATGCCGGAGTCGGAGAGCAGGTCCTGGATGTCGAGCAGCCGGCAGGTGTCGCCGTTGATCTGGTACTCGCTGCTGCCGCCCCGGAACATGATCCGGGTGATGGTGACCTCGGCGTAGTCGATGGGCAGCGCGCCGTCGGAGTTGTCGATGGTCAGCGAGACCTCGGCGCGGCCGAGCGGCGGCCGCCCGGTCGTGCCGGCGAAGATGACGTCCTCCATCTTGCCGCCGCGCAGCGACTTGGCGCCCTGCTCTCCCATGACCCAGGACAGCGCGTCCACGACATTGGACTTGCCGGAGCCGTTGGGCCCGACGACACACGTGATTCCCGGTTCGAACCGCAGCGTGGTGGCGGAGGCGAACGACTTGAAACCGCGGAGGGTCAGGGCCTTGAGATGCACGCCCCCGGACTCTACCTGTGGTTGCGCGTTTCACCCATGAAGGTGCAGGGCACACCCTCCCCTGAGGAGGGGTGGGACATGGGGGACTCAAGAAAGAAGGGACGCCGGAGCGCCCCTTGCATATCTAGCTGTGCTAGCGAGAGTGTTTCTCACCTGGCCCCGGCACGGGGCTGACTGTCAGGTGAGCGCAGGCTCCGCCTGGGGAACGTCGAGGTCGATGCTGTCGAGCAGCGACTCTCCATGCTGTGCGGCGGCAGCGTTGAGCGCGTCGTTCTCGGACTGGATCCGAACGAGCTCGGACTCCAGGTCCTGGACGCGCTGCTGAAGCCGTCGCATCTCGGCGAGGAGTCGCGGGTCGGAGCCGCCGACGTAACCGAGAAGCGCCTTTGCCATGATGGATGGTCCTCCACACTGAGTGACCGACCGAAGCGGTGTGGGTCGTGAGGGATTTCGCACCCGCGGTGCTCGGCAGCACATCTTGTCGTGCCGGTTTCCACTGCCAAACAGCTAAGGTGCGCGGGGCTTCCAGAGTCTCACCAAAAAGTTTGACGGTCAACACGATCACGCCCCGTATCAAGGGGCAACCGGGGGGTCTGCGGCCGCGGAACTCGCGACGGCGCCTCGCAACTCGGTGCCTCAGGGGGCGTAGAGATCATCCTTCCGCGCGCAGCCCGGCACGGCAAGCCCTTCTTGGCAATCCGCAGGTCATTTCCGCTTCGGCGGCCCTTCGCCGAACGTCCGCCCGAGGGTCGCGAGGGCGACCGGGCGGAGCCCTGTCGCCATGATCGTCAGCGGATCGCGAAGGTGTCGTAGCCGCCGCGCGGGGTGCCCCAGATCTCGGTGACTCCGTCCACACGCCCGGGAGTGTCGGCGGAGCGGAGCCAGTCGAGCAGACGGTGGCAATTCTCACTCGACCCCTCGGCGACGACCTGCACCCGTCCGTCGTCGAGGTTGAGCGCGAAGCCGACGAGCCCGCCGATCTCCAAGGCGTTTGCCCTGGTGAACCAGCGGAAGCCCACTCCCTGTACTCGGCCGCGCACCCATGCGGTGAGCCGTACGTCTTCGTTCATGGCTGCACGCTAACGGGCCAATTGCCGAAGGGGCACGTCGCCCCGGCGCGTCATGGCGTACAGTCCCGACCGAATGAGACTCACCCGTTCGGGCGCGTCTCAGTGGACAGGCCCTTCACAGGCCCCACAGAAGCAAAGATCAGCAAAGAGTCCAGCACAGGTCGTCAGGAAGGCAGAGCAGATGGGACGCCATCGTCGCTCCGGCGCCGCGCCCGCCGCAGAAGATTACGCGGCCGGTTCGGACCGCCGGCACCGGGGGGCCCGCAGGAAGCGCGGAGCCGTGCGCACCGGACTGCTCGGCGCCTCCGCCGCGGTCGCGGTCGGCGCGGTCGCCGTCGCCTCTGGCCTCCTGCCGGGCGGGGAAACCCTGACCGTCGGCAGCGCCGGCTCGGGTGAGCAGCAGACCGAGTCCCGCCAGGCTCCGGAGCTGACGACGCAGGGCGGCTCGTCCGCAACCCCGTCGAACCAGTCGTCGAGCCCGGCGGCGAGCGCGGGTACGGGCAAGGGCGCCGGCAAGGCCTCCACCTCCCCTTCCGCGACCCCCTCGCCGAAGCCGTCGAAGACCACCGCGTCCCCGACCCCGAAGAAGCCGGCCCCTCAGCCGACGAAGACGGCGCCGAAGACGACGGTGCCGACGACGAAGCCCAAGCCGAAGCCGGTGCCCACGACCGTGAAGCCCGTCGTGCCCACCCAGACGGCCCCGGTCCCGACCGACCGCGCCGCGGCGGCCGAGGCGGAGGTCGTACGGCTGGTCAACCAGGAGCGGGCGAAGGTGGGCTGCAGTGCGGTCCGGTCCGACGGCAGTCTCGCCGCACTGGCGGGCGCCTTCAGCAAGGACATGGCCGCACGCGGCTTCTTCGACCACACCGACCCGGACGGCGACACCCCCTGGGAGCGCGCCCGTCAGGCCGGCATCTCCGGCCTGGGCGGCGAGAACATCGCCCGCGGCCAGGTGGACGCCGCGGCCGTGATGGAGTCGTGGATGACCAGCGACGGCCACCGCGCGAACATCCTGAACTGCGACTACACGACGCTGGGTGTCGGTGTGCACTTCGCGGACGGCGGTCCGTGGTGGACGCAGGACTTCGGCTTCTGAGCCACGCACTCCGGGTCAGCGCACTCCGATAGTCAGCGCTGTGCGCGAGTACGGTGGAAGGCATGACTGACGACCTCGTGTTCGACGTGTTCGCCCGGGCCTGCACCTCGCGCGAGACGCTGGAGCATGTGACAGGCCGATGGGGCGCGCTCACGCTCGGGGCGCTCCACGAAGGCACGTTCCGCTTCAACGAGCTGCGTCGCCGGGTCGACGGGGTCAGCGAGAAGATGCTGTCGCAGACCCTGCACGCGCTGGAGCGCGACGGGCTCGTCCATCGTGAGGCACAGCCGACCAACCCGCCGCGGGTGGACTACCGGCTGACGCCGCTGGGCCGCGAGATCGCGGAGCGGCTGCGCGCGCTGATCGACCTGGTCGAGGGCCGGATGCCGGAGGTCCTCTCGGCGCGCGAGACCTACGACGAGAAGCGCACGGCTGCCGTGAGCGTCACGCCGTAGCGCGGGGCGGACGCTGGCAGCGCGGGCAGAAGTAGCTGGACCGGTTCATCCACGGGCGGCGGCGCATGGGCGTGCCGCAGCGGTGGCACGGCTCGTCCTCGCGCCCGTAGGCGTCGAGCGACCGGTCGAAGTAGCCGGACTCGCCGTTCACGTTGACGTAGAGGCTGTCGAAGCTGGTCCCGCCTGCGGCGAGGGCCGCGTTCATGACGTCCCGTACATGGCCGAGGAGCTCGGCGGAGCGCGGCCGGGTCAGCGTGGCGGTGGGGCGTTCGTAGTGCAGCTTGGCGCGCCACAGCGCCTCGTCGGCGTAGATGTTGCCGACCCCGCTGATCAGCGTCTGGTCGAGCAGCGCGCGCTTGACGGTGGTACGGCGCAGGCGGAGCGCCGTCTGGAAGGCCGCGTCGTCGAACTCCGGGTCCAGCGGGTCGCGGGCGATGTGCGCGATGACGTCGGGCAGCCCGTCGGGGGTGCTGTCGTGGAGTGAGAGACCGCCGAAGGTGCGCTGGTCGACGAAGCGCAGCTCGGTGCCGAGGCCGTCCTCGAAACGGACGCGGATCCGCAGGTGCTTCTCGTCGGGGGCGTCCTCGGGCTGGACGAGCAGTTGCCCGCTCATGCCGAGATGGCCGAGGACGGAGATGTCGGCGTCCGCGAGCGGGATCCACAGGTACTTGCCGCGGCGGCGTGCGGTCCCGAAGCGATGCCCCTTGAGCCGCGCGGCGAAGTCCGCCCCGCCGGCCGGATGCCGGCGCACGGCCCGCGGATGCAGCACCTCGACCTCGCCCACGGTTCGCCCGCCGACCCAGCGCTCAAGACCGCGCCGTACGACCTCGACCTCGGGCAACTCGGGCACGGGACTCCTCCGGAGGGGGTACGGGAAAGGGGACGCCCGAAGCCTACCGCCCGGACCGAGGCGCCCGGACGGAAGCAGAAGACCCCGCCCGGGGACCCTTGCGGGGCCCCTGGCGGGGTCGCCAAGAAGCAGTGCCGTCAGGAAGCGGAGGGGTTCAGGCCGAGGCCTGGTCCGCGGGGGAAGAGGTGTCGGCGACCTCTTCCGGCGCCGTTTCGGCCGCCACGTCCGCCGCGGCCTTCGCCGCCGCGAGACGCTCGTCCGCCGCCGCGCGGATCGCGCGCCAAGCGGATTCCGCCGCCTGCTGCTCCGCTTCCTTCTTGCTGCGGCCGGTGCCGGTGCCGTACGAGACACCACCGACGCGGGCGGCAGCAGTGAAGGTCTTCTCGTGGTCCGGACCCGTCTCGGTGACGAGGTACTCCGGAACACCCAGACCCTCGGCCGCGGTCAGTTCCTGGAGGCTGGTCTTCCAGTCCAGTCCTGCACCGAGGTTCGAGGACTTCTCGATCAGCGGGTCGAAGAGCCGGTGCACCAGCTCCGAGGCCGCGTCGAGGCCCTGGTCGAGATAGACCGCACCGATCACCGCTTCAAGGGTGTCGGCGAGGATGGACGCCTTGTCCCGGCCACCCGTGCCCTCTTCGCCCCGGCCGAGCCGGATGAAGGAGCCGAGTTCGAGGCCGCGGCCGACCTCCGCCAGCGCACGCGAGTTGACCACCGCGGCCCGCAGCTTGGCCAGCTGGCCTTCGGGCAGGTCGGGGTGGGTGCGGTACAGCGTGTCCGTGACCACCAGGCCGAGCACGGAGTCCCCGAGGAACTCGAGACGCTCGTTGGTGGGCAGACCGCCGTTCTCGTACGCGTACGAGCGATGCGTCAGCGCACGCACCAGAAGGGCGGACTCGAGCTGATACCCGAGCCGCCCTTCCAGAAGCGTGTGGGACGAGGCATTGTCCGTCTTGTTGGACTCAGACATCGCGCCTCTCACCAGCCACTCAGACCGAGAGGACCTGGCGCTTGTTGTAGGTGCCGCAGCTCGGGCACGCGATGTGCTGCTGCTTCGGCTCCTGGCAACGCTCACACGAAACCAGGGTGGGGACCGCAGCCTTCCACTGCGACCGGCGGTGGCGCGTGTTGCTGCGCGACATCTTCCGCTTCGGAACAGCCACGGCTACTTCTCCTGCTTCTCGTCGACGCCAGCTTCGGCGCCGCTCATGTTGTCCTTCTCATCGGTTCCCAGCGAACCGGCGAGTCCCTGCAGTGCCGCCCAACGCATGTCGACGGCATCGTGGTGGTGGTCCGGGTTGTCGTTCAGGTTGGTTCCGCATTGGGAACACAGCCCCGCACAGTCCTCCCGGCACACCGGCTGCATCGGCAGTGCGAGCACCACCGCATCACGCAGCACGGGTTCGAGGTCGAACATGCCGTCCTCGAGGGGGATCATGTCCTCGTCGTCCTCGGCTTCGTCGTCCGCGGCCGCCTTGGAGCGGCCCCGGTCGTCGGAGTCGGGGTACGAGAACATCTCCTGGAAGTCCACGTCGAGCTCCAGCTCGACGGGCTCCAGACACCTTACGCACTCCCCCTCGGCCGATGCACGGGCGGTGCCTGTGACAAGCACCCCTTCCATGACCGACTCGAGACGGAGATCGATCTCCACGGGCGCGCCTTCCGGCACACCGATGACCCCTTCGACACCGAGGTTCGTGGGGGCCTCGACCGAGCGGGAGAGCCGCTGAAGGGCACCAGGACGCCGCCCCAGCTCGTGCGTGTCGAACACGAGGGGGTTGCGGTGGTCAAGGCGCGTGCTCAGGGCTCTTCCTGCTTTCGGATCGTGAGAGGGGCTGCCGTGTTCGAATCGAGAGACGAAGCGGGCAGCATGGATCGCGGACATACGCGCGACCGAAGAGCCAGGATACTGGACGCTTCGCTCAGGGCCCAATCCGGCCTTGGTCGGGCCTCGGTCAGTGCCCCTGACCGTGTGCCTGGCCGTGCCCCTGCTCGTACTGCCGCAGCTGCTCCAGGTCGATCATGCTGGTGTCGAAGAAGCTGGTCTCGTCGAGCGCGGCGGCCTGCGGCTGGGCTTGGTGCTGCGGCTGCTGGTCGTAGCTGTACTGCTGCTGGTACGCGTACGGGTCGGGCTGCTGCTGGTAGCCGTACGGGTCCTGCTGGTACGCGTAGGCGTCCTGGTGCTGCGGCTGCTGCTGGTACCCGTACGGATCGGGCTGCTGCGCCGGGATCTGCGGGACCTGCTGCGCGGCCTGCTGGTGAACGGGCTGCTGGACCGGCTCCGGGTCGGCCAGCTCAGCGAGCCCCGCCAGGTAGTCCGCGTCGCTGGTGTGCACCGCGCCGCCCGCCGCGTCCTGGGCCGCCATGTGCGCGCCGAGGTCGTCGGTGGCGATCCGGCCGTGCAGCTTCTGCCGGCCGCGGCCGACCGCCTCCAGGGTCTTGGACAGCACCGCCTCGAAGGCGCCCAGCTTGGCGTCGACGTACTCGTCGGCCCGGTGGATCAGGGTCTGCGGGTCCGCGCTGTACTCGGGGGCGTCCTCGTCGGCGTACCCCTGGTCGTCCAGGCCCGGGCCGCGGCCCAGGAGCTTCTCGCGGCCGCGGTCGACGGAGCCGATGGTCTTGTTGAGGACGACCTCGAAGTTGGCGAGCTTGGAGTCGACGTAGTCGTCGGCCTCCGCCCTGATCTCCTCGGCCTCCCGGCGGGCCTCGGAGAGGATCCGGTCCGCCTCGTCCTGGGACTGGCGGGCGACCTGGGTGTCGGAGATGAGCGAGCCGCGCTCGGCGTGGGCGGCCTCGATGATCCGCTCGGCCTCCTGGCGGGCCTGCTCCACCATGTGCTCCCGGCCGCCGAGGAGCTCCTGGGCCTGGGCCAGGGAGCCCGGCAGGGCCTCCCGTACCTCTTCGAGCATGGCGAGCAGCTCGGCGCGGTTGACCACGCAGGACGCCGACATGGGCATGGAGCGGGCGTTTGTGACCGTCGAGACGATCTCGTCGAGCTTCTTCTGCACGTCCACCGGGTGCTCGCCACTCTCTACAGCTGGATGGAGACGGACGGGACGACTGTAAGGGCAGTCGTCCCCCGTCCGACACCAGGTGACGGTCCGTCAGTGACGGTCGCTCGTGGTCACTGCTCGCCGCGCTGCTCGGCGAGGCGCTGGGTGAGCCTGCCGAGGACGGCCTGCGGCACCAGGTGGGAGACATCGCCGCCCCAGGCGGCGACCTCCTTGACCAGGGAGGACGACAGGAAGCTGTACGTGGGGTTGGTCGGGACGAACAGGGTCTCGACGCCGGAGAGCCCGTTGTTCATCTGCGCCATCTGCAGCTCGTAGTCGAAGTCGCTGACCGCTCGAAGCCCCTTGACGATGGCGGGGATGTCGCGCTGCTTGCAGAAGTCGACGAGCAGGCCGTGGAAGGACTCGACCTCGACGTTGCCGAAGTCGGCGGTGACCTCACGGATCAGTTCGATCCGCTCCTCGACGGTGAACAGCCCCTTCTTGGACTGGTTGATCATCACCGCGACATGTACGACGTCGTACAGCTTGGAGGCGCGGGCGATGATGTCGAGATGTCCGTTGGTGATGGGGTCGAATGACCCCGGACAGACGGCGCGGCGCAACTTGGGTCCCTCGCTCTCCGGTCCGGTCATCGTGCGTCTTCGCACGTAGAGGCGGCGCGACCGTACCAAAACGTTCCCTCGCCGTAGCGACGGGCCCGCAGTGGTTCGAAACCGGCCGGCCAGCCGAATTCCCCGCCTCGGGTGCTGCGCTCCACGGTGACGAGCGCGTCCTCGCTGAGCCAGCCCCCAGAGCGGAGTGTGAGCAGGATCTCGCGAAGATCGTCGTCCGAGACGGCGTACGGCGGGTCGAGGAAGACCAGGTCATAAGGGGTGGCGGGGGCCGGTCCCGTCACGATCTGTTCCGCTTTGCCCGTACGGAGTTCCGCGCCGGGCAGTCCGAGCGCGCGGACGTTCTCGCGGACGGTCCGTGCCGCGCGGGCGTCGGCCTCGACCAGGAGGGCGTGGGAGGCGCCCCGGGAGAGCGCCTCCAGGCCGACGGCGCCGGAGCCCGCGTACAGGTCGGCGACCCGGGCGCCGTCGAGGGTGCCGAGGAGCGACTCCCAGGTGGAGAAGAGGCCCTCGCGCGCCCGGTCGGAGGTGGGGCGGGTGCCGTTGCCCGGGGGCACGGCCAGTCGGCGTCCGCCGGCGGTACCGGCGATCACGCGGGTCATGGGAGGTCCTTGCTCTTCTTCGGCGGCTCGGGTCTGTGCCTCCACGATATGACCGGTGAGCGGGGTGTGATGTCACCCCTTCTCCAGGAACTCCTCCCGCTCCTTGTCCAGGAGGGCGTCCAGGGCGGTGCGCAGCTCGGGGTGGTCGGTGAGGTCCGGGTCGGCGAGGACGACGGCGGTCGCCTCCTCGCGAGCGGCGGCGATGACCTCCTCGTCGTCGATGACCGTGAGCATCCGCAGCGAGGAACGGACGCCGGACTGGGCCTGGCCGAGGACGTCGCCCTCGCGGCGCTGCTCCAGGTCGATCCGGGAGAGCTCGAAGCCGTCGAGGGTGGAGGCGACGGCGCCCAGGCGCTGGCGGGCGGGGCTGGCCTCGGGCATCTCGGTGACGAGGAGGCAGAGGCCGGGGGCGGAGCCACGGCCGACGCGGCCGCGGAGCTGGTGGAGCTGGGAGACGCCGAAGCGGTCGGCGTCCATGATCACCATGGCCGTGGCGTTCGGGACGTTGACGCCGACCTCGATGACCGTGGTGGCGACCAGGACGTCGACCTCGCCGGCGGCGAAGCGGCGCATGACGCCGTCCTTGTCGTCCGGGTGCATCCGGCCGTGCAGAACCTCGATGCGGAGCCCGGCGAGGGGGCCCGAGCGGAGCTTCTCGGCGACTTCCAGGACGGCGAGCGGCGGGCGCTTCTCGGCCTCGTCCTCGGGGGACGCCTTCCGCTTCCCCTTCTGCTTCTCGTCCTCGTCGTCGCCGATGCGTGGGCAGACCACGTACGCCTGGTGCCCGTTCTCCACCTCCTCGCGCACCCGCTCCCACGCGCGCGTGAGGAAGTGCGGCTTGTCGGCGGCCGGCACGACATGGCTGGCGATCGGGGAACGCCCGGCGGGCAGCTGGTCCAGGACGGAGGTCTCCAGGTCGCCGAAGACGGTCATGGCGACCGTGCGCGGGATCGGAGTGGCGGTCATGACCAGCAGGTGCGGGGGCTGCTTGCCCTTGCCCCGCAGGGCGTCGCGCTGCTCCACGCCGAAGCGGTGCTGCTCGTCGACCACGACCAGACCGAGGTCGTGGAACTGCACCTTGTCCTCGATCAGCGCGTGCGTGCCGATGACGATCCCGGCCTCGCCGGTGACGAGGTCGAGCAGGGCCTGCCGGCGGGCGGCGACGCCCATGGACCCGGTGAGCAGCACGACCTTGGTGGCGTGCTCGGTCCCGCCGAGCATGCCTCCCTCGGCGAGCTCGCCCATCATCTCGGTGACCGACCGGTGGTGCTGTTGGGCGAGGACCTCGGTGGGGGCGAGCATCGCGGCCTGTCCCCCGGCGTCGACGACGGCGAGCATGGCCCGCAGCGCCACCATCGTCTTCCCGGAACCGACCTCTCCCTGGAGGAGGCGGTGCATGGGGTGCTCGGTGGCGAGGTCGTCGAAGATCTCGCGGGAGACCTTCTGCTGGCCGTCGGTGAGGGTGAAGGGCAGCTTGGCGTCGAAGGCGTCGCGGAGGCCGTCCGGAGCGGGCCTGCGGGCGACGGCGGGCAGTTGGGTGTCCGCGTGCCGGCGGCGGGCGAGGGCGACCTGGAGGACGAAGGCCTCGTCCCACTTCAGCCGCTGGCGGGCGTCCTCGATGTCGGCCTTCGTGCGGGGCCGGTGGACCTTCTGGAGCGCCTCGGGCAGGTCGGTGAGACCGCGGTCCTCGCGCAGGGCGGGCGGCAGCGGGTCGGCGAGCCCGGCCCAGCCGGTCGCGGCCAGGGAGTCCAGAGCGATGGAGACGGACTGCTCGATGGTCCAGGACTCCAGCTGCTTGCAGGCGGGGTAGATCGGCAACAGCTCGTTGGCGAACGCCTTGACCGTCTCGTCGCTGCTCTCGGCGTCCAGGAGCTTGTACTCGGGGTGGGTGAGCTGGAGCTTGCGGTTGAAGACCCCGACCTTGCCGGCGAACATCCCGCGGCGGCCCGGCAGCAGCTCCTTCTGGTGGAAGTGGACCGCCCGGCCGAAGAAGACCAGCTGCATCCGGCCGCTGCCGTCGGTGATCGTGACTTCCAGGCGCTGGCCCTTGCCGCGGCCGCCCTTGTTGAAGGTCAGCACGCGGGCGTCGGCCACCTGCGCGACCACCGTGACGTGCTCGTCCAGCGGCAGGTCGGCGAGGGCGGTGAGCTCGCCGCGCTCGGCGTACCGCCGGGGGTAGTGGTGGAGGAGGTCCCCGACCGTCCGCAGGTCGAGCTGCTCGGCCATCACCTTCGCGGTGGCGGCGCCGAGGAGGTTCTTGAGGGGTTCGTCGAGCACTGGCACGCGTTCCATTGCACACCACTCCACTGACACCCGTCCCGCAGGCTGTGGATATCCCCTGGTCACGTCGGCGTCGTGACCCCTAGGATGACGCGTCTTCCCCTCCTCCGTCGCGATCACCGCCCGCCGGGATCGCCCGACCCGCGCCGTCGCCCGTCCCCCCACCGGCGCAGCGACGATGACTGCTGATCAGACACCGCACACCTTCCAGGTCGATCTGCGCGGACTCGTGGATCTCCTCTCCCACCATCTCTATTCGAGCCCCCGGGTCTACCTGCGCGAACTCCTGCAGAACGCCGTGGACGCGATCACCGCGCGCCGCGCGGAGCAGCCGGACGCCCCTGCGCGGGTCCTGCTGTCCGTGGACGGCGGCGGCCTGCGCGTCGAGGACAGCGGGATCGGACTGACCGAGCACGACGTGCACCACCTGCTCGCCACCATCGGTCGCAGCTCGAAGCGGGCCGACGCCGAGGGCATCGCGAGCGCGCGGGCCGAGTTCCTCGGCCAGTTCGGCATCGGGCTGCTCGCCTGCTTCGTGGTCGCCGCCGAGATCCGGGTGGTCAGCCGCAGCGCCCGTACGCCCGCCGAACCGCCGGTGGAGTGGACGGCCCGCGACGACGGTTCGTACACCGTCCGTACGCTCCCGGACGGCGCGCGCACGGAGCCGGGCACCACGGTGCACCTCACGGCACGCCCCGGCGCCGGCGAGTGGCTGACCGAGGAGAAGGTGCTCGCGCTGGCCCGCGAGTACGGTGCCCTCCTCCCGTACGACGTACGGGTCGGGAACGAGCGGGTCACCGATCTGCCCGCCCCCTGGGACCGTTCGTACCCGAGCCCGGCCGCCCGACGGGTGGCGCTCGCAGGTCACTGCCAGGCGCTGTTCGGCTTCACCCCGCTCGACTCGATCGACCTGGATCTTCCGCTGGCCGGCATCCGGGGGGTTGCGTACGTGCTGCCGTCGGCGGTCAGCCCCGCCCAGCGCGCGGGCCACCGGGTCCATCTCAAGGGCATGTTGCTGACCGAGCGGGCGGACGGGCTGCTGCCCGACTGGGCGTTCTTCGTCCGGTGCGTGCTCGACACGGACAGCCTGCGGCCGACCGCCTCGCGCGAGTCGCTGTACGAGGACGAGACGCTGGCGGGCGTACGGGACGCCTTGGGCGCCGCGGTGCGCGACTGGCTCGGCTCACTGGCCGCGGGCGCCCCCGAGCGCCTGGAACAGTTCCTGTCGGTGCACCACCTCGGCGTGAAGTCGCTGGCCCGGCACGACGGCGAGATGCTGCGGACGATGCTTCCGTGGCTGCCGTTCGAGACGACGGCCGGCCGCCTCTCGCTGGAGGAGTTCGCCCGCCGTCACCCGGTCGTGCACTACACCCGTACCGTCGAGGAGTACCGGCAGGTCGCCGCCATCGCGACCGCGCAGGGCATCGGCGTGGTCAACGGTGGCTACACGTACGACACGGAGCTGGTCGAACGCCTCCCCGAGGTCCGGCCCGGTACTGCGATCGCCGAACTCGACGCGGACACCGTCACCGCCCATCTGGACTCCGTCGACCCGGCGCAGGAGCTGGCGCTCGCGCCGTTCCTCTCGGCGGCGCGCGCCGCTCTGGACCCTCTCGACTGCGACGTGTCCCTGCGGTCCTTCCACCCGCTGACCGTGCCCGCGCTGTACCTCGACGACCGGGCCGCGCGCCACGAACAGGCCCGGGCGGACGCCGAGGAGCAGGCCGACGACCTGTGGGCGGGCATCCTCGGCTCGCTGCGCGGCAGTGCGCCGCGGGCCCGGCTGGTCCTCAACCATCTCAACCCGCTGATCCGCCGGATCGGCTCGCTCGACGACCGTCAGCTCGCGGGGACGGCCGTCGAGGCGCTGTACGGACAGGCGCTGCTGATGGCGCAGCGGCCGCTGCGACCGGCCGACTCGGCGCTCCTCAACCGGGCGTTCGCAGGACTGCTCGAATGGGCCACTCACAACGGGGAGACCGAGGCATGACCCTGACCTTCCAGGCCCTGCGCGAGGCCATGCGGGACAACTCCGAGCAGCCCGAGGGACCCGCACGCAACGCGCGGGCCGAGCGGCTGCTCGCCGAGGCCGAGCAGATCGGCGAGCCGCTGGCCGTCATCGAGGCGCTCGGACACCAGCTGCAGGCGTACAACTACAGCTCCGAGAAGGCGAAGATGTTCGTGCCCTTCTCGCGGCTGCTGCGGATGTGGGACGAGAACCCCGCGGACTTCGACGCGTACGAGGCGCACACCCTGCACTGGGTGTTCAAGTGGGTCTCCAGCGGGATGCTCGACCAGCCGCACATCCCGCTCGCCTCGATCGAGAAGTGGCTCGGCGAGATGGAGCACCGGTACCGGCTCGCGGGGCACTCCGAGCGGGCCGTGCGGCAGGGCGAGTTCCGGGTGGCCCGCCACATCGGGGACCGGGAGCGGGCGGCCCGGGCGTACGCGGCATGGCTGGCGGCCGATCGCGACCGGATGGCGGACTGCCACGCCTGCGAGCTGCACGGGCAGGGCATGTGGTGCGCGGAGCTGGGCGAGGACGAGAAAGCCCTGGAGATCTGGGCGCCGGTCCTGTCGGGCGAACACACCTGCGCCCATGAGCCGCACGCGGTCCTGGCGTCCTCGCTGCTGCCGCTGCTCCGGCTCGGCCGGGGCGAGCATGCCCGTGCGAACCATCTGCGCGGGTACCGCCTGGTGCGGCCGATGGAGAGCATGCGCGGTGCGGTGGCGGAGCACATCGAGTTCTGCGCGCTGACCGGGAACGAGGCGCGGGGTCTGGAGATCCTCGCGGAGCGTCCGGCGTACTTCACGGACTGCGGTGACCCGGACAGCCATCTGGACTTCCTGGCCGTGACGGCGCTGCTGATGGACCGGCTGGTGGCGCTCGGGCACGGCGGACAGCCGGTGCCGGGGCCGGCGCGCCCCGCGGGCTCCTCGTGGACCGCTGCCGAACTCGCCGGCCACGCGCGCGTGGAGGCGCTGGCGGTCGCCCGCCGCTTCGACGACCGCAACGGTACGGACCGGGTGAGCGAGCTCGTCCGGGCGCGGATGGCGCGGACGCCACTGCTGGACCGGCTGCCGCTGGGGGTACGGGCGCAGGGACCGGTGCCGATCCCGGTGCCGGTGCCGTTGCCCGCCCCGGAGCCCGTGGTGGAGCCGCGCGAGCTGCTCGCGGAGGCGCGGCGGCTGTCGAAGGAGCGGAACCCGGCCGCACGGGCGGCCTGGGACGCCGTGGCGGCCGCCGAGATCGAGCTGGACGCGCTCGGGCGGGCCGAGCTCGACGACCATCGGGCGATGGCCTTCGCGGACGGCCCGGCGGAGGCGGCGCGGCTGTTCCGCGCGGCGGCCGAGGGGTACGAGTCGGCCGGTGACCGTGGCGAGGCGGAGGCGGCCCGGGCCAGGGCGGCGTACGCGCTCGCGCTCGACGAGCGGGTGGGGGAGGCGTCGGCGGCCGTCGAGGAGGCGATCGCCCGGGTGCTCGCGCTGCACGCCGAGGAGGCGGCCACGGCCCGGCAGGCGGCCGGGGCGCTGCTGAGCCGGGTCCGTATCCGGCTGCTGGTGCTGCACGAGGGGGACGGTGCGGACGCGCAGCAGCCCGCGCCCGGCAAGGACGGCGCGCCTGGTGAGCAGCCCGCGCACGCCGAAGAACTCGCGCCTGCCCAGGCGCTCGCAGGGGCCGTGGACGACCTGCTCGCCTTCACGGCGCCGTACGGCGACGATCCCGAGGTCGCGGACCGGGTCGCCATGGCCGAGGCCGTACGGGGCGACCTGGCGGCGTACGAGGGGGACGCCGAGGGGGCGGCCCGCCGGTACGCGTACGCGGCGGAGCGCTACCACCGGGCCGGGATGCCGTTCCACGCGGTCGAGCCGGAGAGCCGACTCTCGAGGGTCGCCCTGCACCTGGGTGACCTGGAGACCGCCGAGCGGGCGGCGCGGGCGGCCCTCGACCACGGCGCGGAGCACGCCGGGACGGCCGGGCAGAGCCGGCTCAGGCTCCAGCTCGCCGAAGTCATCGGCGCGGCCGGGCGGTTCGGCGAGGCGGCGGAGCACGCCCTGGAGGCGGCGCACTGGGCCGACGAGGCCGGCGAGAGCCGGGGCATCGGCGCGTACGCCCGGCATCTGCTGGGCGGTTGGCTGCTGCGGGAGGAGCGGACCGAGGAGGCGGCGACGATTCTGGAGTCGGCGCTGCTGGACCTCTCCGTGGAGGAACACGGCGACGGGACGGTGGTCCAGACACTGTGGTGGCTCGGCGACTGCCTGATGGCGCTGGACGAGCCCCGGTCGGCGGCGGAGCAGTGGCTGCGGGCGGCGGAGTTCGCGAAGGAGTGGCCGGAGCAGCGGGACCACGCGATGCTCGCGAACCTGGCGGCGCAGGCGTTGCTGCGGGCGGAGCTGAAGCCGCAGGCCGCGGCGGCGTACGAGCGGGCGGGCGAGCTGTGGCGTGCGCTGGGCGACACGTCGGCGTACGTGCGGACCCTGCGGGTCCGGGCGTGGATCGCGGGCGCGGCCGGGGAGGGGCGGGCGCTGATGGACGCGGCGGCGGAGGCGTGCGGGTCGGACGTGGTGGAGCTGGCGGACACGTGTGTCCAGGCGGCGGAGCTGCTCGCGGAGACGGACGCGGGGGTGGCGCTGTCGTACGCGGAGCGGGCGGTGTCGGCGTTCGCCTCGGCCGGTCCCGAATTCGGCGACCGGCAGGCGACGGCGGAACGGCTGGCGACGACGCTGCGGTCCCAGGCGACGGCCTGAGCCCCCGATTGCGGGCATCCGTTCCGCACCAGGGAAACGGATGCCCACACCCTTGAGGGGTGGCTACTCCACGCCGATCAGAAGCGGTGGTGCGCCCACGCCGCCGCGGTACGTCGTCGTGTCCACCGCCAGGTACGTCTCGCGGACGTGGCGTTCGAGGGCCGTCGCGAGCGACGGCGGCGTCTCGTCCGCCACGATCAGGGTCACCAGCTCGCCGCCCGCCGACAGCATGCGGTCCAGGACCGTGCGGGCCGTCGTCGTCAGGTCCTGGCCGATGACCGCGACGTCGCCCTCGATCAGGCCGAGGACGTCGCCGGCCTGGCAGACGCCGGCCGAGGTGAAGGACTGGCGTTCGGCGACGGCGAGTTCGGCGTACCGGGTCGCCCCCGCCGCCGCCGTCATCGCCACCACGTCCTCGTCGAAGCGCCGGTCCGGCTCGTGCACGGCGAGCGCCGCGATGCCCTGGACGGCGGCCCGGGTCGGGATCAGGGCGACCCTGATGCCCTCCGCGCGGGCCTGTTCGGCCGCGGCGCCCGCCGTGTGCCGCAGGTCGGTGTCGTTCGGCAGGAGCACGACCTCGCGCGCGTGGGCCCGCCGGATCGCGTCGACGAGCTCGCCGCTGGCCGGCGGCTCCCCCGGCCTGGCCAGCACCGTCGTCGCGCCGACCTCTGCGCACAGGCCCGCGAGCCCCTCCCCCGGGACGACCGCCACGACGGCGCGCTGCAGCCGCTCCCGTACCTCCGGGACGCCCGCGAAGTGCGTGATCCGGATCCGGTACGGGCGCCCCGCCTCCACGCCCGCCTCCACGGCCGCCCCCGCGTCGTCGACGTGGACGTGCACGTTCCACAGCCCGTCCCCGCCGACCACGACCAGCGAGTCGCCCAGCGCGTCCAGCCGGGCCCGCAGCCGTTCCACGGCCGCGTCCTCCGCCTCCAGGAGGTAGATCACCTCGAAGGCGGGCCCGGCGGGTCCGTCCTCCGGGGCGCACACCTCGTCGGCGAGGATCGGCCGGTGCGCCGCCACGGGCCGTACCTGTGCCTCTCCCGACACGACCTCCACCAGCGCCCCCAGGACGGCCACCAGACCCCGCCCGCCCGCGTCCACGACCCCGGCGCGCTCGAGGACGGCCAGTTGTCCGGTGGTGGCCTCCAGGGCGGTCCTGGCCCCCTCGTACGCCCCCCTGGCCACCGCCACGAGGCTGCCGCCGCTCTCACAGGCGTCGGCCGCCGCTCCCGCCACGCTCAGGATCGTTCCTTCGACGGGGTGCGCCACGGCCTCCCGAGCCGCTCGGGAGGCCGCCGCCAGGGACCGGGCGAGGTGATCGCCGTCACGGCCGTTCGCGAGTACGGACGCCATGCCGCGCAGCAGCTGCGAGAGAATCGTTCCGGAGTTGCCCCGGGCACCGATCAGGGCGCCGTGCGCCATGGCCCGTATGGCGTCGCCCGCGTCGGGGTCGTCCGCCGCGAAGACCGCCTCGACCGCCTGGGCGGCGGACTCCACCGTCAGATACAGGTTCGTGCCGGTGTCCCCGTCGGCGATCGGATAGACGTTGATCGCGTCGATCTCCTCGCGCTCCCTGCCGAGCGCGTCCAGCGCCCGTACGCACCAGGAGCGGACCGCTGCGGCGTCGAGGGTCTGCGCGGTCTGCGGCAACGGGTGATCCTCCTGCTCGGCGGCGGCTGCGGTGAAGCTCACCGCAGGGTAGACCCGCTCGTGACCTGGGGCCGGGGCGGGGGCCGCGGTGACCGTGGTAGTTTCGTTCTACGGGAGCAGCCGTTGTATGCTGCTTCGGTTGCCCGGCGAGAGTCGGGCCATTCCCCCGGCAAGCCACTTCAGAACTCTGATTCCGGTGCGCCGGATTTCACTGTAAATCTGAAGTCTTTGGAGTGACCCGTGGCTGCCAACTGCGACGTCTGCGGCAAGGGGCCGGGCTTCGGCAACAACATTTCGCACTCGCACCGCCGTACGTCTCGTCGCTGGAACCCGAACATCCAGCGTGTGCGTGCCGTGGTCGGTCGGACGCCGAAGCGGCTCAACGTCTGCACCTCGTGCATCAAGGCCGGCAAGGTCTCGCGCTAACGCCGACGTTTCGTCGTAGCGCAGCCCCTGCGGTTGCCTTGAAAGGCCGGTTCACCTTGGTGAACCGGCCTTTTGCCATGCCCGGAGACGAAACCCGCCAGGGCCTGCCCGCCGGACAGGCCCTAGGCGCGCAGTCGCCAGCCGTGGTCCACCGGGCCGATCCCCGCGCCCAGCGCGAAGCCGGCCGCGATCGCCCCGGTCACGTATTCCTTCGCCTCCCGTACCGCCTCCGGCACGGTCAGCCCCTTCGCGAGGCCCGACGCCACCGCAGAGGCCAGCGTGCAGCCCGTGCCGTGGGTGTGCCGGTTGTCGTGCCGGGGGGCGCGCAGCCAGTGCTCCTCGCTGCCGTCCGTGAGCAGGTCGACGGCGTCGCCTTCGAGATGGCCGCCCTTGATGAGCGCCCACCGCGGCCCGTACGACAGGATCGCCGCGGCCGCCTCCCGCAGATCGGACTCCCGCTCGACGACGACACCTGTGAGCTGCGCCACCTCGTCGAGGTTGGGCGTGGCCACGGTCGCCACCGGCAGCAGCTTCGTCCGTACGGAATCCAGCGCCGATGCCGCGAGCAGCGGGTCCCCGTGCTTGGAGACCCCGACCGGGTCGACGACGACGGGCGTGTCCGGCGTGCCGGCGAGCAGCTCCGCCACGGTCTCCACGAGGGCGGCGGAGGCCAGCATGCCGGTCTTCACGGCCTGGACGCCGATGTCGTCGACGACGGCCCGGTACTGGGCCCGTACGGCCTCCTCCGGCAGTTCCCACGCGCCCTGGACGCCCAGCGAGTTCTGGGCGGTGACGGCGGTCAGCACGCTCATGCCGTGGACGCCGAGGGCGAGCATCGTCTTCAGGTCGGCCTGGATGCCGGCGCCGCCGCCGGAGTCGGATCCGGCGACAGTCAGGACGAGCGGCAGCGGCGGCGTCACTCGTGGCCTCCGAAGTGGTCCCAGCCGCCCTTGCTGTGCCAGGGCGCCCCGTCCACCGTCACCTGCGGCAGCGCGGAGGGGTTCAGGACCTCGCCGATGACCTTCCAGCGGGCCGGCAGCTTCACGTCCGGCGGGAACGTGGCGACGATCGCGTGGTCCTCTCCCCCGGTGAGCACCCACTGCAGCGGGTCCACACCCACCGCCTGGCCGATGTCGTTCATCTGGGTCGGAATGTCGATGCTGCCCGAGCGCAGATCGATGCGGACCTTGCTGGCCTCGGCGATGTGGCCGAGGTCGGCGATCAGTCCGTCGCTGACGTCGCACATGGCGGTGGCGCCGAGCCCGGCGGCCGCGGGGCCCGCGTGGTACGGCGGTTCGGGCCGGCGGTGGGCCTCGACGAAGGCGCGCGGGGAGCGGAAGCCGCGGGAGAGCACCGCGTATCCGGCGGCGGACCAGCCGAGCCAGCCGGTGTACGCGACGACGTCGCCGGGCTGGGCCCCGCCCCGGGTCACCGGGTCGTGGTTGCGCAGGTCGCCGAGGGCGGTGATGGCGATGGTGATGGTGTCGCCGCGGACGACGTCGCCGCCGACGACGGCCGCGCCGGCGACCTGGCACTCGTCGCGCAGGCCGTCCATGAGTTCGACGGGCCAGGTGGCGGGGAGCTCGGCGGGGACGACCAGGCCAAGCAGCAGCGCGGTGGGGACGGCGCCCATGGCGGCGATGTCGGCGAGGTTCTGTGCGGCCGCCTTGCGGCCGACGTCGTACGCCGTCGACCAGTCGCGGCGGAAGTGACGTCCTTCGAGCAGGATGTCCGTACTGGCCACCACGCGCCGGTCGGGTGCGGAGACGACCGCGGCGTCGTCGCCGGGTCCGATCCGTACCGCCGGGGTGGAGGTGAGCCGGGAGGTGAGCTCTCTGATGAGCCCGAACTCCCCCAGTTCTCCTACTGTGCCCTTCACCGCGTCTCACCTCGTGTTGTCGTGCCGGCCGTGCGCGTCGCCCGCCGCTCGCTCTGCCGCTCGCTCTGCGGGTCGCGAGCCGTCACCGCGCTGGGTACCGTCAAGTAGACCGTCAACTTCTGTCGTGCGTACGCCACACTGTGGGCGCCTCGGGGCGCGCAGGTCTCCCCGCGGCCCTCGGCGACGCGGTACCGTGGCGTCCCTTTCTCCCACAAGATCCTCGTGGCCGCCCTGGAGGTTCCGTGGTACAGGCGTACATCCTTATTCAGACCGAGGTGGGCAAGGCGTCGACCGTCGCCGAGACCATCTCCAAGATCCCGGGGGTGATCCAGGCGGAAGACGTGACGGGCCCGTACGACGTGATCGTCCGTGCCCAGGCCGACACGGTCGACGAGCTGGGCCGCATGGTGGTCGCCAAGGTCCAGCAAGTGGACGGCATCACGCGGACCCTCACCTGCCCGGTCGTGCATCTGTAGCCCCCGTCTACCCTTGGCCGGTGAAGTCTTCCCACCGGCCCTTCGGCCTGCCCGCCGCCGCGTCAGCCGCCGTGCTGCTGCTGACCGCCGCGGGCTGCTCCTCCACGGACGCGAAGGCGTCGATCCCGGTTCCCAGCCCTCCGGCGGAGGAGGCCGTCCTCTGCCAGGCGCTGGCGAAGGAGCTTCCGGACACCGTGGCGGGGCTGGAACGGAACGATCCGGAGCCCGAGTCCGAGCTGACCGCCGGGTGGGGGGACGCGGCGATCGTACTGCGCTGCGGCGTTCCCCGGCCCGAAAAGATGACCGATCCCCAGTCCCAGGGCATCTCCGTGAACGGCGTGCGCTGGATGCTGGAACGGCCGGAGGGCGGCGGGCCCCGCTTCACCTCGGTGTACAGGGAGACGTACGTCGAGGTGACGCTGGACGAGCGGTACGCGCACGACGCCTCACCGCTCGCGGATCTCGCCGCCCCCGTGGAGAAGGCCGTTCCGTGCGCTCTGGAACCGGAGTGCGACTAGGGGGTGCCCCTAGCGCAGGCCCGTGGAGCGGGTCAGCGCGGCCTGGATCAGCCGGTCGACGAGCTCCGGGTAGCTGACGCCGCTCTCCTGCCACATGCGCGGGTACATGGAGATCGGGGTGAAGCCCGGCATCGTGTTGATCTCGTTGATCACGAACTCGCCGTCCTCGGTGAGGAAGAAGTCCGCACGGACCAGGCCCTCGCAGGACACGGCCTCGTACGCGGCGACCGCGAGCCGCTGGACCTCGGCGGTGGCCTCGTCGCCGATCGGCGCGGGCACGATCCCGGAGGCCGAGTCGATGTACTTGGCCTCGAAGTCGTAGAAGTCGTGGTCGGTGACGGGCGGGATCTCGGCCGGCACGCTGGCGCGCGGGCCGTCCTCGAACTCCAGGACGCCGCACTCGATCTCGCGGCCGCGCAGCAGCGACTCGACGAGGATCTTGGGGTCGTGGCGCCGCGCCTCCTCGATGGCCTCGTCCAGGCCGGAGAGGTCGTCGACCTTGGTGATGCCCATGGAGGAGCCGCCACGGGCGGGCTTCACGAAGAGCGGCCAGCCGTGCTCGGCGGCGAACTCGACGATCTTCTTGCGGGCGGCCGCGGGATTCTGCTCCCACTCACGCGGCCGGATCACCTCGTACGGGCCGACGGGCAGCCCGAAGGAGGTGAACACCCGCTTCATGTACTCCTTGTCCTGGCCGACGGCGGAGGCGAGGACGCCCGCGCCGACGTAGGGGACGCCGGAGAGCTCCAGGAGGCCCTGGAGGGTGCCGTCCTCGCCGTACGGGCCGTGCAGCATCGGGAAGACGACGTCGACCTCGCCGAGCGCCTTGGGCACGGAGCCGGGCTCGGTGTACACGACCTCGCGGTTGGCCGGGTCGACGGAGAGGACGACGCCGCCCTGCTCGGACTCGGCGAGGTCGGAGACGTTCGGCAGCGCGCGGTCGGCGATGGCCATCCGCTCGGGGGCGTCGGCGGTCAGCGCCCAGCGCCCGTCCGTCGTGATGCCGATGGGCAGCACGTCGTACTTGGTCCGGTCGATGGCGCGCAGGACGGCGCCGGCCGTGACGACGGAGATGGCGTGCTCGGAGCTGCGTCCGCCGAAGACGACGGCCACGCGCGGCTTGCGGGGGCTCTGGGTGTTCTCGCTCATAACGCGTTGAGCGTACCTTGCGTGTTCGATGCGCTTAAGAGCCCCGGCCCGCCGCGCGCGTCCGGCGTAGTGCGCGCCTCGGCGGCGGGCCCGGGGGCGGACTCAGCGGCGCTCGGACTTGGCGCTGCGCGACATCAGTTCCTTGAGGGCGACGATCGGCGGCTTGCCCTCGTGGACGATGGAGACGACCGTCTCGGTGATCGGCATGTCGACACCGTGGCGGCGGGCCAGATCGAGCACGGACTCGCAGGACTTGACGCCCTCCGCGGTCTGCTTGGTCGCCGCGATGGTCTCCTCCAGGGTCATTCCGCGGCCCAGGTTGGTGCCGAAGGTGTTGTTCCGGGAGAGCGGCGAGGAACAGGTGGCCACCAGGTCGCCGAGTCCGGCGAGGCCGGAGAACGTCAGCGGGTCGGCGCCCATCGCGAGGCCGAGCCGGGTGGTCTCGGCGAGGCCGCGGGTGATGAGCGTGGCCTTGGAGTTGTCGCCGAGCCCCATGCCGTTGGCGATGCCGACGGCGAGCCCGATGACGTTCTTGACCGCGCCGCCGAGCTCGCAGCCCACCACGTCGGTGTTGGTGTAGGGGCGGAAGTACGGGGTCATGCAGGCCGCCTGGACCCGCTGCGCGACCGTCTCGTCGACACAGGCCACGACAGCGGCGGCCGGCTGCCGGGCGGCGATCTCCAGAGCCAGGTTGGGTCCGGTCAGGACGGCCACGCGCTCGGCGGGCACGTCGGCGACCTCGATGATGACCTCGCTCATCCGCTCGGCAGTGCCGAGTTCGACGCCCTTCATCAGGGAGACGAGGACAGTGTCGGGGGCCAGCTTGGGGGCCCACTCGGCGAGGTTGGCGCGCAGCGTCTGCGAGGGCACGACGAGGACGGTGAAGTCGGCGTCGTGGGCTGCCTCGGCGGGGTCGGTGGTGGCCCGGACGTTCGCCGGGAGTTCGATGCCCGGGAGGTAGTCGGGGTTGGTGCGGGTGGTGTTGATGGCCTCGGCGAGTTCGGCGCGGCGGCCCCAGAGGGTCACCTCGCAGCCCGCGTCGGCGAGCACCATGCCGAAGGCCGTGCCCCACGATCCGGTGCCGAATACGGCTGCCTTGGTCACTTCGTGCCCTCCCCGGCGGCCTTGCGCCGCTGTTCCAGCCGGGCCTTGCGGTGGTCGTACGGCTCGGCCGGTGCCTTCTCGCCGCGTACGTCCTCCAGGATCGCGGTGATCGCGGCCATGATGACCTCGGTCGCCTCGCGCAGCACTTCGGGCGTCGGCTCCTGGCCGTAGAAGCGCGAGAGGTCGACGGGCGGGCCGGCCTGCACGATCAGCGTCTTGCGCGGGAACAGGTTGAGCTTGTTCTCCTTGGCGTACGGCGGCATCGCGAGGTTGGCGCCCCACTGGGCGACCGGGATGACCGGGGCCTTGGTGAGCAGCGCGACGCGGGCGGCGCCGGTCTTGCCGGCCATGGGCCACATGTCGGGGTCGCGGGTGAGGGTGCCCTCGGGGTAGAAGGCGACGCATTCACCGCGCTCGATGGCCTCGACGGCGGCGCGGAACGCGTCCAGGGCGTTGGTCGTCTCGCGGTAGACGGGGATCTGTCCGGTGCCGCGCAGCATCGTGCCGACGAACGAGCCCTTGAAGAGGCCGGCCTTGGCCAGGAAGCGCGGGACACGTCCGGTGTTGTACTGGTAGTGCGCGTACGACAACGGGTCCAGATACGAGTTGTGATTGACGGCGGTGATGAATCCGCCGTCGGTCGGAATGTGTTCCGTTCCGCGCCAGTCCCGCTTGAACAGAACCACCAGCGGCGGTTTAGCGATGACCGCCGCCAGGCGGTACCAGAAGCCGATTCTGCGGCGGGACACTCGTGCACCTTCCTCTGGGACTGGCGTGCAGGGGGTCAAGTGTCGCCCCATGCTCCTGGTCTGTCGAGAACACCGTACGCCCCGGGCTCCCGCCGCCGCCGGGCACCGGCCCCTCCGGCCCGTCGGACACGGTGGAGGGTGTCGGGCCACAATGGGCCGCGATGAACACCGATCCGGACGAAGGCTGGTCCCTGGTCGTCCCCCTGAAGCCCCTTGTGCGGGCGAAGAGCAGGCTCGCCGAGGCCACCGGTGCTCTGCTGCGCCCCCGGTTCGCGCTGGCGTTCGCGCAGGACACGGTGGCCGCGGCCCTGGAATGCGGGCGGGTGCGGGATGTGGCGGTCGTCACGGACGATCCGGTGGCCGCGGAGGCGTTGGCGGCGCTCGGCGCGCGGATCGTGCCCGACTCCCCGGCCGCGGGACTCAACGCGGCGCTGGCGCACGGGGCGCGGACGGTACGGGAGTCCCGGCCGGGAGCTCGGGTCGCGGCGCTCAACGCGGACCTGCCGGCGCTGCGATCCCGGGAGCTTGCCCGGGTCCTCCGCGCTGCCGAGGAATTCCCCCGGACATTTCTCGCGGATGCGGCCGAAATCGGTACGACATTCCTCTCGGCGGGTCCGGGAGTGGAATTGGCACCTGCATTCGGGGGCGCTTCGCGCCGGCGGCATTTGTCTTCGGGGGCGGTGGAAATCCGGCTGACCGGGGTGGATTCCGTGCGCCGGGACGTGGACACCGGCGAGGATCTGGCGGCCGCTCTGGCGCTGGGTGTCGGCCCTCGGACGGCCGCCCACGGCTACCGCACGGCCGGATAGGCTGCGGCTCATGCAGGCGACCGCGTACACGTACGACCCCGAGACCCGCAGCGGCAGTGTGCTGCTCGACGACGGCACCCCGGTGGAGTTCGGGGCCGAGGCCTTCGACGCGGGCGGCCTGCTGCTGCTGCGTCCGGGACAGCGGGTGCGGATCGAGACGGAGGCCGGCGGCGAGGGCGGACCGCTGCGGATCACGCTGGTGACGCTGCAGACCCTCTGATCCGGCCGAACCGACGACCGGACCGACCGAATCGACCGAATCGACCGAAGATGTCGGCCCGGCTGGGCCGAAAGGGGCGTGAACGCGCCGCGGGCCGGGCTCCCCGAGGGGAGCCCGGCCCGGCGTGTGAGTGGCTGTTGACCCCTGCGCCGCTTACTCCTACTTCTTCGCGGCGGCCTTCTTGGCGGTGGTCTTGCGCGCCGTCGTCTTCTTGGCGGGCGCCTTCTTCGCCGTGGCCTTCTTCGCCGGCGCGGTCTTCTTGGCGACGGTCTTCTTGGCCGCGGCCGTCGTCTTCTTCGCCGGGGCGGCCTTCTTGGCCGCCGCGGTGGTCTTCTTGGCCGCCGTGGTGGCCTTCTTGGCGGGCGCCTTCTTCGCCGCGACCTTCTTCGCGGTGACCTTCTTCGCCGGCGCGGCCTTCTTGGCCGCCGCCTTCCGGGCGGTGGTGGCCTTCTTGGCCGCGGCCTTCTTCACGGTCGCGGCAGCGCCACCCGTGAGGCTGCCCTTGGGCGCCTTCTTGACGGAGACCTCGCCACCCTTGGGAAGCTTCTTCGAGCCGCTGACCAGGTCCTTGAAGCCCTGACCCGCACGGAAGCGCGGCACCGAGGTCTTCTTGACCCGCACGCGCTCACCCGTCTGCGGGTTGCGGGCGTACCGGGCCGGGCGGTCGACCTTCTCGAACGAGCCGAAGCCGGTGACCGAAACCCGGTCCCCGCCGACCACGGCACGCACGATCGCGTCCAGCACCGCGTCGACAGCGTCCGCGGCCTGCTGACGGCCGCCGAGCTTGTCGGCAATCGCTTCTACGAGCTGCGCCTTGTTCACGTCTTCCCCTTCGGAGACATTGCCAGAACGAAAGTGTTCAAGCTTTTTCGCACGTTAGGCATGTATATACCGCAAATCAAACACGAAACGGGCTAATCACCCTAGTGCCGCAACGCAGAAGTCCCGTTGCGGAGTTCCTGGTGTCAGTCGTCTTCAGGGAATCGGCCCTCATCGAGGTCCTTCATCAACCGGTCGAGACGCGTTGCCGCGTCCGCGAGATCGTGCTTCGCCGCTGCCGTGACGACCAGCAGCTTCCGGGACAGCGCCATCCTTACGCCCTCCGGGACTTGCAGTTCACGCACTCTTGTGTGCGCTTCCTTCAATCGGGCGGCGACTGCCTCGTAGAGCTCGAGTTGGCTGTCGCGTTCCATGCACCGATTGTGCCATCTAGGGCGAGTTGTCGCCCGACGGGGTCTCAACAAGCGACTGCGCCCCCCACCGGAGGGTGGGGGGCGCAGTCGTGGAAAAGCGCTGCTCAGACCGTAATTGTACGCGGTTTGAAGGCCGGCCTGCCGGCCTCGTAGGCGGCGATGTCGGCTTCGTTCTGAAGGGTGAGGCTGATGTCGTCCAGACCGTTCAGCAGACGCCAGCGGGCGTTCTCGTCGAGCTCGAAGTCGGCGTCGATCCCGGCCGCCAGCACCTTGCGGCGCTCCAAGTCAACGGTGATTTCGGCCGTCGGGTCGGCCTCCGTCAGCTCCCAGAGGGCGTCCACGGTCTTCTGGTCCAGGACGACGGTCAGCAGGCCGTTCTTCAGCGAGTTGCCGCGGAAGATGTCGGCGAACCGGGAGGAGATGACGGTCTTGAAGCCGTAGTTCTGCAGCGCCCAGACGGCGTGCTCACGGGAGGAGCCGGTGCCGAAGTCGGGGCCGGCCACCAGAACCGAGGCGCCCTGCCGCTCGGGGCGGTTGAGCACGAACTCGGCGTCCTTGCGCCAGGCCTCGAACAGGCCGTCCTCGAAGCCGTCGCGAGTGACCTTCTTCAGCCAGTGCGCGGGGATGATCTGGTCGGTGTCGACGTTGCTGCGGCGCAGCGGGACGGCCCGGCCGGTGTGCGTGGTGAAAGCTTCCATGGTTCCTCAGACCCCCGCGGGCGTAGCGACGTCGGACAGATCGGCCGGGGAGGCCAGGTGGCCCAGTACGGCGGTGGCGGCGGCGACCTGGGGCGAGACCAGGTGGGTCCGGCCGCCCTTGCCCTGCCGGCCCTCGAAGTTGCGGTTGGAGGTGGACGCGGAGCGCTCGCCGGGCGCCAGTTGGTCGGGGTTCATGCCCAGGCACATCGAGCAGCCCGCGTGCCGCCATTCGGCGCCGGACTCCTTGAAGACCTTGTCCAGGCCCTCCTCGACGGCCTGCAGGGCCACCCGGACCGAGCCGGGGACGACCAGCATCCGCACGCCGTCGGCGACCTTGCGGCCTTCCAGCAGGGCGGCGGCGTTGCGCAGGTCCTCGATGCGACCGTTGGTGCAGGAGCCTACGAAGACGGTGTCGACCTTGATGTCCCGCAGCGGCTGCCCGGCGGTCAACCCCATGTACTCCAGGGCCTTTTCGGCCGCCAGGCGCTCCGAAGCGTCTTCGTACGAAGCGGGGTCGGGGACGTTCGCCGAAAGCGGCGCACCCTGGCCGGGGTTGGTGCCCCAGGTGACGAACGGCGCCAGCGAGGCGGCGTCGATGACGACCTCGGCGTCGAAGACCGCGTCCTCGTCCGACTTCAGGGTCTTCCAGTACGCGACGGCGGCGTCCCAGTCCTCGCCCTCGGGGGCGTGGGCGCGACCCTTCAGGTACGCGAAGGTGGTCTCGTCGGGGGCGATCATGCCCGCGCGGGCGCCGGCCTCGATCGACATGTTGCAGATGGTCATCCGGGCCTCCATCGAGAGCTTCTCGATGGCGGAGCCGCGGTACTCCAGGATGTAGCCCTGGCCACCGCCGGTGCCGATCTTGGCGATGATCGCCAGGATCAGGTCCTTGGCGGTGACGTCCTCGGGCAGCTCGCCGTCGACCGTGATCGCCATGGTCTTGGGACGGGCCAGCGGCAGCGTCTGGGTCGCCAGGACGTGCTCGACCTGGCTGGTGCCGATGCCGAACGCCAGCGCGCCGAAGGCGCCGTGCGTGGAGGTGTGCGAGTCGCCGCAGACGACGGTGGTGCCGGGCTGGGTCAGTCCCAGCTGGGGGCCCACGACGTGGACGACACCCTGCTCGACGTCGCCCAGCGGGTGCAGCCGTACGCCGAACTCGGCACAGTTCTTGCGCAGGGTCTCCAACTGCGCGCGGGAGACCGGGTCGGCGATCGGCTTGTCGATGTCGAGGGTCGGGGTGTTGTGGTCCTCGGTGGCGATGGTGAGGTCGAGGCGCCGCACCTGCCGGCCGTTCTGGCGCAGGCCGTCGAACGCCTGGGGGCTGGTCACCTCGTGCAGCAGGTGCAGATCGATGAAGAGGAGGTCGGGCTCGCCCTCGGCGCGCCGGACGACGTGGTCGTCCCAGACCTTCTCCGCGAGTGTCCTACCCATCGCTTTCCCTCCGGCCGACGTGATCGCCGACACAACTAGAGACCCGTTTCGCGAGCCGTTGTGCGGCCGCCTCACCAGGGTCGCAAGATCCCAGGAAAATTGAACTTGCGTTTCACAGAGTGAGACGTGAATATCGTTGCATGGACAACTCTAGCGGCGTGGGCGTTCTCGACAAGGCAGCCCTTGTCCTGAGCGCCCTGGAGTCCGGTCCGGCCACCCTCGCAGGTCTGGTCGCGGCGACGGGACTCGCACGACCCACGGCACATCGCCTCGCCGTGGCACTGGAACACCACCGGATGGTGGCTCGCGACATGCAGGGCCGGTTCATCCTCGGACCGCGCCTGGCGGAGCTCGCCGCCGCGGCCGGTGAGGACCGCCTGCTCGCCACGGCGGGCCCGGTACTGACGCATCTGCGCGATGTCACCGGCGAGAGCGCCCAGCTCTACCGGCGTCAGGGCGACATGCGCATCTGCGTGGCGGCCGCCGAGCGGCTGTCCGGCCTTCGGGACACGGTCCCGGTCGGCTCCACGCTGACGATGAAGGCCGGCTCCTCGGCGCAGATCCTGATGGCCTGGGAGGAGCCCGAGCGGCTCCACCGCGGACTTCAGGGCGCCCGCTTCACGGCGACGGCCCTCTCGGGCGTACGGCGCCGCGGCTGGGCGCAGTCGATCGGTGAGCGGGAGCCGGGCGTTGCGTCCGTCTCCGCGCCCGTACGCGGCCCCTCGAACCGCGTGGTGGCCGCCGTGTCGGTCTCCGGGCCGATCGAGCGCCTGACGCGCCACCCGGGCCGTATGCACGCCCAGGCGGTCATCGACGCCGCCGCCCGCCTCTCCGAGGCCCTGCGTCGCAACGGCTGATCGTTTTCAGTTCTCTTCCCCGTTCGTCCCGGCCCACCGCTTCAACGCCGCAGCGGTGGGCCGGAGTTGTGTGCACGTGTCCCGAACAGCGAAGAAGCCCTCCCCCGAAGGGAAGGGCTTCTTCGTTTGGTACCCCCGACCGGATTCGAACCGGCGCTACCGCCTTGAGAGGGCGGCGTGCTAGGCCGCTACACAACGGGGGCCTTGCGGATGAGATCCGCGTACGTGCAGATGAGCTCTGCGAGCTGGCCTACCAGGACTCGAACCTAGAATGACGGTACCAGAAACCGTAGTGTTGCCAATTACACCATAGGCCATGGTGGTTTAGACCAGTACCCCCGACCGGATTCGAACCGGCGCTACCGCCTTGAGAGGGCGGCGTGCTAGGCCGCTACACAACGGGGGCCCTAGCGATCCCACCCGGCACCGGAGTGCCAGGTGATGTCACCGCATGAACACCGGGAGCGACCCTGGTGATCCGCAGGATGGATCTGTACCCCCGACCGGATTCGAACCGGCGCTACTGCCTTGAGAGGGCAGCGTGCTAGGCCGCTACACAACGGGGGCTTTGCGGATGAGATCCGCGTACGTGCAGATGAGCTCTGCGAGCTGGCCTACCAGGACTCGAACCTAGACTAACTGAACCAGAATCAGTCGTGCTGCCAATTACACCATAGGCCACCAAAACGCGATCCCCGCCGTGGGGGATCTTGTTCGGGTTGTGCTCCGTGGGCTTCGGCCTTTCGGCTTGCTCCCCTCGGCGCAGGAAGAACATTACCTGAAGGTGTCCGGCGCTCCAAAACGGGTATCGCCGCGCAGCACGCCGGGAAGCTGGTGGAGGTCGGTGATACGGGTCAGCTCGGGGCGCCCGCCGGCGCCGGCGCGGTCCAGCCAGATGCCCGTGAGCCCCGCCTCGACGGCCCCGCGAGCGTCGATGTCCGGCTGGTCGCCGACGTACGCGACCTCCCCGGGGGCCAGCGCCAGCGTGGCACAGGCGGCGTGGAAGGCCTCGGCGGCCGGCTTGGCGACCCCGAGCTCCGCGGCGCAGACAACGGCCTCGAAGCGGTCCCGTACACCGAGAACGCGCAGCTTGCGGTCCTGGTTGTGGATGCTGGAGTTCGACAGGACGGCGTGACGGTAGTCACCGGCCAGAACGTCGAGGACGGGCACGGCGTCGGGGAAGAGCTCCCAGGCCGCTTCGTAGTGCGCGATGTACCGCTCGAACCAGGCATCGGCCTCCACGGCGGCCAGCCCGGGCGCCGCGAGGAAGTCCCGCACCCGCTCGCGCCGCTGTTCCTGGAAGTCCACCCCACCGGCCTCGAAGCGCCGCCAGTGGACGGCGGTGAGCTCCTGCCAACGACGAAGGGCCTGCTCGACGGAGTCGAATCCGTCGACCAGACCCTCGGCCGTGAGGTGATCGCGCATACCGGTCAGGTCGGCACGTGAGTAGTCGAAGATCGTGTCGTCGATGTCCCACAGGACCGCGCGGATCGGCATGGCTCCGAATCTACTCCGTCATGCGGCGAGCTCCGTGTCCGGAATCGCACGGGCCCGCAGATCGCGGAAGACGATGTCCAGAGCGTCGATCTCCGTGTCGGAGAACTGGGTGTCGATGCGGCCCTTGCTGTTGAAGAGCGGGTTGCGGAAGAGGTCGCGGAGGTCCATGTAGCCGTTCGCCTCCACGTACCTGATCATGAGGCCCACGAGATCCATCTGCCGGGATGTGAGCTCGTGGTCGGCCATGAAGGCCGAGAAGGCCGCCTGGGCGGCCTGCTTGTCCAGCCCGCCCACGCGACGCAGGAAGAGACCGAGACCGCCGGCGGTCTCGGTCGTGTGAACGAGGTCTTCGGCGGAGGCGACCCCCTCGGCGAGGAAGACGTCTTCCAGGGCGCCCAGATCATCAGTGGTGATCTGCTCGTTCTCGCGGAGCTTGCGGACGGCCTCTTGCTCGCGATGAAGCTGGAGGTAGGCGCGGGCCTTCTGCCGGAACCTCTCCTCGTCGGTGCCGACGGGCAGGCCCTTGACCTCGATCTCGCTGAGTTCGCCGTGGTCCTCCGCTATGTCGGTGTAGACGATCCTGCGAGCGGCGGAGCCGTCGACCAGGAAGACCAGACCGCGCAGGCGGCGGCGCAGATGCTCCAGCATGGGCACGGTCACGTCCTGCCACCACGCTTCGTCGGCGACGGCTTCGAGGAGTACCGCCTGGTCACGGATGGCGGGGATGTTCGTCTTGCCGAGGAGGTCACGGGCGATCTCCTGGACACGACCCCGCAGTCGCGCGTATTCCCTCCCGCCTTCGAGAGCGGCGAGCTGAAGGCTGTACGCGGTGAGGTCGAAGCGCTTGGCCTCCTCGCCGTTGTCCTCGTCCTCGGGCCAGTAGTCCGAGGGCAGTCCCAGGACGTCCTCACCGAGGGCGGCGGCCGCGTCGTCGTCGATGCGGTGCCAGGCGGTGAAGGCACCGCCGTAGAACTCGACGTGCCGGCGGTGGCGGCGGACGAGGAAGTTGTCGAGGTTCATGCCGCGCACCGTGGCGTGCAGCCGGTGCGCGGTGGCCCAACGAAGCGCCGCCTCGGTATCGACGGTGTCCGGGCCGCGGTCATGGGCCGGATCGGGCGCCTGTCGACGGTCGAGGGCCCGGACCAGGTCGAGCTGGCGCCGGAGGAGCTTCTCGGTCAGGCTCGGCGCCTGCCGGGCCGACGCGCGATCCAGGTCCTGGTTGAAGAACTCGGCGTTGCCGCAGAGGTCGAAGACGTGGAAGCCGTCCTTGTCGCGGCCGGGCCCGTACACATCCGCACACAGCCGGGTGCCGCGGCCCAGCATCTGCCAGAACTTCGTACGCGAGTAGACCGGCTTGAAGAGCACGAGGTTCAGGACCTCGGGCACGTCGATGCCGGTGTCCAGCATGTCGACGGAGATCGCGATGTCGGGTGCCTTCGCCGGGTCGGAGAAGTCGTCGATCAGCTGCTGGGCGTACTTCTCCTGGTAGGTGACCACGCGGGCGTCCTTGCCGGCGCCCTTCGGGTAGTGGAGGTTGTAGCGCTCTTCGATGAACTCGGCGTGCTTGTTGTTCTTCGCGAAGATGATCGTCTTGCCTGTGCGGTCACCACCCTCGACGCGCAGACCGTGGGTCATCAGCACCTCGAGAGCCTTGTCGACGGTCGGGGCGTTGAAGAGGAAGCGGTTGACCTGGTCGGCGGTGACCTCGTCGGGGATGTCGCCGTCCTCGGTCCACTCCAGGTTGTCCCACGCCTCCTTCTGCTCGGGCGTGAGATCGGCGTACCTGAAACCGCGCTTGAGGGAGTCGAAGGGGACGTCGACGACGGTCGGCCGGACGAGGAATCCGTCGCGGGCCGCCTGGTCGAGACTGTACGAGTCGGTGGGAACACCGTCCTCCAGCTGGAACAGCTGGTACGTGTTGTGGTCGACATCGTCCTTGGGCGTGGCGGTGAGCCCGAGAAGCAGGGAGTCGAAGTACTCGAAGAGCTCCCCGTACTTGTCGTAGACCGAGCGATGGGCCTCGTCGATGACGACCAGGTCGAAGAAACCGGGCCCGAAGCGGCGACGGCCGTCTTCGGTGACCTCGTTGACCAGGTTCATCATCGTCGGGTACGTGGAGACGAACACACGGGCGTCGGTCTTCTTCTCGGTGAGGAGGTTGACCGTCGGAGTGTGCTCGAGGTGCTGCTTGAACGCCTTCACGGCCTGGTTCACCAGTGCCTGCCGATCGGCGAGGAAGAGGATGCGACGGGCCCAGCCGGCCTTCTGCAGGAGATCGGCGAGGGCGACGGTCGTGCGGGTCTTGCCTGTCCCCGTCGCCATGACGAGCAGCGCCCGGCGGCGCCCGTCGCGCTCGAAGGTCTCACCGACCCTCTGGATCGCTCCCAGCTGGTACGGGCGGCCTGCGATGTCCTGGTTGACGTTGGACGCCTTGAGGGCGCGCCGGCCGGCCCGCTGGCGTACCAGCCAGTGAAGTTCGTCCTTGGTCCGGAATCCCTGGACCTTGCGGGGCGGGTAGCCGTTGCCGTCGTCCCACAGGTAGGTCTCGTAGCCGTTGGTGTAGAAGATCACCGGCCGCTGGTTGTAGGTGGCTTCGAGAGCGTCCGCGTAGAGCTCGACCTGCTTCTGCCCGGCCCTCGCGTCGATACGGGTGCGCTTGGCCTCGACGACACCGAGAGGCTTGCCGTCGTCGCCCCACAGGACGTAGTCGACGTAGCCCTTGCCGGTCTTGCTGATCAGGCCCGGTTCGCCGATGACCTCGAATTCGCGGTCGCGGTCCTCGGTGAGATCCCAGCCGGCTTCCTTCAGAAGGAGGTCGATGAACAGGTCGCGCGTGGCGGCCTCGTCGTAGTCGTGCGTGTCCGGCCTGGCCTCGTTGGCGGCTCGGAGCTCGGCGATGCGCGCGCGGAGCTCGGCCACCTCCGATTCGAGCCGCTGACCCCTGGCACGCGCCCGGGCCAGTTCCTTGGCCTGGGCGTCCCAGCGGGCCTGGTCCTCCTCGGCCTGCTTCTTCAGATCCGCCTGGCGGCGGAGACGGATCTCGGCCGGGACGGGGCGCGGTATGCGCTGAGTGTCGAACCGCGTCCCCGGGGCGGGAAGTTGGGAGGGGTCGGCCGTGTACGTGCGCGCGAACCAGTACAGGACGTGAAACAGCTCGGCGGTCGTACGGACGGCGTCGTCGGCCGGGACGGGCGCCGCGCGGTGGACGGCGTTGTTGCCCTGGCGCCGGATGAGGTCCATCTTCGCGTTCACGGTCGGGCCGACCAGGTTGCGCAGGCCGGGCTCGTGCAGCATGGCGCTGAGGTCGTTCCGATACGGGGGCGTGAGCGCGCCGTCCTTCTCGTACATCCAGTGCACGGCCAGTTCGAGCGCGCGGCGAGCGTAGAAGCACGAGGTGCGGGGGTCGGCGTGGGCCAGGCGCTCGGCGCGTAGGGCCTCGTCGTAGAGAGCGGGCCACTCGGCGAGGAGGAAGTGGAAGTTGCTCTGCGGCCGACCGACGTTGCGGCCGGCGGTCGTGTCGCGGTCCTGTCCTTGGTCCTGCTGGTCTTCGCTGCCCATGTCGGCGCTGCGCCCCTCTCCCCCTGCGGTGCGCGACCCTTCGATGGCCGCGCACACGATGACGTGTGACGTGGTACGGAAGGACCCGGGCGCCGCGGTGCTCTCGTCGCGGGCGGCGCCCGGGTGGTGCTGCGTGGTGAATCCGGTGGTGCGTCGCGTGCCGGCCGGTCAGGGCCTACGCGGCAGCCGCGTGATCCCAGAGCGTTCCGGAGAAGGAGCGCGCCTCAAGGGACGTGAACAGCTCGTCGAGATGCGCGAGGTGGCTGCGATGACTGTGCTGTTGTCGCGTCACCTCTCGGTTGAGCTCCCGAAACCTCTCCTGCAGATCCATCGGCGGAACAGGGAACGGCATTCTCGAGAACCGCGCCGCCCCCAGGTGGGCCACACTTGACGTCTTGCTGCTGATTTTGGCGAACTCACCCGTACGGAAGTACCTCAGGAAGAGCGCCAGGGCATATTCCGGAAGGACGATGTCCCGCCTGGCCTGAAATCGCACGAGGGTGTTCTGGAAGCAGTAGTCCTCGTACTCGCCACGCCACATGGCCGGACGTCCGACCAGCTCTGTACTCTGCCCTTCGTTCAGCAGGATGTCGCCGGCCCTGAGCGCGTACTTCCTGAAATCGGATTCATCGAAATCCATGGAGAGCACGTCCCGGAAATCGATCCGGTCCTCGAAGACATTGGCTACGCGCAGATACGGCTTCGTGTGGGCGCCTGTCTGGTACTTGGGGGCGCGCTGCCGTCCCAACTGCACCACCCCGGCGTCGGCGACGGTGCCGCCGCCCCATCTGCCCGCCGTCATGGGGTCGCCGAACATGTCGAGGAAGGCGGACTGGGCGAGGTCGTCGAGGAGGGTGATGGCCTGGCGGCGCTTGGTTCGCAAGGCGTCGACCTGGTCCAGGACGGCAGCGATGCGCTGCTGCTCGGCGAGGGAGGGGAGCGGGACGGAAAGGGCCCTGAGGAACGCCTCCGGAACGCGGCGCTGACCGCCGCTGCCCGTCATGCGAAGCTCCCCCTCTTCGCGAATCCACTCCTGCCGCAGGAACCGAAGGAGATAGCGGGCGTCCACCGTGCTCTTCGGCCGAATCACGTGGAACTCGGTCGAGCCCGCACCCAACTCGTGCCGCAATTCCGCCTGCGCGATCTTTCCGTTCTGAAAGCAGGGCGTGATCTTCGCGACCAGGACATCGCCGTTGCGGAACGGCGTATATCCCCCACTGACCTCGGAGTAGACGCGGTCACTGCCACGGGACGTGCTTCCGCCTTCTGACACATCCGCCATTCCGAGGAATGACACGACGGTAGCCGGATCCACGCCGCGTCCATGCAGCGGATTGATCTCCGCCACCTCGGAAAGTGGCACAGAGTTCACCGTCACGACAACATCCCCTTCAGCTTCGCCGTGCCCTTGGCGATCTCCTCGTCGAGGAGCTCGAGGTCCGCCAGGATGTCCAGTGGAGGCCGGGTGACGATCTCCTCGTGGACGATTTCCTTGTAGCGGTTCAGGGACAGGTCGTAGCCCTGGGCGGCGATGTCCGACTTGGGGACCGTGAAGGACTGGGCCGTGCGGTCCCGACCCCGTTCGTCGCCCTCGCGGCGGTTCCAGCGGGCCAGGACGTCCGGGAGGTTGTTCTTGGCATGCTCCTCTGCCGTGAGGCCGGACGCGCGGACACCGAGGCGATCCTCCGCGAGCAACGGGACCCGCTTGTCGTCGAGGCTGAAGCCGTCCGCCTGGACGTCGTAGAACCAGACGGAGTCCGTACCGCCGGAGTCGGTCTTCGTGAAGAAGAGGATGGCGGTGGAGACCCCGGCATAGGGCTTGAAGACACCGGCCGGCAGCTTCACGACGGCATCGAGCTTCTGGTCCTCGACCAGCATGCGACGCAGTTGCTGGTGCGCCTTCCCCGAGCCGAAGAGCACACCGTCGGGGACGATGACGGCGGCACGTCCACCGGGCTTCAGGAGCTTGAGGAACAAGGCCAGGAAGAGGAGTTCCGTCTTCTTCGTCTTGACCGTCCTGAGGAGGTCCGACGAGGTCGTCTCGAAGTCCAGGCTGCCCTTGAAAGGGGGGTTCGCGAGGATCAGGGAGTAGCGGTCGGTCTCCTCGCCCGCGCTTTCGGAGAGCGAGTCCCGATAGCGGATGTCGGGGCTCTCCACCCCGTGCATCAGCATGTTCATCGAGCCGATGCGGAGCATCGTGGAGTCGAAGTCGAAGCCGTGGAACATGCTGTTGTTGAAGTGGTGCAGCTGGCGCTCGTCGAGCAGCTCGGACTCGTGCTCACGCTGGACGTACTCGGAGGCGCCGACGAGGAAGCCGGCCGTACCGCACGCCGGGTCGCAGATCTCGTCACGCGGCCCGGGCTCGGTCATCTCGACCATCAGCTGGATGATGTGCCGGGGCGTACGGAACTGACCGTTCTGCCCCGCCGCGGCGATCTTTCCGAGCATGTACTCGTAGAGGTCACCGTTGGTGTCCTTGTCCTGCATGGGGATGCCCTCCAGCAGGAGGACCACCTTGGACAGGAGGTTGGCGGTCGGGATCGTGAAGCGGGCGTCCTTCATGTGGTGCGAGTACGTGGAGCCCTCGCCGCCCAGCTTGCGCAGGTAGGGGAAGACCTCGTCGGCGACGGTCCGGAACATCTCCTCCGGGTCGTCGTCCTTGAGGTTCTTCCAGCGCAGGTTCTGCTGCTCGGAGTCGAAGAAGGGGTTCGTGTCGGGCTCGATGCCGCGCCGGGCCAGGCTGTCCTTGGTCGTCTGCAGCTCGTCGAGCCGCCGCATGAAGAGCAGGTAGGTGATCTGCTCCATCACTTCGAGGGGGTTGGAAATACCGCCCGACCAGAACGCGTCCCAGACGCGGTCCACCTTGCTCTTCAGCTCACCCGTAATCACGCTGCGAGCTTACTGCCCACCTCTGACACTCCAGGACGGATCGGTCGATGACGCCGTCCCGCTCGAGCTGTGGCGACGCACGGTGAAGGGCGGCGGCCACGATGGCCGCCGCCCCTCACCGGTGCGTGTCGGGTGTCCTTACGCCGCGAGCTTCGCCAGGGCCGCGTCGATGCGGGACAGGGTCTTGTCCTTGCCCAGGATCTCCAGGGACTCGAAGAGCGGGAGGCCGATCGTGCGGCCGGTGACCGCTACGCGGACCGGGGCCTGGGCCTTGCCGAGCTTCAGGCCGTGCTCCTCGCCGGCGGCCAGGACCGCGTTCTTGAGGGACTCGGGGTCGCTCCAGTCGGCGGCGTCCAGCTTGGCGCGGGCGGTGGTCAGGAGGGCCGCCGGCTCGCCCTTCATGGCCTTGTCCCACGAGGGCTGGTCGAAGACCGGCTCGGGCAGGAAGAGGAAGTCCACGTTGGCCGTGATGTCCGAGAGGACGGTCAGCCGGGTCTGGGCGTGCGGCGCGATGGCCTCCCAGGCGGCGCGGTCGAAGTCCTCGGGCGCCCAGTTGGCGTGCGGGGCCTGCAGCCAGGGCTCGCAGGCCGCGGCGAACGCCTTCACGTCCAGCATGCGGATGTGGTCGGCGTTGATCGACTCGGCCTTCTTGAGGTCGAAGCGCGCCGGGTTGGCGTTGACGTCGGCGATGTCGAACTTCTCGACCATCTGCTCGATGGTGAAGATGTCCTGGTCCGCCGAGAACGACCAGCCCAGGAGCGAGAGGTAGTTCAGCAGGCCCTCGGGGAGGAAGCCGCGCTCCCGGTAGAGGTTGAGGGAGGCCTGCGGGTCGCGCTTGGAGAGCTTCTTGTTGCCCTCGCCCATCACGTACGGCAGGTGGCCGAAGGCGGGGATCTCCTTGGCGACGCCCAGCTCGATCAGCGCCTTGTAGAGCGCGATCTGGCGCGGGGTGGAGGAGAGCAGGTCCTCGCCGCGCAGGACGTGGGTGATCTCCATCAGGGCGTCGTCGACCGGGTTGACCAGGGTGTACAGCGGGGCGCCGTTGGCGCGCACGATGCCGTAGTCCGGGACGTTGTCCGGGGTGAAGGTGAGCTCGCCGCGGACCAGGTCGGTGAAGGTGATCGGCTCGTCCGGCATCTTGAAGCGGACGATCGACTCGCGGCCCTCGGCGCGGTAGCGCTCGATGCGCTCGGCGCTCAGGTTGCGGCAGGTGCCGTCGTAACCCGAGGGCTTGCCGGCCAGGCGGGCCGCGTCACGACGGGCCTCCAGCTCCACGGCGGTGCAGAAGCAGTGGTACGCGTGGCCGGCGGCGAGCAGCTTCTCGGCGACGTCCTTGTAGATGTCCATCCGCTGGGACTGGCGGTAGGGGGCGTGCGGGCCCCCGACCTCGTCCGGGCCCTCGTCCCAGGTGAAGCCGAGCCAGCGCAGCGAGTCGAGCAGCTGCTGGTACGACTCCTCGGAGTCGCGCGCCGCGTCGGTGTCCTCGATGCGGAAGACGAACGTACCGCCGTGGTGCCGGGCGAAGGCCCAGTTGAAGAGGGCGGTACGGACCAGGCCCACGTGGGGGTTGCCGGTCGGGGAGGGACAGAAACGTACGCGGATCGCGTTAGCCACGCTTGATCACCTTGTTGGTGAGAGTGCCGATGCCTTCGATGGTGACGGCGACCTCGTCGCCGACGTTGAGGGGGCCGACCCCGGCGGGAGTGCCGGTGAGGATGACGTCGCCCGGGAGCAGCGTCATGGCCTCGGTGATGTGGACGACCAGGTCCTCGATGGAGCGGATCATGTCGCTGGTGCGACCGAGCTGGCGCTGTTCGCCGTTGACGGTGGCCTGGATGGTCAGGTCGCCGGCGGCCGCCAGGTCGAGGCCGGTCTCCACCCAGGGGCCGAGCGGGCAGCTGGTGTCGAAGCCCTTGGCCCGGGCCCACTGCTTCTCACGGCGCTGGGCGTCCCGGGCGGTGACGTCGTTGGCGCAGGTGTAGCCGAAGATGACGTCCTTGACGCGCTCGCGCGGGACCTCGCGGCACATGCGGCCGATGACCACGGCCAGTTCGGCCTCGTGGTGCAGCTCGTCGGAGAAGGAGGGGTACTCGATGGCGTCGCCGGGGCCGATCACCGAGGTGGTCGGCTTGAAGAAGGCGACGGGGACCTCCGGGACCTCATTGCCGAGTTCGGCGGCGTGCTCCGCGTAGTTGCGGCCGATGGCCACGACCTTGTTGGGGAGCACGGGCGGCAGGAGCCGTACCTTGCTGAGCGGAACCTTCGTGCCGCTCAGCTCGAAGTCGGTGTACGGGATGCCCTTGATGATGTCGAGGACCAGGCCGCCGGACTCGACGGTTCCCTCGCCCTCGACGGCGCCGAAGGCGACATTGCCGTCGATGGAGAATCTGGCGATGCGCACGAGTGCTGTCGCCCCTCACTTGGTACTTGCTGGAGTCTGACGCTCCAGGCTAACGCGGTGAGGGGCGGCTGCTGCCGTATTACTGTGCGGGCACCGCTGCCACCGGGGCGGTCATGAGGACCGTGCGGCGGGGGTTGGCCGTCTGCGTGGGGAGCTCGGCCGCGTGCTCCGGCTGCGCACCCCGGCCGAGCTGCTCGGCGTCCTCGAGGTGGGCGAGCGTGGTGCGGCGGGGGTTGGCCGTGGAGCGGAGCAGCATCGTCGTCTTCATGTTTTCGCGAGCCTCTACAGAACGGGGGGTCGTGTAAAGCGTCAGGCTAAACGTGCAATTCCCTTCGAATGCATGGGGAAGACAACGATCTAGGTGTGAGTTTGCTCACCACGGGACGGACAATCCAGGCATTGCGGAACGCATTCCAGGGGCACGGAAACGGACATTGCACCACTGAATGTTCCATTCCGCTCCTGATCATGGCGACTGGGACACTCGGCCCACGTAAGCCTTTGGGACTAATAAGTCCGATTCCTCCATGATCATCTTCTACGTGGGGTGACATCCTGTTCACGGGTTGTCATGCCACCCGATGCCCGACACGCGGCCCTTGTTGGAGATCCGGCACTGTGCTGGAATTCCACGCACCGCCGCGGGTTTCAAGACCGGCGCGCAGGGGGCGCAACGCAGCGCCGGGTGAGCGGCGGGGAAGGGGGAACTGCGCCGGTCATCGACGACCACCAAGGGGCGCATTCGCGTCCCGGAACGCCGACACCGTCCTCTCCGTTCACGCGGAAGGGCGCCTGGTCCAGAGGTTGCGACGCTAGTGCAGGGACGATTCAAGAGGGATGGCAGCAACGCTGCCGCGGAGCAGGAGCCTCGCGCCGGGACCGACCGCGGTTCCTCGGCCCAGCACGCCCAGAAGCCGGGCCAGGGTCCGGCGGGTGAGGGCGGCGACGGTTCCGCGCGCTCCGGCGCCACGACCTCTGCCACCGAGCCCACCTCCGCGGCCGTGAAGAAGCCCAAGGCCGAGAACGAGGTCGGGCCGCGAATAGCCCTGCGCAACTGGCGCATCTCGACCCGTCTGGTCGCCCTGCTGACCCTCCCCGTGGTCGCCGCCACCAGCCTCGGCGGCATCCGTATCAGCGAGTCGCTCCAGGACATGGAGCAGCTGGACCACCTCCAGCTGCTGACCAAGCTGACCGAAGAGGCCACCGACCTCGCCAAGGCCCTCCAGGCCGAGCGTGACCTGTCCGCCGGCCCCCTGGCCAACAGCAAGCCGGCCGCCGACTACCAGGTCTCCAACCCCCGCAAATCGACGGACCGCGCCCAGAAGGCGTTCATGGACGCCACGGCGGCCATCCCGGCCACCGAGGGCGACGAGGCGCTGCAGAGCATCCGCCAGAACGTCAGCCAGATCGCGTCCCAGGTCGTCCAGATCGGCGGCATCCGCCAGGAGGCGTACAAGAAGGGCGTCGCCCACTCGGTGACGGTCGAGGCGTACAGCCGCCTGATCCGCTCGCTGCTGAGCCTCTCCCAGGACATGGCGCAGGCGACCAGCAACCCCGAGATGATCAAGCGGACCCGGGCGCTCGCCGCCTTCTCGTCCGCCAAGGAGTACGCCTCCGTCCAGCAGGCGATCATCGCCTCCGCGCTCCCGTCGAGCGACAGCCAGGCCGGAAAGCTGGAGCAGGGCGACCGCCTCTACGGCTACGCGGCCCAGCAGGGCGAGAAGGTCGAGCTCAAGCAGTTCCAGACCATCTACGAGTCCGCCGGCGGCGACGCCGACTCGCTGACCAGCTCGCTGACGACCGGCAACCCGTCCATCGACGCCGCCGACAAGTACGCGGACCGGGTGCTGAGCAACGACTCCGGTATGGCCGGCCGCACCCCCCGCGGTCACCTCAACTTCACGGACGAGTACGGCACCAAGATCCAGGCCATGAACCGCATCGAGGCCGACCTGCTCGGCCAGATGAACACCAAGGCCCGCGAGCTGCGCGCGGAGTCGCAGCGCGAAGCGATCATCAACGGTGCGCTGATCCTCCTCGTCCTCGGCGTCTCGCTCGTCGGCGCCTTCGTCGTGGCCCGGTCCATGATCCGCTCGCTGCGCCGGCTCCAGGACACCGCGACCAAGGTCGCCCAGGACCGTCTGCCCGAGCTCGTCAAGCAGCTCTCCGAGTCCGACCCGCAGGACGTCGACACCTCCGTCGAGTCCGTCGGTGTGCACTCCCGGGACGAGATCGGCCAGGTGGCCGCGGCCTTCGACGACGTGCACCGCGAGGCGGTCCGCCTCGCCGCCGAGCAGGCCCTGCTGCGGGGCAACGTCAACGCGATGTTCACCAACCTCTCGCGCCGCTCCCAGGGCCTCATCCAGCGTCAGCTCTCGCTCATCTCCGAGCTGGAGTCCCGCGAGGCCGACCCGGACCAGCTGTCCTCGCTCTTCAAGCTCGACCACCTCGCCACCCGCATGCGGCGTAACGGTGAGAACCTCCTCGTCCTCGCCGGTGAAGAGCCCGGCCGTCGTTGGACCCGCCCGGTCCCGCTGGTCGACGTGCTCCGTGCCGCCGCCTCCGAGGTGGAGCAGTACGAGCGCATCGAACTGGCCGCCGTCCCGGCGACCGAGGTCGCCGGACGTGTGGTCAACGACCTCGTGCACCTCCTCGCCGAGCTGCTGGAGAACGCCACGTCCTTCTCCTCGCCGCAGACCAAGGTCCGCGTCACGGGTCACGCGCTGCCCGACGGCCGCGTCCTCGTCGAGATCCACGACACCGGCATCGGCCTCTCCCCCGAGGACCTCGCCGCGATCAACGAGCGGCTCGCCTCGCCGCCCACCGTGGACGTCTCCGTCTCCCGCCGCATGGGTCTGTTCGTGGTCGGCCGCCTGTCCCTGCGACACGGCATCCGGATCCAGCTGCGCCCGTCGGACTCCGGCGGCACCACCGCGCTCGTCATGCTCCCCGTCGACGTCGCCCACGGCGGCAAGAAGCCCGCGCCCAAGTCGGGTCAGGGTGGCCAGGGCGCGATGCCGCAGGCTCCCTCCGCTCCCGGTGGCCGCCTGACCGGTGGTCCGGGTGCGGCCGGTGGTCCCGGCGCAGCCGGCCGTCCGGGCCTCGGCGGTGCGCCGTCGGCGTCGGCCGGCCTGCTCGGTGCCGGTGCGGGTGCCGCCCGCGGTCAGGTCGGTGCGGGCAGCGGCCCGCGTGCCGCGCTGCCCGGCCGGGACGGCGCGCCGCGCCCGAACGGTCCGCAGGGCCAGGGTCAGGGGCAGAACCAGGCTCCGCAGCAGCCGCAGCCCCAGTCGCAGGGTCAGCAGACCTCGCAGATGCCGCAGGTCTCCCAGGAGCCGCAGCGTCCGGGCCTCGGTGCCGGTGGGTTCGGCGGTGCGCAGAGCGCCATTCCGTCCCGTACGGATGTCTGGGGCAACCAGGGCCAGGGCAACCAGCCGCAGCAGGGCCAGGGCAACCAGGGCCGGGCTCCCCAGCCGCAGCAGGGCCAGGGCAACCAGGCCCCGCAGGGCGGCCGTCAGGGCCAGAACGGCTTCCCCCGCGCCGAGCTGCCCGGGGGCAACCCGCAGCAGCAGCGTCCGCAGACCACCAGCTGGGGCAACGACCAGGCGCAGCCGGTCCGCCGCCCGCAGCAGGAGATGTCCCCGCTGGACGCGCCGCGCGGTCACGAGGAGCCGGAGACCACGGGCCAGTACGCCCGTCCCACGGCGCCTCAGGGCCCGGGCTCCACGGGCCAGTTCCCGCGCCCGGACTTCGGACAGCCGCAGCAGGCTCCTCAGGCGTACCAGCCGCAGGCCCCGCAGGACCCGGCGTCCACCGCGCAGTTCCCCCGCCCGGACTTCGGTCAGCCGCAGCAGCCCCAGCAGCCCCAGGCCCCGCAGGGGTACCGGCAGCAGACCCCGCAGCAGCCGGCTCCGCGCCAGCGCGGCGGCGGCGACTACGGTGCGCCCCGCCCGGCCGGCAACCTCCCGCAGCAGCCGCAGCAGCCCCAGCTGCAGCAGCCGCGCCAGCCCGAGGCCCTGCCTCCGGCGAGCGGTCCGAGCGACGCGCGTACCCCCCTGTACGACACGCTGGAGACCAACTGGTTCCACGGTCAGGCCCAGGGTCAGGGGCAGTCCCAGCAGGACAACGGACGGGGCGCGGTCGATCAGACGGCGCAGACCCCGGCCGTGCCTCAGCAGCCCGTGTCCCCTGCCCCGCGGCGCCCCGCCGCGCCGGGCGGCGGCGACGGCGGTCAGCAGTCGGGCGGACCCGCCTCCTGGCGGACCTCGCCCAACGACGAACTGGTCCGCCAGGCCGAGCGGGTCCGCAAGCCCGCCGCCGGCGGTGTCACCACCTCCGGGCTGCCGCGACGGGTCCCGAAGGCCAACCTCGTACCCGGGACCGCACAGGAGCAGGCCCACACGGCCGGCCCTCAGGTCTCGCGTGCACCCGATGACGTCCGCGGCCGGCTCACCAATCTGCGCCGCGGTATCCAACAGGGCCGCCAGGCGGGCAACTCGACCACGGGTAGCATCCACCTCGGCCCGACCCACCAGCAGGAGCGTTAGTTGAGCGCGATGAGCCAGGCGGCGCAGAATCTGAACTGGTTGATCACCAACTTCGTGGACAACACCCCCGGGGTGTCCCACACAGTGGTGGTCTCCGCCGACGGCCTGCTGCTGGCCATGTCGGAAGGATTCCCCCGCGACCGCGCCGACCAGCTGGCGGCGGTCGCGTCCGGACTTACCTCGCTGACCGCGGGCGCGTCCCGGATCTTCGAGGGCGGTCCTGTCGCCCAGACGGTCGTGGAGATGGAGCGCGGCTTCCTCTTCCTGATGTCCGTCTCCGACGGTTCCTCACTGGCCGTGCTCGCACACCCGGAGTGCGACATCGGCCTCGTGGGCTACGAGATGACGCTGCTGGTCGACCGGGCCGGCAGCGTCCTCACCCCGGATCTCCGTGCCGAGCTCCAGGGAAGCCTCCTGCACTAGACCGCACCGACAGGGTGGCACGCCCCTCCGCGCCACCCTGGGTTCACACACCGTCCGGCCGCCCCATCCGGCCCCCCACCGGCCCCATCAGACGGCAGTTGACTCCCTGCCGTCACGCCCGGAGGATTCATGACCCCGCCCCCCGCCTCTCACGATCCGTACGGCGCCTCACTCGATGAGTCGTACGGACATGAAGGCGACCAGCCGCTGGTGCGTCCGTACGCGATGACCGGCGGCCGGACCCGGCCGCGCTACCACCTCGCCATAGAGGCGCTGGTCAGCACCACGGCCGACCCGGCGCACCTCGCGACCCTGCTCCCCGAGCACCAGCGGATCTGCCACCTGTGCCGTGAGGTCAAGTCGGTGGCCGAGGTCTCGGCGCTGCTGTCGATGCCGCTCGGCGTCGCCCGGATCCTCGTCGCCGACCTGGCGGAGGCGGGCATGGTGGCGATCCACCAGCCGGGCAACGGAGAGGCCGGCGGCACGCCGGACGTGACTCTGCTCGAAAGGGTGCTCAGTGGACTTCGCAAGCTCTAGCGGCGGCGCGGCCCGTTCAACCACCAGCGCGAAGATCGTGGTGGCGGGTGGCTTCGGCGTGGGCAAGACCACGTTCGTCGGCGCAGTCTCGGAGATCAACCCGCTGCGTACCGAGGCCGTCATGACCTCGGCCTCGGCCGGTATCGACGATCTGACGCACACGGGCGACAAGACCACCACGACGGTGGCGATGGACTTCGGCCGTATCACCCTGGACCAGGACCTGATCCTGTACCTCTTCGGTACGCCCGGTCAGGACCGCTTCTGGTTCATGTGGGACGACCTGGTCCGCGGCGCGATCGGCGCCGTGGTGCTCGTGGACACGCGCCGGCTGGCCGACTGCTTCCCGGCCGTCGACTACTTCGAGAACAGCGGCCTGCCGTTCGTCATCGCGCTGAACGGCTTCGAGGGGCACCAGCCGTACTCCCCCGACGAGGTTCGCGAGGCTCTTCAGATCGGTCCCGGCACTCCGATCATCACCACCGACGCCCGTCACCGCGCGGACGCCAAGAGCGCTTTGATCACGCTCGTGGAGCATGCGCTGATGGCACGACTCAAGTAGGTGAACGCGTACGGAAGTTGTCGTACGCCTTCTGTGGGGCGGCCTGTGTCCTTCGACACGGCCCGCCCCCGTGTTCATAACGTTTCGAATGAGAATTAGTGCCCCACGGACACCCGACGCATCCGATCGGTACCGCTGCGCTCACATGAGCCTCGCCATTTGGCGGGGCTCGTTCTTTATGCCCGTTTTATCTCGGGCCTGGAGCGACGAAAATCGGTGCTCAGGGCTGTTTGGAAGGGACCGCCTTCACGTGCTGCAATTCATGAACTCCCGAGTAGTACGGCCCTGAAAGAAACACCGGCACGACGTAGGTGCCGCGCCGAGAGGTTGTTGGTCGAGTGAGGCGAAGCAAGGAAAGCTCCGCGGAGCAGCAGGCGCGAGGCAACTTCACGCCCCCGGCACGCATGGTGGCGTCGCCCGCTGAGCCGCCGGTGACGCCCCAGGCCGGCAACGGCAAGGGCAGCCAGAGCAAGCTGTCCCCGCGCAACTGGCGCGTACCGACCAGGCTGAACGCGATCCTCCTCATACCCGTGCTGGTCGGCCTCGTCATGGGCGGCTTCCAGGTGAAGGGCGCGATCGACACCTGGCAGGAGGCGCAGAACGCCGAGAAGACGGCGCGCATCGTGAGCGCCGCCTCGGTGTACAGCCAGGCGCTGCTCAACGAGCGTGACCTCACCGCCGCTCCCCTGCTGACGGCCAAGTCCGCCGCGGACCGCAAGAGCGACGAGGTGACGCGGGCGTACGCGGCCACCGACGCCGCCAAGGTCACGTTCGACGAGGCCACCAAGAACATGCCCGAGGGCGAGGGCCTGGAGCGCCGCCTGAAGCTGTTCAGGGACGAGGAGCCCAAGCTCGAGAAGCTCCGCCTGGGCGCGTACACCCGGGCTCTGGACCCGGTGAACACCCAGCTCGGGTACACCAGCGTCCAGCACTTCCTGATGGAGTTCTCCAACGAGCTCGGGCTCGGCACGGGGAACGTCACCGCCTACGGCCGGACGCTCTACGCGATCCAGCTCGCCAAGGCCGCCGAGTCGCTCCAGCGCTCGATCGGTACCCAGCTGCTCGTCCGGCCCAGCCAGAGCGACGAGATCTTCGCCCAGCAGTCCGTGGCCTTCAACTCGTACAACTACCTGGAGCAGATCGCCCTCGGCGAGTACAACTCCGGTGGTACCCAGGCCGACGTCGACCGCCTGAAGCAGGTCATGGGCGAGAAGGCCAAGGACGGCGAGGAGAAGATGAAGGCGGCGGGCCTCACGCTGCCCAAGGGCGCCGACGGCTCCGTCTTCACCGGTGTGGTCAAGGAGATCGGTTCGGCCAAGGACGCCGACGCGATCGCCGACCTGAAGCAGAAGGGCATCACGCCCGAGACCTGGATGGCCGTTGCCACCGGCAAGTTCGACGGCTACACGACGGTCGAGAAGGAGCTCGTCGACAAGGCCGTGACCGAGGCGGCGAACATCTCCTCGGACGCCAAGACCGACGCCTTCGTCATCGGTGGCATCGTCGTCGTCGCGCTCCTCGCCGCCTTCATCCTGGCCGGGATGATGGCCCGCCAGATGAGCCGCTCGATGCGCGAGCTGCGCACGGCCGCCTTCGCCATCGCCGAGCAGCGCCTGCCGATGCTCGTCGACCAGCTCTCCCGTACCGAGCCGGGCCGGGTCGACACCCGGGTCCAGCCGATCCCGATCGACTCCCAGGACGAGATCGGCGAGGTCGCCCGCGCCTTCGACCAGGTCCACCGCGAGGCCGTCCGGCTCGCCGCCGAGCAGGCCATGCTGCGGGGCAATGTCAACGCGATCTTCACCAACCTCTCGCGCCGCAACCAGTCGCTGATCGAGGGCCAGCTGACCCTCATCACCGACCTGGAGAACAACGAGGCCGACCCGGACCAGCTGGAGAACCTCTTCAAGCTGGACCACCTGGCCACCCGTATGCGCCGCAACGGCGAGAACCTCCTCGTCCTCGCCGGCGAGGAGCCCGGCCGCCGCTGGGACCAGCCGGTGCCGCTGGTCGACGTCATGCGCGCCGCCTCCTCCGAGGTGGAGCAGTACGAGCGCATCGAGCTGGCCGGTGTCCCGGAGGCCGAGATCCACGGCCAGGCCGTGACCGACCTCGTGCACCTGCTCGCCGAGCTCCTGGAGAACGCCACCACGTTCTCCTCCCCGCAGACCAAGGTCCGCGTCACCGCGACCCGGCTGCCCGACGGCCGCGTGATGGTCGAGATCCACGACAAGGGCATCGGCCTGACCGCCGAGGACTTCGCGGACATCAACCACAAGCTGGCCAACCCGCCGACCGTGGACGCCGCCGTCTCGCAGCGCATGGGCCTGTTCGTGGTCGGCCGGCTGGCCGATCGGCACGGCATCCGCGTCCAGCTCCGTCCCTCGGGCGAGCAGGCCGGTACGACCTCGCTGGTCATGCTGCCGGACGCGATCACCCACGGTGGTGGTGGCGAGCAGCTGCCGGAGAACGACTTCACGGTCTCGCAGATCATCCCGCAACAGCAGCAGCACGCCTTCGAGCCGGTGCAGCCGCAGATGCGGACCGCGGCCGAGCTCGGCTTCGACGACTCCCGCTACGAGCAGCCGGCGGACGACCGCCAGCTCGACCCGGTGAACCGTTCGCTGATGCGCGAGGAGCGCCGGGCGGCCCTGGAGTCTCAGGCGCAGGGCGGCGAGCGTCCGCTGTTCCGGGACGAGATGGACGCCGGGCAGGAGGCGTACGGCCGGCACGAGCAGGAGTACGCGCAGGGGCAGGAGTACGCGCCGCAGGGCCAGGAGTACGCACCGGAGCAGGAGTACGTCCAGGAGTACGCGTCCGACTACGGCTCGCAGGCCCCGCAAGCCGACGGCTACGCCTATCCGGAGCAGGGCTACGACGGCTACGTCCAGCCCTCCGGCGGCTACCCCGAGCAGGGCTATGCGGAATCGGCCTACCAGGGTCAGGACAACGGTCAGGCGCAGTACGACAACGCGTACGAGCCCCAGTCCCACCAGGGTGAGTGGCAGGATCAGGGCGCATACCAGGGCGGCTACGAGCAGCCGTACGGTGCGGATGCGGAATCTGCTCCCGGCGCTCCCGAACAGGCTCCCGAGCGCGTAGGCTTCGACCGTCCGGGTCCCACGCAGAACCCGACCCGGGACGCCGGCCACGCGATGACCGACGCCGGTCTGCCGCGCCGTGGCAGCACCGCCGCGCAGGGCTCGCAGCCCGCGCAGCAGGGCCTGCCGACGCGGACGGCCCAGCAGCCGGTCCAGCAGCCGGCGCCGGTGCAGCAGAACGAAGCCGACGGTTCCGACGAATGGCGCTCGACGAACGACGAGCGCTGGCAGCGGGCCGAGAAGCTCCGCGACCCGAAGGCGGGCGGGGTCACCTCCTCCGGTCTTCCGAAGCGGGTCCCGAAGGCCAATCTGGTCGAGGGCACGGCGGAGCAGACCCCGCAGGGCGGCCCCCAGGTCTCCCGCGCGCCTGAGGACGTGCGGGGCAGGTTGAGCAACCTGCGCCGCGGTGTCCAGCAGGGACGTACCGCGGGAACGGACACGAACGGATCGGGCCTCGGCCCGGGCAGTACCTACAACCAGGAGCGTTAGTGTGAGCATGAGCCAGGCGGCGCAGAATCTGAACTGGTTGATCACCAACTTCGTGGACAACACCCCCGGGGTGTCCCACACGGTGGTGGTCTCCGCCGACGGACTCCTGCTGGCGATGTCCGAGGGCTTCCCCCGGGACCGAGCCGACCAGCTGGCGGCCGTCGCCTCCGGACTGACCTCGCTGACCGCGGGCGCGTCCCGGATCTTCGAGGGCGGTGCGGTCAACCAGACCGTCGTGGAGATGGAGCGCGGCTTCCTCTTCATCATGTCGATCTCGGACGGCTCCTCGCTGGCCGTGCTCTCGCACCCGGAGGCCGACATCGGTCTCGTGGGCTACGAGATGGCTCTGCTCGTCGACCGCGCGGGCAGCGTTCTGACTCCTGACCTCCGGGCGGAGCTTCAGGGAAGTCTTCTCAACTAACAGACAGACAGTGCGTTTCACGCCACCGCACCGTAAGGTGCGGTGGCGCGGCTCCACAGGGACATGGACCGCGAGGCAGTCGGAGGAGGAGACGTGGGTACACCCCCGGGCGGACGCCCTTACAACGGTTTTGACGGATCGCAGCCGCACGGCGACACCACGCAGAACCGGTTCAACTTTCCCTCCGCGCCGAGCAGACAGGGCGCACCGCAGCCCTACCAGCAGCCTCAGGCCCAGCAGCCGGCGGCGCCGGTCGGTTCGCCGAGCGCCGCGCGCCGCGGTGCGGGCGGTTCCGGCGGGCACAACCCGCTGGTGCGTCCGTACGCGATGACCGGCGGCCGGACCCGGCCGCGTTACCAGCTCGCCATCGAGGCGCTGGTCAGTACGACGGCCGATCCGGCCCGGCTGCAGGGGCAGTTGCCCGAGCACCAGCGGATCTGCCGACTGTGCTTCGAGATCAAGTCGGTGGCCGAGATCTCGGCACTTCTCTCCATCCCCCTCGGCGTTGCCCGTATCCTCGTCGCCGACCTGGCGGAGGCCGGACTTGTCGCCATCCACCAGCCCGGCGGCGACGAGGCCGCCGGCGGTCAGCCAGACGTGACACTGCTCGAAAGGGTGCTCAGTGGACTTCGCAAGCTCTAGCGGCGGCGCGGCCCGTTCAACCACCAGCGCGAAGATCGTGGTGGCGGGTGGCTTCGGCGTGGGCAAGACCACGTTCGTCGGCGCCGTCTCGGAGATCAACCCGCTGCGTACCGAGGCCGTGATGACGTCTGCGTCCGCGGGCATCGACGACCTCACGCACACCGGCGACAAGACGACGACGACTGTCGCGATGGACTTCGGCCGTATCACCCTGGACCAGGACCTGATCCTGTACCTCTTCGGTACGCCCGGTCAGGACCGCTTCTGGTTCATGTGGGACGACCTGGTCCGCGGTGCCATCGGCGCCGTGGTCCTGGTCGACACGCGCCGTCTCGCCGACTGCTTCCCGGCCGTCGACTACTTCGAGAACAGCGGCCTGCCGTTCGTCATCGCGCTGAACGGGTTCGACGGCCACCAGCCGTACAACCCGGAGGAGGTCCGTGAGGCCCTCCAGATCGGCCCGGACACCCCGATCATCACCACGGACGCCCGCCACCGCGCGGACGCCAAGAGCGCGCTCATCACCCTGGTCGAGCACGCGCTCATGGCCCGCCTGCGGTAAGTGCCCGACGGGCTGCCGTACGAAGGGGCCCGCCGCACCGTTCTTTGGTGCGGCGGGCCCCTTTTTGGTGTGCGGGGCCGGGGTCCCCGGGCGGAGAACGCCGAAGGCCCCCGCTC